>DASTLA010000103.1:0-9405 GCA_035715525.1 Nitrospiraceae bacterium
CGGCCTTTACCGCACAAGCCGACGATGCATCGGCCGTGTACTACAATCCGGCGGGCATGACCCAGCTCCACGGGGTTCAGATCTCAGCCGGCACGACGTTGATCGGAGGCGACTTTTCCTTCCGCAATGCCGGCGGAGCCACCGCCTCCGGCGATCTGCGGGGCAGCGTCGCTCTTCCGCCGGCGTCCAACATTTATGTGACCGCGAATCTGAAGGACCTCGGCGTCGGGTCGATCGACGGCCTCGTCGTGGGTATCGCCGCGTTCAATCCCTTCGGCACGATCACACGCTGGCCCGACAGCAGTCCCTTTGCCACCGCCACCACCAAGGCCGCATTCGAGTTGATAGACATTCGTCCCTCCGTTGCGTTCAGACCGCACCGGGATCTCGCTATCGGAATCGGCGCGGACATCTATACTTTTTCCGGCTTGTACGGGGAAGGGCAAGTCGAACGGCAATTCCGCTGGGCGGGCGGGCTCGGCATTCCGGCCGGAACCGGCATGGAATTGACCGGACACGACACGGCAGCAGGCTTCAATGTCAGCCTGCTGTACAGCCCGATTCGGAACGAGGACGGCCTGCCGCTCGTGAACATCGGTTTGATCTACCGCAGCCAAGCGACCCTACACCTGGACGGACAGTTATTCGCCAACGGCACCCATATCGCCGATGCCCGCTCGACATTCGTGGTCCCGCAGGTCTTCACCGGGGGGATTGCCTTGTGGCCCGTCCGCAACAAGGCGCGTGAATGGAAGCTGGAGTTGGACGTCGACTATACGGGGTGGAGATCCGTCCGCAACTTGGACACGACGCTCTCTAATGGTATCGCCATCGCCCAGCCGGCCAATTGGAACAGCGGCTATACGATAATGGTGGGCACCGAATACAAGTGGCTCAAGCCCGAGCCGCTTCCGGATTGGGACATTGCTCTCCGCGCCGGTTATTGGCATTCCCAGAAGGCCATACCTGATCTCACGTTCAATCCGGCCATACCCGACAGCGACCAGCATGCCATCGCTACAGGGCTCGGCTTCATGTGCACCGGGAACGGACGCTTCCTCGGCGTGATTCCTTGCGGCGGATCGGATCGTGCGCTGCGTCCGAAGGGACTCGGTGTCGACGTGGCGTACAAAGCCATCCTCTATGAAGATCGGACGGTGGCCGGTAATGTGAACCCCACCGTGAACGGCACCTACGGCACCACGCTCCATGTGGGCTCCGTGAACCTACGAGTCAACTTTTGATCCTCAGCCCCTGGTCGTGCTACAGTCCCGCCGCATCCCATCCGTACATCACCGCCCCCTCGTGTCGGCTCGAGACGCGCATCCCGGAATAGGGCCGATGCATCGCTCGGCTGAGGAGCGTCCCTGTGACAGACACCCGGCAAGCAGCGACCGCCGGTGCCCTTCGAGACGAACAAACCGCCGTTCTGTACCGTAATGCCCCCTTCGGCCTGATCGTTTCGGTCGCGAACGCCGTCCTCATCCTGGCATTGGAATGGAACGCGGTCCCGCGGTCTTGGCTGTTGTGGTGGCTGAGCGCTGTCTGCGCCATCGCGGTTCTTCGCGCCGCCCTTGTGTGGGGATACCGCCGCCGGCTGCCTGACACATGGACCACGGAACGCTGGTACCGCTGGGCCTTGATCGGCTCTACGGCCACGGGACTGGCATGGGGAACCAGCACGCTGTTTCTGGTCCCAGAACTTCCGAGAGCCGACGAACTGCTGCTGCTCTTCGTCTTGACCGGCATGGTGGCGGGAGCAATACCGATCCTGTCGATCGCATTCCCGGCATTCCTGTTGTTCAATGCGACGGTCTGCATGCCGGTTCTGTTGCACTTGGTCCTGACCGGTGACTTGTTTCATTTGGCGCTGGCAGGTATGACCGTCCTGTTCGTGTCCGCCACGACCTATTCGGCGTGGAACTTGAATCGTGCCGTGCTGGCTTCCGTCAATCTCCGCATTGAAAATCAGTCGCTGGTGAGTTCGCTGACCGACCGGTCCGCTGCGGTGGAGCGGCTCAACCGGGAACTCACGAAGGAAATCGATGAACGGCGGGACATCGAGGCAGCACTTCGAACCGCGCAGCAGGATCTGGAACGACGGATCGGCCAACGCACCGCCGACCTGGCCGAAGCGAACCACAGCCTGCGACAAGAGGCGGAAGAGCGCCGCCGGGCGGAGCGGGCACTGTTCTCGAGCGAACAGCGCTTCAATCATCTCACGGACAACTTGAATCAAGGGGTATGGTTTGCCCAAGCCGACCCTCCCCAGGTCCTGTATGTCAACCCGGCGTTCGAACGCATCTGGGGATTTCCCGCCGACCGGTTCTACGAGAACGCCCGTCTTTGGCGAGACCGCGTCCATCCGGATGATCGGGCCCACGTCAACGACTCCTACGACGCCGCGCTTGCCTCCCCCGACCGGCGCGACGTGGAATTGTTCTACCGCATCCTCCGTCCCGACGGCACCGTGAGGTGGATCCATGACCGCGTGGTCCTGCATCACAGAAAGGACGGCCGCGTGGATCAATTGAGCGGCATCACAGAGGACATTACGGAGACCCGCGCTATGGAGCAGCGCCTTCGCGAAGCGCAAAAGATGGAGGCGGTGGGTCGCTTGGCCGGAGGCGTCGCCCACGATTTCAACAACGTGATGACCGTCATTCTCGGCTACAGCGCGATCCTGCTCCAGGAACTCAGTCAGCAATCGACGGCTCGGCATTTCGTACAGGAGATGCAGCGGGCCGGCGAGCGCTGCGCCGCCTTGACCAACCAGCTGCTCGCCTTTAGCCGCAAACAGATGCTCCATCCGGTATCGCTCGATCTCCATCGCGTCATTCGCGACCTCATGTCCCTGCTGAAGAGTCTCCTGGGAGAACGCGTGACCGTCGTGCTCCGCCTCGACGCGGCCCCGCGCTGGGTCAGGGTGGACGCCGTTCAACTCGAGCAAGTCATCATTAATCTCGCGGTGAACGCTAGAGATGCGATGCCGCAAGGCGGAACTCTGAGCATCGAAACCGACACGATCTCGATCGCTTCGGAAGCCACGGCCCAGGTGAAGCAGGCCGGCCGTTCCTATGTGCGTCTGCGGGTCCGTGACACCGGCATCGGCATGGACCCCGATACCCAGGCGAGGGCCTTCGAGCCGTTTTTTACCACCAAGCCGCAGGGACAAGGCACGGGACTCGGCCTCGCCACCGTATACGGCATCGTTCATCAAAGCGGGGGGACGATAGGCGTGGAAAGCGAACCGGGGCAAGGCACGACCATAACAGTCTGTTTACCGGAGGTGCAGCCGGTGCGGCCGCCGCTCGTTCCGGGATCTGGCTCCTCCGATATGAAACCGGGGACAGAAACGGTGCTGCTGGTGGAGGACGACCCCTCCGTGCGCCTGCTGACTCAACACGTGCTTCGGATGCATGGCTTCTCGGTCCACGAGGCGGCAAACGCCATCCACGCGTTGGACTTGATCCGCCGCCACCCGATGCAGGTTGACGTCCTAGTGACGGATTTGGTGATGCCTGGCATGGATGGCCAGGAGTTGGCCAAACGGCTCGAGGCCAAAACCGGACCGCTCAAGGTGGTCTATCTCTCCGGATACAGCGACGACGTCCCACTCCTGCCACACGACTCCGCGGGGCAACGCAGTTTCCTATCCAAGCCCTTCACGCCGGAAGAGTTGATTCGCACCGTTCGACAGATCCTCCAAACGCCGAGTCGCCACCCAGTCAGTCCGCCGCCGGTGTGACGATCGACCGCTGCAGCGCCTTTCCTACCGGCAGAGGACGGCCGATCCACGGAGGAGCGAGAGAGCCCACCACCATCCCGGCCACGGCCGCCAGGAAACCGACCAGCTGCGGCGGCCATACCGCACCTGGATCCCCGCTCGATTCAAGAATTACCCAGGTGACCAGTCCCGAGCCGATCGCCAGCAGGGCGCCCTGGGTGGTGGCCCTGGTCCAAAACAGCCCGGCAAACAGCGGCACGAATGCCGCGACCAGCGTGACCTTGTAGGCGTTCTCCACCATCCGAAAGATCGTCGCCTCGGAATTGAGCGCAAACGCCAGGACGGTGGCGGCAAAACAGATCAAGACCATCCGCATCACCCGCAAAAACGCTCGATCCGTCATGCCGGGAAACCACCCTTTGACAATGTTTTCACTGAACGCCACCGACGGTGCCAACAGCGTTGCGGAGGAGCAGCTCATGATCGCCGAGAGCAAGGCCCCGAAGAAGACGATCTGGGCCGCCAGCGGCGTATGCTGCAATATCAATGTCGGCAACACGAGCTGGGAATCCCGTTGAAGGAGACCTCCGGCTTGAACCGGATCGATCAACGTCGCCGAATAGGCCAGAAACATGGGGACGAAGGCGAACAGGAAGTATAGCGACCCGCCGAGGACGGAGCCGCGCACCGCCGTCCGTTCATCCCGCGCGGACGTGATGCGCTGGAAGACGTCTTGCTGCGGAATCGAGCCCAGCATCATCGTGACCCACGCGCCCACGAAGGGAACCCAGGCCTCCATCGAAGGCGGAGGGAAAAACTCGAGCTTCCCCGCGCTTGCCGCGTGATCGATCACATGCCGCACTCCTCCGGCCAAACCGCTGACGATAGACCCAATATAGAGCATGCCTCCCGTGATGATGGTGATTTGTACGAAATCGAGAATCGCAACGGAAAACATGCCGCCGAACACGGTGTAGGTCAACACGATCACCGCGCCGATCACCATGCCCGCCGGCTCGGGAACAACGCCCTCCGTCACAACGGCAAAGACCAATCCCAGTGCTTTGATCTGCGCGGACACCCATCCGAGATAGGAAGCGACGATACAGAGCGTGCAGAGCACTTCGACCGAACGGGCGTATCGTAATCGATAATAATCGCCGATCGTGAGCAGATTGAGGCGGTAGAACCGGCCGGCGAACAGCAGGCCGGCCAAGATCAGGCAGAGACTGGAGCCGAAGGGGTCCGCCACCACGGCTCGAAGCCCATCCTTCACGAACGTAGCGGAAATGCCGAGCACCGTTTCGGCGCCGAACCAGGTGGCAAAGACCGTTGCCGTCACCACCGGCAGCGGCAGGCACCGGCCGGCCACGGCGAAATCTTTGACGCTGTGCACGCGAGTCGCCGCATAGAGACCGATGCCGACAGAGAGCAATAAATACAAGATGACGAAGGCGAGCAACATCGGGGGATGGACGCTCCGAGGACCCCTTCTAGGGTCCGTCGATCTGGGCCGCGATTGTAACGAGACAACACCTGGCGCGCAACGTCGTCGCGCGACACAGCGACGACTCAACTCGGGCATCTCCTAGCAGGCAGAAGGCTCCGTTTCACGGCAACATCGACCGTAGGTGGCGCCCAGCGACCTGTGGCCCACCGTTATGCGGAGGGAGCCCTCTTGTTTTGATGTTGGCGCGACGTATCGTCACGACGGCGGTCCTGCTCGTGCTCGGACTGTCGAGCCTGTGGATTGCACCGGTTTGTCTGGCCGACAACGGACCCCTGAACGCGGCACCGGGAGCTTCCGCGCCCCATCCCCTCGTCGACCAAGCCGAACTCCAAGCCAAACGTCAACAGGCTGAAGCGCAGCTGGCGCGCATCGACCGGCCCAATGCGTTGCACAACGGCGCCCCGCCACACACGCCGGAGAGCGAACTGGTGGAGCGGCGCGCCTTGTTGCAGCAACTCGTTCAGCTGTACGAGCGACATCTCGACGAAGCGGCGAAGCTCGAGCACGCGCAGCAACGCCTCGAGGAGGCCGAGCGCGCCCAAACAGACTGGCAGGGCTTCCCCGATCCTCCGCCCTACTCTGTCCTCAAGGTGGACGAATTGCGGGATGCGGCCCGCTCGATGGCGCTGACCGCGCAG
The DNA here is from genome assembly GCA_035715525.1 of Nitrospiraceae bacterium. Lineage (GTDB taxonomy): Bacteria > Nitrospirota > Nitrospiria > Nitrospirales > Nitrospiraceae > JAHBWI01. The sequence continues at coordinate 5,876 of DASTLA010000103.1, forward strand.
GGCATCCGCACGAAATCCACGATGACCGAAGGACTGGCGGAGCGCAGCACCCGAGCATTGAAGCGGGCGCAGGAGGAAACCCGGCAAGCCGCGGAGAAGACCGAAGGCATCAAGGATCCCGCCCAACTCGAACGGTTGATCTGGCTCCGCGACCTTTCGCAGCTTCGCGAGCGAGTCCATGCGGCTCAGGTCGGCATGTTGGGGACGGCCACGGCCGTCCTGCAAAAGGAACTGGCGGAGGCCGAACGACGCACGGCTCTCTTCGAGCGCCAGCGGGATACGGCGGCTCAGCATAGTGAGTTTCCCGAGCAGGACCACCAAAAGATCACGAAGCGGCTGGAATCGGACCGCCAAGAGTTGCTGTCGGAATTGGATCGCGCCGGCGCCGATCAAACGGCATTGCGGCGTGCGCTCGCCGCGGCCGAGCGGGACTTGGAAGCGGCACGCCAAGCACCGAATAAGCCCGGCGCGAGCCCCCGCGGCCAACCGAACCGCCTCAGCCGGCTCACCGAGATCGCCGACTTGAAACGTCTGCAGTATGACACCGTCGGCCTCCGCATCGATCTCCTTCGACAGCTCGTCGATGTCGTGCAGCAAGAGCGCCAGATCTGGGACAGTCGATTTACCGCCGGAAACGGCACCATGTCGATCGAACAGCAGCGTGAGGTCTCCGCCCGGTTCGCGGCTACCACCAAGCTGCTGGAGGGCTGGAGAGCCTACGCCTACCAACAATTTGCGACCTTGGCCGGACAGATCAACGACACGGAAGCCCGGCTCGCCGAGCAGCCCACCTCGCCGTCGCCCATGCTTCGCGAGCGGTTGGAGGCCTTGCGCCAACGGGAGGATCTCTATTGGCGAATGCTGCAGCGCATCGAAACCGTGTTGCAGCTCGTCGCGAATTGGAAAGAAGAACTGACTCTGCGTGGTGAGAGCCGTCCGCTCGCCGACCGTCTGCGTGATTGGTGGGCGGTCTCCGCCGCAACGATTCAACAGGCGTGGAACTTCGAGCTCTTTTACGCCGAGGACACCATCGAGGTAGACAATAAAACGGTGACGGGCCGGCGAAGTGTGACGGTCGGAAAAGTGGTCAAAGCGCTGGCCATTTTACTGATCGGATATTGGATCGCCGCCCTGTTGGGCCGATTTGCCGAACGCCAAGCCATCAGCCGCTTTCAGGTCGATCCCAACGTCGCGAACATCATCCGGCAGTGGGCCGTGGCGTTCCTGTTCACGCTGCTGGTGATCGTCACGTTGATGTCCGTGAAGATTCCCATTACGGCCTTTGCCTTCCTCGGGGGCGCGCTCGCGATCGGCGTGGGATTCGGCACCCAGAACCTGCTCAAGAACGTCATCAGCGGACTCCTGCTCCTCATCGAGCGCCCGCTCCGCGTCGGGGACGTGATCGAGGTCGACGGCATCCGAGGCATGGTGACGACCATCGGGCTGCGGTCCTCCACCATCTGTAATCAAAATGCGGTCGAAACGCTGATCCCGAACAGCACGCTGCTGGAGCGGAATCTCACTAATTGGACCTACTCGAGCTATCAGAAACGCTATGCGTTGAGAGTAGCAGTCGCCTCGGGCACCGACGCGAACAAGATCCGGGATCTGCTGACGCAGCTGGCGGGACGGCATCAACTCGTTGCCAAAGCCCCTGCGCCCCAGGTCCTTCTGGAAGAGTTCAGCGACAGCGCGTTGGTATTTACGTTGTACTACTGGATCGAAATCGGGCCGACCCTCGACCCGTCGACCGTGGCCAGCGACTTGCGTTTCATGATCGATAAAAGCTTTACGGAATCAGGCATTGCGAGGAAATAGCCCGCCGGAGAATCCCCGCGCAGAGACTGAGTTTCGTTGACTTCTGGGCGCCCTATGCTACGAATCTATTCATGCGAGTCTCGATCTGTATCACCTGGATCGTGGCGGTAATCTCGATTTGCGTGTTCACGACCCTGGCGTCGTTCGGCAGCTTCATGACCGAGGAACCCGTCCCCCAGACGAAGACGGCCGTGCGGAGCGACCTGCCACGCGCGGCCAAGATTCACCGCGGACGCTGCAATCCCGCAAGACCTTCTTGCCATCTCTCTCGATCCAAAGGGCATCATAGGACTTCAGCCTAGACCGCGCTTGCTTCGATCCGCCTCACGGTAACTCGCACGAAGCTCCAGCTTGTCGGGTGCATGGCATGTGTCCGACCAAGGGTATCAAGAGAGAGGAATCCGGTCCTTGTTTGCCCTGACCCACTCGTCGAAGCCCTGGAGCGCAGGGTTCAGTGAACGAGCGGCCGCGACGTCGCGCGCCCCACAAAACGCTTCGTTGAAGTCATGCTTGAACTGGAACATGTTGCCCAGGTCGTCTGCACCGGGAAATCCGAGGTCGCGATAGACCTCCGGAGAGACCGCGTTGTAGCGTATCTCCTGCCCGAGATGTTTCGTGAGAACCGCCGCCATCTCTGTGCCCGTCAGATGTTCGCCCGCCACCCCGACCGTCTTTCCGATGAACGTCTCCGGCCGTTTGAACAGTCCCCATGCGCATTTGCCGATATCCTGGCCGCCGATGCCGGGCAGTTTCTTGTCGCCCATGGGCAGCGTGAGTGCCAAGCGGCCGTCCGGCCCCTTCTTCGGCCCCATACCGAATAGGATGAAATTGTCCCAATAAAACGACGTGAGGAAAAAGGTGGTCGGCACAGCGAGCCGCCTGAACTCCTCGTCCGCTTCTCCCTTGGCGTCGAAATGAGGCACTTTGTACTTCCCCATGAGGGTCGGCATTCTCCCATCCGACAACGGCACCCATCGACGCGTGTCTTCAAGCGTGGACCACACCACGTGCCGGACTCCGGCGGACTGGACCGCTCGCGCGAGGGCTTGCGCCTCGGCCAACTCTTTCTCAGGAGACATATGCGCCCAGTAAAACGTCACGCAGAAGGCCCCATAGGCTCCGGTGAAGGCCCGCTTGAGGCTTTCAGCGTTCTGTATGTCCGCTTCCACCACCTCGGCTCCCTGCCGCGCGAGCAGCTTTGCTTTGTCCGACTGCACGTCACGCGTCAGAGCCCGAACCGCATAGCCGCTCCTCGGATCGCTCAAAATGGCTTGCACGAGGCCGTTACCCTGCATCCCTGTTGCACCGACAACGGCAATGATCGGTTTGTCTGCCATGGTTCACTTTCCTCCTTGTAAGAGTACGATGCCTCTTCCGAGAACGATGCCCCCAGGTTGCCTTGCGGCGCATCTGTCAACCCGTAGGGGGTGTCGAGCGTTGTGATGTATTACAGTGAGGTCCGTTCAATGCAACCGATGTCTATGGGCTATCAACTTCCGCTCGAACCGCTGCACGGCGCGATCCCACATCTAGTCTCTCACCGGACCCCATGGTAGGCTATAAACAGCTAGCCTGGAGGTGCGTCATGATCCCTTATCCCAGCAAGCAAACGAAAGCAGCAGGGTACCGGCTTGCATGTCTTGTCTTCATGATCGCGGGCTCATTGTTCGCCTTCCCCGCTTTCGCCGACGACAAGTCCGGACCATGGGAAT
>DASTLA010000104.1:0-18395 GCA_035715525.1 Nitrospiraceae bacterium
AAACGTGGCGGTCAGGACGATGACGAAAGTGGACTTGTACCCGATGAAGTGTAGTTGTTTGACGATTTGATAGACCCGCAAAGGCGGGCGGGTGAGCCAAGCGAAGGAGGACAGGACGAAGAGCAGCATCCGTCCCATCTGTTCCGTGATATCGAGAGCGATGCGTCCCACCTTCGCGACCCGTTCCACGCCGTCGTTCTCCTTCCTGCGTTAGCCGACGCCACCCGGCATGGCGGCCCATGTTCGATAGATCGCCGTCAGCCGTTCGGCCGCCCGATTGCTTTGCCTCCGCAGCCGGTTGAGTCCGATGAGGCTGGACGGATGCGTCACGAGGCTCACGAGACCGGCCATCCATCCAGATGGCCTGAGAAACAGGTTGAAGTCAAGGGGAAGATCTTCCTCAAGCAGATCCGACACCGTGCGCACGATCGCAAACGGAATTCGGCGTTCCTGCGCGACTGCCCCCAGCGCCGCGCTTTCCATATCGAGGCCGATCCCCTGTTCACTCTGTGCCGCCGCTTGCTTGTCCACCGCGCGGCAGAGCACGCTCGGCACGCTGACGAACCGTCCGCAGTGCACAGGCAACCCTGCCTTCCGACCCGCGAGTGTCGCTTCTTCCGCGGCGGCCAGATCGCAGCGGACGTGGGTCACGAATCCCTGATCGGCTCTCATCACGACGTCGGTTCCGACAAGCACATCCCCGATCCCGGCATGCTCCAAGGCACAGGCAAATCCTGCGGAGACGATCAATCGAAAGGCTTGCTGCGCGCACAAGGCCTTAGCCGCCACCGATGCCCGTTCGGGGCCCACGCCCATCGAGACGATCCACCATTCCGCCAGAGGGAGACGGATAATGCTGCAGGATATCCCGGCGACGGTGCGGCGCTCCGTCTCCGGCGCGACTCGTAACAACGCCTGCCGCTCCCATCCGGTCGCGACGAAAATTCCCACCGGCGTCACAGCAACACCCGGTTGAGCAGCACGGGATAAGGGGGAATGGCCGATCTCGATCGGTCAGCGAGGCGACCTGAACTGGCCTGACTGGTAGGCCTGCAGACGCAACTCATCGGCCCTCGTCGTCCCACGAGTCTTGAGATTGCGGTACATGGCGAGCGCCCACAAGGGGAAATACTGCGAGTACCAGTGGTAGCGAAGGTAGAACACGCGCGGGAAGCCGGTTCCGGTATGGCGGATCTCCTCCCATGAGCCATCCTTCCGCTGATTGCGAATCAGGTAATGGATCCCCCGCGCCACGCTGAAGGAATCCGACACGCCGGCGGACATCAGCGCTAGCAATGCCCAGGCGGTTTGCGACGGGGTGCTGTCCCCGCGCCCACATTGTGCGACATCGGCATAGGAGAGACAGGACTCGCCCCACCCGCCGTCAGGATTCTGTTTCGATTCAATCCACGCCACCGCTCGACGGATGTAAGGGAGAGATGGATCTTCACCGATCGCCCGCAATCCGGCCAGCACCGACCAAGTGCCGTAGATGTAGTTTACGCCCCAGCGTCCGTACCAGCTGCCGTCCCTCTCTTGGTCGCGTTTCAGGAAGGCGAGCGCGGAGGCGACGCAGGGATGAGTCCAATCGTATCCAAGGGTGGCCAGCATCTCGAGACAACGCCCGGCCAAATCGGCCGTGCTCGGGTCCAGCAACGCTCGGTGGTCCGCAAAGGGAATGTAGTTGAATACGATGCGGTTATTGTCCTTGTCGTAGGCCCCCCAGCCGCCGTCGGAGCCTTGCATCGCGACCACCCATCGACACCCTCGCCGGATCGAGGCACGTTGCTGCTCCGCATCGGGAAGCCGGACCTTGGCGAGCGCCATCAGCACGACTGCGGAATCGTCGACGTCCGGAAAGGCTTCATTCTCAAACTGGAAATACCATCCGCCCGGTTCGGCGCCGGGCGAGGAAATGATCCAGTCTCCCACCGTCGTGGTTTGCTTGGACACCAGCCAATTCGCGGCCCTCTGCAGCGCCGGGTGGTCTTGTGGCATGCCCGACTCGACGAGCGCGTTGATCAGCAGCGCCGTATCCCAAATGGGCGAGTGGCAGGGCTGCAGATGCATGGCCTCGACGCGATTGCCCTGTTCGTGCACGTAATCGTGGATTTCCAGCTCCTCGATCTCCCTCATGGCTTTGATGATCAGAGGATCGTCGTGCCGATAACCCAAGCAATGGAGAGCGATGACCGAGTTGGCCATGGCGGGATAAATTGCGCCCAACCCGCCCGTACCTTTCATGTGATCCAACATCCAGCGCTCCGCTAGCTTGAGCGCCTTTTGCCTGATCCATTCCACCGGCGATCGGTCGTAAATTTTGAGCAGACCGTCGAGGTTGATGAAAAAGTTGCGCGCGGTAAACCACGTCCGGTCTTTTTTGAAAGGCGGCACCGAGGAGTAATCGATCTCGTCCCTCTGCTCGACATAGAGTTCGTCGATCTCGCTTCCCTTGGGAACGGCACAAAGCGGCCGTTTCGCAAAGATGATCAGCAAGGGAATTAGGACGGCGCGAGACCAATAGGAAATCGCGTAGATGCTGAAATAGAAGCGGCGCGGCAGGAGCATGATCTCGGGCGGCATGCTCGGCACTCCCCGCCAGTCGTATTGGCCGAACAATGCTAGCGCGATCTTCGTGAAGACGTTGGATGCGGTCACTCCACCTTTGGCGAGGATGCATTCCTTCGCCTTGACCATGAAGGACTCATCCGGCGACACGCCGGAGAGTTTTAATGCGAAATACGCCTTCACCGAGGCGCTGATTTCCGACGGTCCTCCGTAGTGAATCGGCCAGCCGCCGTCCGGAAGCTGGGCGGATTCCAGATAACGTACGGCCTTCGTCTCACGCTCTGGATCCACACAACCCATGAAGTGGCGGAGCATGAGGTATTCCGACGTCAGCGTCGTGTCCGCTTCGAGCTCGGCCACCCAATAGCCTTCGGAGGGATCTTGCCGCGCCAGGAACCAGGATTGGCTTTTCCGTATCGCTTCTTCCAACGCCTCGAGCTGTCCCGTCGCTTGGGCATGGGGTCGCTTCGTCGCTGCTTCGCCGTTCGAGACCTTCGCGCGCTTGTCCGAAACCAGACGCAACACGGGGGCGGCGGCAAAGTCGCGCGCAGCCTTGATCCGACTCGGGACGGTAACCAAGAGGCTGCCGGACAGACGATCGAAGAAACTCTTGATGATCCGCATAGCGTTGTGCCGTGAATCTAGAAAAAACGGCAGGATAGGTGTTCGAGACGGCTCCATTTACCGGCGATGGCTCGCATGGAACCGCACTGTATCAGTCTCAATCATCGACAGGGGTATATAACAAACTCGATCGAAGCAGTCAAGAAGAGTGCGGTGGGTGAGCCGGAGAGGCCGCGCCTGCATCCGGCCTCAGGCAGGCTGCAGATCGGCAAGCTTCACTGAAATGATCTTCGAGACGCCCGGTTCCTCCATCGTCACTCCAAACAAGGAATCGGCCATGGCCATCGTGCGCTTGTTGTGAGTAATGACGAGGAACTGCGCCGTTGCCGACAGTTGCCGCAGCACCGACGTAAATCGACCGATGTTTTCCTCGTCGAGGGGAGCGTCGATTTCGTCGAGGATGCAGAACGGTGTCGGACGGATGAGGAAACTCGCGATGAGCAGAGCCATGGCGGTGAGCGTTTTTTCCCCACCCGAGAGCATCGTGATGCTCTTGAGGCGTTTGCCGGGAGGCTGGGCGACGATTTCCACGCCCGGCTCTCGGGCACCGTTCTGCTCGGCCCCTTCTTCCACCGGCTCCTCGACGAGTTGTAGTTCCGCGCGACCCCCGGGGAAAAATTGGGCGAACACCTCGATGAACTTTTGTTGCAGCTCGTTGAAGGTGTTCACGAACATGTCCTTCGTCGTCCGATTGATGCGCTGAATGATTTCCTTCAGCGACGCGATCGAGTTCGATAAGTCCTGTTCCTGCGCGGTGAGAAACTTGTGGCGCTCGTCCAGCTCTCGGTGCTCCTCGATTGCCGCCAGATTGATCGCCCCCATGCGGTCCAGCCGCTCACGTATTTTCTGCAATTGCTCGCGCAACTGGGCGGTCTCGCCCGCAGGCGTCTGAGCTCCAGCGACTTCGGCTGCCTCGGCCGATTCGGCCTGCGAATCGCCCTGCGCCGGAAGAAGTAACGAGGCGGGGTCGATTTGATAGGTGCCGGCCAATGTGCTTTCCAAGGTCGAGAGATGCGTTTTCACTTCGGCTTTTCGGACTTCTACCGCCATGCGTTCATCGCGCAAATCCGACAGGGCGCGCCGGGTTTCGGCCAAGCCCTGTTCGACTGTCTGCAAGAGGGTCATGTCCTCGGCCTGCCGTTCCTGAGCGCGTACGAGTTCCGTCCTGATCTGGTCCACCTCGACGCCGAGCTCCTGGCACAGCGTCTCTTGGCGGGTCCGTTCGTCCCGGCACTGTTCGATCGACTCGGTCACGCTGGAAAGTTGGAGGTCCAATTCCGTGATCCGATGACGCGCCGTCTCCAAGCGTTGATCCAAGCGGGACACGTCGTTGGCGCCGTGCTCGCGACGCGACCTGAGGCTCTCGACCGCCAGACGCGATTCGGTGAGGCGTTGCTGCAGCTCCATTCCATGACGGTCCAACGCGGCGACCCGTTCCCGCACTTGCGCGAGCCTGTTCTCCTGGCCCGACTTTTCCGCGATCCATTGTCCCAGCTGGACCTGCCCCGAGCTCACGTCTCGTCCGATCCGCTCCTGCTCATCCAGGGATTGCTGTAACTCTGTGGCTAGGACGTCCAGCCGCCGGCGCAACTCACCCCGCCGCTGTTCCACGCCGGCATCGTCCTTTTGCAGTGAGAGTTCGAGGAACTCCGCTTGTTTGATGGCGCCGGCCAGCCGCTGTTCCTGCTCTCGGGTCTCCGACAGGCGCCGGCTGGCATCTTCCTTCGCGCGGCGGGCTTGATCCAGCTGCTCGACCGCCTGGCACCGTCGCGCGTCCAATTCCATCACCTCCCGGCGCCGCTGAAGCAATCCTCCGCTTGTACTCGACGCGCCGCCCGTGATGACGCCGGCCGCATCCAGCGTCTCTCCCGATAGGCTGACGAACGTCGGCCCGTGTGGCGCGGTCCATTGGTGTCGTTCCCACAGGCCCAGCGCCACGTCCAGCGACTCAACGATCACCACTCCGTCGAAGAGATAGGTCAGGGTTGCCTCGGCTTCTTCGTGCGCGCGGACCAACTCCGCCGCGCGGCCAACCACGCCGGGCTGCCCTTGCACATGTTCCCACCACGGATGAGCGGCAGGCCTTTCCTGCTCCGCCGACTCCCAACGCAACCGACGCGGGATGAATGCTCCACGTCCCAACTGCTTGCCGTTCAAAAACTCCACGGCCCGACAGGCAGCAGCCGGCTCATCGACCAGCCATCCCCGAACCCGTTCGCCGAGCACCGTCTCGATCGCCCGGTCCAATCCTTCGGGGACGATCAGCCATTCGGCTAAGGCATCGCGGACCCCCTCACAGGTCTTGAGCGCGGTCTGCTCTTCGTCGCCTTCTCGTCCATAGCCCATCTCTTCGCGAACGACGGATTGCAGCGTTCCGAGACGGGATTCGACTCCGGCCACTTCCTCCGAAAGACGGACGATGTCACGATCCAACGCCACGACCTCTTCACCCAACTGCTCCATAAGCAGCAGGGCTTCGGCGCGCTCTGCCGACATGGCCTGAATGCGATCACCGACCTCTCCTCGCTGGGTCGTCAAGGCAAGCCGCTGTTGATCCAGCAGAGTGACTTGTCCACCAACCTCGTTCTGTTCCTGAACGAGCCGTTCGGAGCGGGCCGCTGTCTCGCCTTGACGCCTCGCCAACTGGTCCAGGCTCTGCTCGGTATTGGCAACCAGCACGGCCAGATTCAAAACGTCCTTGCGGCCCCGCTCTTCCTCCGCCAGCGCTGCAGCCCGCTGGCCGGCCAGGGTCTGCCCCTCGGCATCCAATTGTGCGAACAACCGCTCTTGTTCGGCCATTTCCGACTCCAGTTGCAGCAATACGGCTCGCAACTGGTCGGCCTCGCTTCTCACTTGCTCCTGCTCTACGTGCAGACGTTCCAGCTCTTGCATCGACTGCGCGCGCTGCTGTTCGAACATCTGCATCCGGTTCAGCGCCACCTCTGCCGCGGTCAGAGCTTGGCCCTGCCGCTGCTCGGTGCTCGCCAGCCCGTCACGCACCCGGGCTATCGCCTCCGCCGCATCATTCATCCGGAGTCGAACGGCCTCATGCTCGCTCTCGAGCTTGGCCAACTCTGTCGCCTGTGCAGTCTCGCGAGATTCGATGTCCCGGGACTGGCCTTCGATCGCATCCAGGTCGCCGCGCATGGTGCGATAATCGCGGCTCAACAATTCGATTTCCAAGGCGCGCGCTTCTTGTTGCAACGTTTGGTAAGAGCGGGCTTGCCGTGCCTGGCGCTCCAGCGAGTTCAATTGCTTCTTGACCTCGGCAATGATGTCGCGTACCCGGAGCAGGTTTTGCTGCGTCGATTCGAGCTTGCGAAGAGCTTCCGCTTTTTGCTTCTTGTACCGGACGATACCCGCGGTTTCTTCAATGAGCTCCCGGCGATCCTGCGGGGAGGCTTGCAAGATCTGTTCGATACGCCCTTGCTCGATGACGGTATGCCCCTTTGATCCCGCCCGTGTTTCGATCAACACACTGCGGATGTCTTTCAGACGGCAGGCGGTCTTGTTGATGAGGTATTCACTGTCTCCATTTCGATAGAGCCGCCGCGTGATCTGCAGCTCCTGATACTCTCCGAGTTGGCTCGGTAACCCCGCGATAGAGTCGAGCCGTAAGTCACCGAGGCCGCCGATGATGAGCGAGACCTCCACCATGCCCAGTGGTTTGCGGACCTCCGTGCCGTTGAAGATCACGTCCTCCATCCGTTCACTGCGGAGCGTCTTCGTGCTTTGTTCCCCCAATACCCAGAGAATGGAATCGACCACGTTGCTCTTGCCGCTCCCATTCGGACCGACGATGGCCGTTATACCCTCCGGAAACTGAATCTTTGCCTCTGCGAAGGACTTGAAGCCGAGCATTTCCAGGGACTTCAGGTACACAGCCACCTCCCGAGCAAGAAGGTTTGAGAAGATTTCATAGGGTCGCGTCCATGGGGATTGAGCGGCCATCTTCTATCACAGGGCAGGGGTGAAATCAAAATAAAAACCCCTGGTATAGCGGGACTCTGGCCGGTAAACCCCAATATATGGAGCATCGCTGAGGTAAGACAGCTGGATCGATCGGATGTCTAGGGAGCTGTTCCGCCGGTGGATTGCGACGGCCACCCGCGGTCGGAGATAACCGGTCAGGTCGCCGAGGCAGTGGCGCGGGAGGCCGATTCGATCGTGACCAGTTCTTTCGGCAGCAGAAATTCGACGTCTTCCTCGATGACCGTGAGTTCCTCGACCTCTTTGGCGGACCCAAGCGTCTTCAGGTAGGCGACCACCTCGGTAACCAGCACTTCCGGAGCGGAAGCGCCGGCGGAAATGCCCACCGCCTTGGCATTTTTCAGCCAGGCCGGATTGATGTCGGATGCGGCGTCGATGAGGTACGACTGGATGCCGCAATGTTCCCCCAGTTCCCTTAATCGATTGGAATTCGAGCTGTTCGGAGATCCGATGACGAGGATCACATCAACCAGTTTTGACAGGGCCTTCACGGCGTTCTGCCGATTCTGCGTCGCATAGCAGATGTCTTCCTGGTGTGGGCCTTTGATGTTCGGAAACCGATGATGTAAGGCCTCGACGATATCCCGACATTCGTCCACACTCAACGTCGTTTGGGTGACGTAGGAAAGGTTCTGCGTGTTCTCCACGTGCAACCTTTCGACGTCTTCAACCGACGACACGAGATGAAATTTATCGGGTATCTGTCCCAACGTCCCGATGACTTCCGGGTGCCCGGCATGGCCGATCAGAATCAGCTCGTAACCCTGAGTGTAGTCGCGGTTGACCTCGTTGTGAACCTTGATGACCAACGGACAGGTGGCATCGATCACGTGGAGCCGGCGGGCTTGCGCCTCCTGCCATACGGACTTGGCTACGCCGTGGGCGCTGAAAATGACGACGGACCCCTCGGGCACTTCGTTCAATTCCTCTACGAAGACGGCGCCCTTTTGACGAAGCGAATTCACGACGTGGCGGCTGTGCACGATTTCGTGCCGCACGTAGATCGGGGCACCGTATTTCTTCAGAGACAAATCAACGATGTCGATGGCACGATCCACCCCTGCGCAAAATCCGCGGGGGTTGGCCAAATAGATTTTCATACCTGGTCCTTCCTCTCTCGACGAGCCCCGTCGGGCCTCGCCGGCGCGCTCGATCGCAGATGGAACTCACCTTACGTCACAGCCCGGCTTGTCGTCAACAGATTCATCCTAGCATTGCACCGAATACCGGCTGGCTGCATCGCCGAGCCCAGCAGGGTTGAGGCAGCCGAGGCTTTGTGGGACAATCTGTCCGTGTCATCCGGCCCCCCGAAAAAAATTCTGATCGTCGAAGACGAGAAAGACATCCTCCAGCTCGTCAAACTCTATTTGGAGAAGGAAGGATTTCGCACGATCACCGCCATGACGGGCAGCGATGCGCTGCGCCAGGTGAAGGCGGAGCGTCCTGATCTCATGATCCTCGATTTGATGCTGCCCGAAATGGATGGTCTAGAAGTCTGTAAGAAAATCCGCCTGAATTCCGACACCGCTCTGTTGCCCATCGTCATGCTGACTGCGAAAGCCGAAGAATCCGATACGGTCATCGGGTTGGAACTCGGCGCCGACGACTATGTGACGAAACCGTTCAGTCCCAAAGCGCTGGTCGCGCGTGTGAAGGCGCTGTTGCGCCGACTGGACCGCAATGCCGGCGAACCGCGCTCGACGTACTATTACGGTCCGTTGGCCGTCGATTCGTCGCGTCATGAGGCGCGTATCGACGGAAGGGAAGTGAGCTTGACTGCAAAGGAGTTCGGCCTGCTGGAACATCTGCTCCGGAACATCGGTCGCGTACTGACCCGTGACGTGCTGCTGAACGCCGTGTGGGGCTACGACTACTACGGCACGACACGAACCGTCGACGTGCACGTCCGTCGACTGAAACAGAAAATCCCTCTGCTGGAAGATGCCATCGTCTCGGTCAAATCACTGGGCTACAAACTTCGCGAGCTCGACGCCTCGGCATGACGCTCGGCATCAGATGGAAAGTGACCCTTGGGACGCTGGCGGCTGTGATGGTCGGCCTGGCCGTCGCGAGCTGGCTGGCCATCCGTTCGGCGGAACAGACGGAACTTCGCCGTACCGCTGACATGCTTCAAGTTCGTGGCGCGCTCGTCGCGGCCTCACTCCGGCCGTTTTTTATTCAATCCGGAACGGCCATAGACGCGGCGGCCTTTCATTCCACGGTGCGGGAACTGAGTCAGCAGGCCCGCACGCGCATCACCGTCATCCGCCCGGACGGCGTCGTCCTGGCGGACAGCGCCGTACCCGCCGCAGGACTGGCGAGCATCGAAAACCATCTGTCCCGTCCCGAAGTCGCTCAAGCCATCGTCGCCGGCTATGGGACCGACATCCGAGCCAGCCAAACCACCGGTGAACGCACCTATTACGTTGCACGGCCGCTGGACAAGACGGATGGCATGAAGAGAGGTGGTCCGATTGTCCGACTCGGCTTGCCACTGACGACCATCGACGAGCGGATCACGCGTATTCAGCGCGATTTGGGCGCGGCCTTCGGCGTGGCGTTCCTGGCCGCCTTGGCTCTGAGCGTCTGGGTCTCCCGCACCCTGACCAAACCGCTTTCCGAAATCGCCTCGGTCGCACGCCAATTGGCAGGGGGAACGCCCGGCGTACGCATCTCCACGACGTCCACGGACGAGGTCGGACTTCTTGCTCGGACGCTGAACCATATGACGGACCAGCTGGAGGCTAAGATCAAGGAGGTGTCCGAGGACCGTTCTCAGCTTCTTGCCATGCTCGTCGCCATGGTGGAAGGCGTCATGGTGTTGGACTATCGCGGGGTGGTAGTGCAGGTAAATCCGGCCCTGGAACGCATGTTCTCGCTGGAATTGACCGAATCGCGCGGCCGGCCCGTCGGCGAACTGATCAGGCATGACGGGCTCGGCACTCTCGTCTCTTCCGTGCTCCGCACCCGCACGGGCCAAGGTGGTGAGATCATTCTCTCGCCGAGCGGCCGGTGCCTCCGGGTCGAAGCTTCCGTCGCCGGCGGGAGCCGCGAGCAAGAAACTTATGCCGTGTTCGTGTTCCACGATATTACAGAGCTGCGGCGGCTGGAAAAAATCCGAAAGGACTTCGTCGCCAACGTGTCCCATGAGCTGCGTACGCCGCTCACTTCCATCAAAGGATATGTCGAGGCGCTGATGGATGGCGGCATCAACGACCCGGATACCGCCTCTGCGTTTCTCGAAATCATCATGAAACAGAGCAATCGTCTGAATCTCATTCTGGACGACCTCCTACAGCTCTCGCAGATCGAATCCGGCCAACTTCACTTCCGGCAGGAGGCGGTCGATCTGCGTGCTCTGTTGGAACGAACCGTGGCCGTCATCAAGCCCCTGGCCGACAAGAAACAACACGCAATCACCCTCTCCCTCACGGACGACATGCCGCTCGTGGACGGCGATGAAGAGCGGCTGGTCCAGGTGTTCATCAACCTCTTGGACAATGCGGTCAAATACACCCCCGATCACGGACGAATTCTCGTGGGGATTTGCAAGCCCGGCGATGGGCCTCGTCATCAAGAAGCCGGCACGATTGACGTGTTTGTTGCCGATTCGGGGATCGGGATTCCGGAAACAGACCGCCCGCGCGTGTTCGAGAGGTTCTATCGGGTGGACAAGGCGCGCTCACGTGAGCTCGGCGGGACAGGGCTGGGGCTGGCGATTGTGAAGCACATAGTCGAAGCCCATGGTGGGCACGTTTGGGTAGAGGCGAACGTTCCCCGCGGGAGCCGGTTCGTCGTTCGACTTCCGATCAGTCCGGCTACGACGAGCCCAACTTTGACGCGATGAAGTAGATTCCGGTGGCCAATAGGGCCGCGCCCGGCAACGTGAACACCCACGCCGACAGAATTCTGGTCGTCACACCCCATCGCACAGCCGACAACCGTTTCACCGCGCCGACTCCCATGACCGACGAGGTAATCGTATGCGTCGTGCTGACCGGCAAACCGATATGAGCCGTCATGAGCAGCACGGCAGCCGCACCCGTCTCGGCGGCGAAGCCATGGACCGGTTCGAGCTTGGCAATCCGCATGCCGAGCGTTCTCACGATTCGCCAACCTCCTACAGCTGTGCCCAGGCCCATCGCGAGCGCGCAAGAGCCGATCACCCAGGTTGGGACTTCTGCGACCGGAATTGCTCCTGCTGACACCAGCGCGAGCGTAATGATGCCCATGGCTTTTTGCGCGTCATTGGCACCATGGCTGAAAGCCATGAAGCTGGCTGAGACCAGCTGGAGTCTCGAAAAGAGACGCAGGGCGGTGGCCCGACGGACTCGAAAAAACATCCGGCTGAGCGCGATCATCAAGATGAGTCCCATGGCAAATCCAAAGAACGGCGACAGGACCATCGCCTCCAGCACTGATCGAAGACCGGAGAACTTGACCGTCGCCAACCCTCCATGCGCAAGCGAGGCGCCCACGAGTCCTCCGATGAGAGCGTGAGAAGAACTCGTCGGTAATCCCAACAGCAGTGTGATGAAATTCCACACGATCGCGCCGGCCAGCGCCGATGCCACCACTCCCTGCGTCACCGTCTGGGGATCGACGATGCCGCTTCCCACCATTTTAGCCACGGCCGTCGACATGAAGGCCCCTGCTATGTTGAGTCCGCCGGCCACGATCACCGCGGTCGCCGGACTGACGACGCGCGTCGAGACGACCGTCGCGATGGCGTTCGCACTGTCATGCCAACCATTGGAGAAATCGAACAACAGGGCAAGGATCACCACGAACAGGAGCAGCCCGCTCAATTCAGCCATGAAAGCCTAATCCTATTCTCCGGGGAATCTCGGGGATAAGGTCGCTTGGGACCCGTCTTCGTTACGTGTGTTTGAGGGCAATACGTTCCAGAATGTTCGCAACGTCCTCGCACCGATCCGTGCCGGTTTCGAAGTTCTCGTAGATTTCTTTCCATTTGATCACGGCGATCGGGTCCGTCACCCTTTCGAAGAGGGCGGAAATCGCGTCCCGGGAAATCCGGTCGGCTTCATTCTCGAGGCTGTTGACGCGGACGCTGCATTCGGTCACGTCGGGATGCGACTTCCCCAGCAAATCGACCGTCGCGCCTACCTCCACCGCGGCCTGATACAGGACGTTCGACAGTTTGATGGCCGGTTCGGTCGGCGCCGTCACCTTATAGAGAACGAACCGATCGGCGATGGCTTCCACTACGTCCAGGATGTCATCCAATGCGCTCGCGAGATCGTGGATATCCTCTCGATCGATTGGCGTGATAAAGGTCTGATTGAGTTTTCGCGCGATTTCGTGAGTAATGCCGTCTCCCACATGCTCCACTTCTTTGATCCGCTTCGCTTTTTCGACCGGATCCCGAAAATCTTCCATCATGTCTTTGAGCAGACGGCTGCCTTCGATCATGTTGTGCGCTGCATTCTTGAACAGGTCAAAGAATGCTTCTTCTCGTGGTATGAGGCCAAACATCATCCCTTCACTCCTGAGAATTGTGGTACCGGACGCACGTTACAGCCATGTTACGCCGAACCGGCATTTCCCATCCGCTCATTACCATCGCATCAGACCTGTGGCCCACGTCAATCCGCCGCCGAATGCGCCGAGCAGCACCACATCGCCCCGGTTGAGCCGATTTTCTCGGACGGCTACATCCAGCGCAATCGGAAGTGATGCCGAGGATGTATTCCCGTATCGCTCGATGACCGTGTAGAGAGCTTGCTTCGGTAATCCGAGACGGCGGCTCAACTGTGCAAGAATGCGCGCGTTGGCTTGATGTGCGATGACCTGTGCGAGGTCCTGTGTCGAGAAGCCGAATTCCTTCAATTGTTCGATGATCGCGTTTTCCAGCCTCCGGATCGCCGCCCGGAAGACGGCGCTTCCCTTCATCCGCAGTACATGTTCATTCCCGGCGAGGGTTTCGGCTGACGTTGGCCGTCGCGATCCTCCGGCAGGCACCTTGATCATATCGTGCCCCGCCCCTCCGGAATACAGACGGATGCCTAGGATCCCCGGCGCCCCGGGTCCTTCCGTTTCGTCCCGCACCACCAGGGCCGCCCCTGCTCCATCGCCGAATAGAAGGGCGGTTTCTTTATCCGTCGGATCGAGCGACCGCGATTTGATCTCCGCAGCAATGACCAAGATGGACCGGAATCGTCCTCCTCGGATCATGGCATCAGCCATCGAGAGTCCATACAAGAATCCGGAGCAGGACGCCGCGACATCGAAGGCAGGAATAGACTTCAACCCCAGCGCCCGCTGGACATGACAGGCCGTCGAAGGAAACGGCATATCGGGAGAGGTCGTGGAGACCAGAATGGCCTCCACGAAATCGGGAGGCATGCCCCCGGCTACACAGGCTCGACGGGCCGCCTCTACCGCTAAATCCGACGTCGCTACTCCTGGATCCACCCAATGCCGCGAGCGAATTCCGGTCAGATCATAGATCTCATCGTCTGCCAAGCCGAGCATATGCCCGATTTCGTCGTTCGTGACGACACGAGGAGGCAGATACGAGCCTGTTCCAATGATGCGGCTCTGCTTCACCAAGTAAATGCCTCGCTCATGGAGTGGTGGAGTGGCTCGCAGGCAGGGTCTCGCACCGGGTTACAAGCATGACCGCGCTCTCATTCTAAGATCACCAATCCTCCACTAGAAACAGCGCGGCGCGATTATAGGTCCGAGCCCCAAGAGGGTCAACCTCAGTTGTGAGTTTCATTGCTTTTTAAAGGGAAGTTTGCTAGAAATTTGAGCAGTTAGCTAATGTGGGCAGCGCTCGAATGACCGGGAGGATTTGGATGCAGTCGCAGTCGAGGGTGTTATGTGTGTGCGTGGGCCTGGCCGTGAGTCTCTGGATGACCTCAGGCTGTTCCAGCAAATCTAAAACCGCGTCAGGCAAGCCGGTAAGCGGAACCGATGAGCAGATATTTCTCGGCGATACGATCGAAAAAAATTATGATCCGAATGTGATCATGAAGCGGGGCGAAGCCTTTTTCGAAAAGGAAGAATTCGCCGAGGCCATCGTCGAGTTTCAGCATTTCCTTGAGCTGCATCGGTCCCACCAGCTCGCCTCTTATGCTCAATTCCGCTTGGGTGAGAGTCACCTCAAGATGGCCAAATCGATCGATCGTGATCCTGATCCGGTCCAGAAAGCCATCGGAGCGTTCGAGAAGCTTCGCCGCGAATTCCCCGGCAGCAAGTACGAGGCGCAAGCGCAACAGCGTATCGATGAATGCCACGACTGGCTGGCCCAGACGCACCTCTTCGTAGGACAATTTTATTACCGCCGCGCCTCCTACTTGGCGGCTGCCCATCGCTTCGATCAAGTCATGAAAGACTATGCGGATAAAAAGGTAGCGCCGGATGCCCTGTACTATCTCGCGTTGAGTTACAAGGAAATGGGTGCAGACGATTGGGCGGCTGAAAAGCTTACGCTCCTGGCGGAAAAATATCCTGAGAGCGACGTGGCACGGGACGGCGAGAAGTTACTGGCTAAGCTTCAGAAAACTGCACCGGCAGTTTCGGCCGCCGTGGCCAAAAAAGAGGAACCTGACGTCGATGGAACAGCGGATACCAATTTACTTGCATCCATCGCCAGCCCTTCTCTGCCGGCACCTTCCACCCGGTCGGCTGCTGCGGCCTTGCCGGGGACTCCCTCATTGTCGATCCGCCAGCCTTTCGTTTCTTGCCGTCTTGGCTCCTGGTGTTGAGCCACCTCAACGGAGATATAGGGCCTCCAGCAGCAATTCGCTCACGGATGCTTTGATCCTTCCCTTTGTCTCATCCAGGAAGCGCTCCGCGGTGGTACGGCCCTGGAGTACTTCAAAATAACCCTGGACCACGGGCTTGTATCGACCCAACAATTTAAAGCACAGGTATGGGAATCCATACACGACGCGGGCGATCCGGGCAGTAACTTTGAAATCCGGTACGATTTCCCGTTCCACATCCGCATTGTAGTCCGCCAAGAGTCCGGTGGTATTCGTCAAGCAGTGACGGATCGCACGAGCCGCCAATTGCCCCGATCGCACCGCATAGTAAATGCCCTCGCCGAAGAGCGGATCTACCAAATGCCCGGCATCCCCGACGAGCAATACCCGCCCATTCACAAGATTGATTCTCGCGGCCTTGTCCCCATCTCCCTCATTCACAAATACCGGAATGGGATGACCTGCTGGCCGCGGCACAGTCCATTCGGCCAACCGAGGATGTGCCTGTACGAATTGATCGAACGAAGCCCTCAACCGCTGGGACTTCAATCTGAACTCACCTACTCCGACGGACAATCGTCCCTGCTTCGGAAAGATCCAGCCATAGCCCTGCGACGCCGCGCCGACGTCGACGAGAATGGTGCTGATATCGAGCCCTCCGGCGTTGCCGACAATGACTTCACTCTCCAGAGCGGGCACTCGATGTATGGGACGTTCCGGAAATAGCTGCCGAGCCACGAGGCTATTTGCGCCGTCGGCTCCCACTACGACGCCGGCTCGATACCGTCCGATGGTGGTGGTGACGTCCACTCCTGCTTCATCCTGAGTAAGCGCCACCACTCCCTCTCCATAGCGAATATCCGCGCCGGCACTCTGGGCGGTCTGGCCGAGGTATAGGTCGAGTCGATCCCGCATGACCATGTAGGCGATGGGAGAGGGAGATTCGATGAGAAGGGAATTCTTACCTCTGTAGGAGAATTGAACCCCGTAGATGGTCTGCTCGACTACAGCGCCCAGGTCGATGTCCAGGATGTGAGTGATGCGAGCGGAGAGACCGCCTCCGCATACCTTGTATCGCGGATGGCGCTCTTTGTCGAAGCCAATGACGCTGAGCCCCGCCCGGCTAAGCTCGGCTGCAGCGACGGAGCCGCCCGGCCCCATGCCGACCACAGCGACATCATATCTCGCGATCGAAGACACGTAGCATATCCTTTCGAGATCCAATACGGCACCGCGCCGGAGATCATGGGAGACCGGAGTGTTGTGAGGGAATGCCTTATATCGCTGCCGAGGAGTGGACCACAACGCCGTGGTCCCCTGTTAGACACCATCCGATGCCCGCAAGGGATCTACTGTCCCAGATACCACCCGATTCCATATCGTTCAAGAAAGCTCGTGATCGTGGTGAGGGTATTGGCATAGATCATCACGCCCACGACGACCAACAAGACCCCGCTCACGGTGGACACTCCCCATAAGTACGCACGCACTTCCTTAAAGTAGCTGAGGAATCGGTCAACCCCAAGCGCGGTCAGGAACAGCGGCAGCGCTAGACCGAGTGAGTATGAAGTTAGTAGAACAACCCCGCTCAGAAGGGATTCCGTCGTGCTGGCATAGAGTAGAATGGTGCCAAGGACCGGCCCGACACAGGGGGTCCATCCGGCCGCAAATGCGATACCAATCAGGAACGAGCCTAGAAATCCGGCAGGCCGATTACGGAACTGATAGCGGTGCTCCATCTTCAAAAAGTTGAGATTAAGAATGCCCAACAAATAAAGCCCAAACACGATGACGATGAGTCCACCGATGCGGCGCAAATGGTCCTGGTACGTGATCAAGGCTTGTCCGATCAAGCTTGCCGATGCCCCGAAGGCCACGAACACTGTTGAGAATCCCGCAATAAACAGAAGCGAGTTCACAATGATCGCTTTCCGGAATCGCGAACGCTCGGACACGTCCGTCAACTGTTCCACCGAGAGACCCGTGATATAGGAGATGTAGGAAGGTACCAACGGCAGGACGCAGGGTGAGACGAACGAAAGCAGCCCGGCGGAAAAGGCAGCAACCAACGAAATGGATGGCATGGCATCCATCGTCATGATTCCCGCAATAACATTTCGACGAGGCGACGTCCCTCGGGGGTGCTCCAATCCCGCGCGCCGGGAATGCGCTTACGGATGATGCCCTTCTTGTCGATGAGGAACGTCATGGGAAGCTGCCGGGCACCATACCGCAATCCGATGCGAAAATCGGAATCATGAAGCACGGGAAATGTGAACCCGACCTCTTGCTGGAAAGGACGAGTAATTGCCGCACCTTGCGCATCGGTGGAAACCGCTAAGATCTCGAACTCTTTCCTGCTGAAGGATCGATACAGTCGTTCCATTGCCGGCATTTCGACTTTGCAGGGGCCACACCATGTGGCCCAGAAATTCAGCAGTACCACTTTGCCACGAAACTGATCCAGCGTGACATTGAACCCTTCTGAGTCTTTCAGCAGAAAATTCGGGGCTTCTTCGTTCACCTGGGGAATGGTCTCCGCCGTGCGAACAGCACGGACCCCTGTCGGCGGTACAGCAGAGACGGTATGAGCCGCGAGCGCGCCGAGACAGCACGCCGCGAATAGTACAGATGAAGTCGGAACCCGCTTCACGATTGACTCCTATAACGCGGACGGGATCGAGGGCAGGGCGTTTTGAGCGGCTTTTTCGCCTGGCTTCAGCAGTTGCATGAGCACCTTAAGACTGTCCAGTCTCGTCCAGTCCCGAGGGCCGATAACAATTTCCCGAATGACACCCTGCTGGTCGACCAAGAATGTCTCAGGGACTCCCATCCGCTTATAGGGTTTGTCGGTCTTTCCCCAGGAATCAACGAGCACTGGAAATGTCAAATTCAGAGCCTTGACGAACGGCGAAATATCCTTGGTCGTGGTCACTCGGTCGATACTCACGGCCAGAATAACCAACCCATCCTTCTCAAAATTCTTATACAAAATCTCCATCGAAGGCATTTCTTCTTTGCACGGCTTGCACCACGTTGCCCAAAAATTCAGGAAGACCACTTTTCCGCGGAAATCGCTCAAACGATATGGCTTGTCATTGAGATCCGTGAGAACAAAATCAGGAGCCTGCCTACCAACGGCGAGCGGTTCGTATTTGGAGCTTTGAAACCATACGACAAGGAACATGACACCTAGAATGACGATCGCGGCCGAGATCACCAGGACCTTCGATGGCCCGGTTCGCGCACGACCCGAAGACGCTGCGCTAAGGTTCTGCTCGATCATAATTGGATTCGTCTAAATGGATGCGACCCAAAGATAAGACGTCGGCTCGAGCCATCGTTCCACACCCTTAGGCATAGGCGTGCAAGCCGGACAACAGAAAATTCACCCCCCAAAAACAGAAAATCACCATGAGGAAACCGAAGATGGCGTAGATTGCTGCTCGGTGTCCCTCCCAACCGCGTGTCATGCGGGCA
>DASTLA010000105.1:0-46311 GCA_035715525.1 Nitrospiraceae bacterium
GGGATGGCGACCGAGATGATCAGCGTGCTGGTCACATTCCGGAGAAACAGGAGGATGACTGCGGCGGCCAGCAGCGAGCCGTGCAGGGCCTGCTCGACCAGGTTTTGGATGGACTGGCGGATGTAGACGGATTGATCGAATGAAATGCCGAGTTGTACGCCGGGAGGGATGCCGATCATTTTGGGCAACGCCCGCCGAAGCCCGTCCACCACCTCGACCGTATTGGCAATCGGCTGTTTGTTCACGCGTAGATACACGGAACGCTTGCCGTCGGTCCGCACGATATTGGTTTGAATATCCGAGGAGTCGGATAGGACGCCGAGATCGCGGATTCGGACCGGATTCCCGCGTGCATCGATCTTGACGACCACGTCGGCAATCGGTTCGACGGTTTTGAATTGTGTGTTCGTAAAGACGTTGTAGTCGAGGTTCCCGGCCTTGATGTCGCCGGAAGGGAGAATAAGGTTGGCGGCTTTGACGGATTTCACCACGTCGAGGATGGACAGTCCCCGCGCCTGCAGGAGGGCCGGATCGAGGCTGATGTTGATTTGACGAACTTTCCCCCCCTCGACGGTGGCGGCTGCGACATTGGCGATCTGTTCGATCTGGGGGGCGATCGTATTGTAGGCCAGATCGTAAAGGGCCCGCTCGTCGAGATCGTCGGCCGACACGGTGACGAACGCGACCGGGATGTTGGAGACGTCGAATTTGACGATGAACGGCTGCAGACTGCCGGGGGGGAGGTTCGCCTGGATCTGCGTGATGCGCTGCATCACTTCCATTTGACCGACGTTGATGTCCGCGCCCCAATTGAACCAGACCTGGACCGCTCCGATGCCCTGCTTGGCAAAGGACTCGACGTGTTCGACGTTGGAGGCCGAACTGACGGCTTTTTCGATCGGGTACACGACGCTTTGCTCGATATCCAGCGGTGGGGCGCCCTTATAGATGACACCGACGAAGGCGACCGGAACCTGGATGTTGGGAAAGAGATCGACCGGAAGGCGTTCCAGCGAAGTGGCGCCCAGCACCACCATCGCGAGGGACAACATGAGGATACCGATACGGTTACGAAGCGCCAGGAGGGTCAGCCACATATGGAAGAATTTGGCGATTCGGCCAATCGCCCGGTCATAGTATCTACAAAGGTTTGGCTTGGACCGGCGTCCCCTCGCTCACGAGGTCTTTCCCGGCGACGATGAGCTGTTCGTTCCCGGTCAGACCGTTGAGCACTTCGACCCGGTTTTCGACCCGGATTCCGAGTTCAACCGGCACTTGGTGCGCCTTTCCGTCCTGAATGATGTACACGTACTGAAATTCTTCCAGCCGGCTCACCGCATCCAACGGAATCTGAACCGCCAGAGGATGCTTGTCGACCAGGAGCTCGACGCGCGCAAACATGCCGCCTTTCAGCCGGTGATCCCTATTGGGCAAGTCGACTTCGACGGTCATGGTGCGGGTGGCACGGTTCAGCGCTTGAACGATGCGAGTCACGGTGCCGTCGAAAGTTTCGTTCGGATACGCTTCCGCGCGGACTTCAGCGCGCTGTCCCAGCTTCACCAGCGGCACGTCCTTTTCGACCACCTCGATCAGTGTGCGGATCGTGTCGACGTCATGCAGGCTCAGAATCCCGCGCGAAAGGGTCGAGGTGCTGGCCGTCGTGCCGCTGACGTAGGCGCCGGGATCGAGATTGCGCTCCGCAATAAAGCCGGCGAACGGGGCGCGGATATACGAATAGGCCAGATTGGTTTCGGCCTGAGCAAGCGCCACCTCCATTTGGCGGACCTGTGCCCGCAACGAATCCATCAACGCCAGGGCGGCGTCGTAGTTCACCTGCGCGTTGTCCAAATCCTGTTGAGAGACGAACTGATCCTTGATCAGAGCCTGCATGCGATCAAGCGTGAGCTTGGCATTACGCACCGCCGCATCCTGCTGCACCACCTTCGCCTTGGCCGAGACCAGATTGGCTTTGGCTTGATTGACCGCATGTACGAAATCCGTGTGATCGATCTCCACGAGCAACTGGTTCGCTTTCACCAGATCCCCTTTGTCGACATAGATCTTGCCGATATATCCGTCGACGCGGGAAAAGACGTTGACGAGTTGGTTTGGGATGAGGTCGGCCGTATAGGTCAACCGCACCTCCAAATCCTGCCGGATGGGTGACAGGGTGCCCACCGTGATGACGCGCCCTTTGCGCGCATCGGTTTTGGCTCCGCTGCTGAGTCGGAAGACGACCAGCGCCATGACGGCAAAGAGCAGGATCACGCCCAAAGTTACGATGGGGTGTCGCCGAATTGGATTAGCGGCCACGAGAGGGTCTCCGAGAAAGTTGCGGCTTTGACCTGCGCAACCCGTTGAGAAACAGGTCGACGTAGGCGGCGACGGTCTCTTCGTGCGAGCAGTGCATTGGCACCTCGAAGATCTCGTGCAACAGCCGATGGTGAACCACCATGCCGATGAAGGCGCGCGCCGCCAACAGCGGGTCCATCCGGCGAAACGCCCCTTCCTCGATGCGCGTGCGGATGTAGCTCGCCAGGTAGTCATAGAAGACCCGATGCTGCTTGCCGAAGAACATGTCGGCAAGCTCATGGCCCTCGAGCGCGCTGAACAACAGCAACCGTAGCATCGTGGGGTCTGCGCCGGGACGGATGCGATAGCTCGCGATCAGCGTAAAGACTCGATGATCGTTCCGCTTGCGCGCGACCTCTTCGATGGCACCGACCAGTTCGCTCAGTGGCGCTTTCTCGGCAAGAATGGCGGCGTACAGGGCATGCTTGGTGGGAAAGTACTTGAAGACCAAAGCCTCGCTCACGCCGGCGGCCTTCGCAATTTCCTTGGTCGTCGTGCCCTTGAATCCCTTGGCTGCGAAGAGAGCGGCTGCTGCCGATATGAGGCTGGCCTGACGTCCGTTGTTGGACGGGCGGGAAGCAGAGACCGTTGCCCTCATCGAACCATCCTACGAAGATTCCACGGGTGAGTGAGTGATCACTCACCGGCAGGCTATCATGCTCGTCTCCAAGAAGACAAGGCGGCCGGCCCCGCGCGCTCGTGACGGCTAAGGGGCGTAGAGGGATTCCGTTAGAAGACAGTCGCGGAGTTGCCGTCCGACAGTTTCGAGCGCAGAGACTGGCTTTCAAAAAAAATGATGCCTTGGTCGGTGCGCGTATCGAACCGTAGAGTGATTTCGCTGTTAAATCCCTGCCAGGAGAGGAATTTCACGACCCCGGAAGCGATTTGTCCCGGGGTCCGGTCGAGCGGACCATACTTCGTTTGCAGATAATCCAGTATCTGCTCATGGACGTCCTTCCCGCGGTACCGCACCGTCACCCGGGCGAATTGACCCTCGATCGTCATGAACCGCATGGACTCCACTTTCGCTGCGCCCAGCAGCGGGGCATCCGACTTGAGCTCGAAGCTGCTGAGCCGACCGGTATCCTCGACCTTTTTGAATGTATCCGACTCGCCGAAGGCGGCTCCCCAGGGAATGCCCTCGAAGCCGTTGGGATCGTTCGTCATGGGCACGGCCCAGGCCCCCGTGGAAGCGAGAGTCAACATCAGCAACAGACCGCACAGCCCGAATGATGCCGCTCCTGCGCTGTTGCTTCGGGAGGTTTTAGTCGCCTGTATCCGTAATGCTGTCATGAAGAGGAGGTGAGAGCGTCCGGCTCTCTATAACGATGAGTCCAGGTCCGGATTCGCCTCATCCGTCACATTGATTTCGGTTTTTGGGCCCCGCCGCGAGCATATCGGATATGGAACGTTGTCGCCACGCTAGCATGGCTGCGCCGACGACGGCAACTCGGCTCGGAATTCTTGAGAATGGTGAGGTTGCTTGGCTATAATGCGCCCTCTTGCGTGCCGCATGCTCACGACGAAGCTCGAGTCGAAAACCATGATTGAAAGCGACGTGTTTGTCGAGGCCCTCCAGCAGATGGGGGTGAACTTCTTCACCGGGGTTCCGGACTCCATCTTGGGCGGCATCATCGAAGAGCTGATGACGCGCCGGCTCTACACGCCTGCAGTGCGAGAGGACGAAGCCGTGGCGATGGCAGCGGGCGCCTACATGGGGGGAATGATTCCCGCCGTCCTGATGCAAAATTCCGGCTTGGGCACTTCGCTCAACGCCTTGATTTCGCTGAACGTGATTTATCGGCAACCTTGCATTCTCTTGGTATCCTGGCGAGGGTTCCAGGGGAAGGATGCGCCGGAGCATTTGGTGATGGGCGAGACAATGCCTCAACTATTGGATACCATGAAGATTCCTCATCGGACGCTGGGAGAGCAGACGATGATGGAGGACCTGAAGTGGGTGAGTCAGACCTTTATGAAGCAGCGCACCCCCGTCGCGCTGTTGATCAAAAAGGGCGTCGTGAGGGCGCTGCATCCGTAATCGGAATCGGTCGACCGTCAGCGATGGACCGTCTCGAGATAACCGTCTGCTACGTCCACGAATAATCAGTCGAGTATGCCGAGTGCGACGAACAAGGACACGCGATGAGGCCTGAAGAAGGGACGATGCAAAGTCGGGCGCAGGCGATGGCTGCGCTGTTGGAACTGTTGACGGATCAGCCGGTGATCATATGCAACGGGTTTCCTTCCCGCGAGGCCCAGAAGATTGCCGATCGCCCCACGCATTTCTATATGATCGGTTCCATGGGCAATGCCCCCGCGATCGCCTTGGGCGTGGCCCTCGCGAAACCCAAGAAACAGGTCGTCGTGTTCGACGGTGACGGCAACGTGCTGATGGCAATGGGCACGTTGGCGACGGTCGCCGCCTTGAAGCCCAAAAACTTCATCCACGTGGTGTTCGATAACGAAGTGTACGGCACGACGGGCAATCAGCCCACCATCTCG
Organism: Nitrospiraceae bacterium; assembly: GCA_035715525.1. Lineage (GTDB taxonomy): Bacteria > Nitrospirota > Nitrospiria > Nitrospirales > Nitrospiraceae > JAHBWI01. The sequence goes on from DASTLA010000105.1 coordinate 4,858, forward strand.
AATGTCGTGCCGCTGGAGAAGGTGGCCAAGGCCGCCGGTTACGCCAATGTGGAACGTGTCAAAGATCGGGACGATTTGGTGTATGAGTTCAAAGACATGCTGAAAAAAGAGGGGCCCAGCATGTTGCTGGTCAAAGTGAACGAGTTCGTCGAGGACGCCGGCCGCATCGTGCTCGATCCGCCCGACATCACAGCTCGATTCATGAAAGCCATTGAATAGCCTCCGACGTCGACGTCGATCCGTCAATGGTGTAGCGCAACGATTTCGATAGAAGAAGCAGGCTGGCACGAGTAGCGTTTGATTCACGTAGTGACGGAGGTGCGTAGTGATCTTATTGAATCCTGGTCCGGTCAACGTGTCCGAGCGAGTGCGGCAGGCCCTGCTGCGGCCCGACATCTGCCATCGGGAATCCGAATTCGTCGAGCTTCTACACCGGATCCAGGATAAACTGCTGAAGGCCTTCGTGCCTGGGGCCGAATCCGACTATGTAGCGGTGGTGCTCAGCGGGTCGGGCACCGCAGCGGTCGAATCCGCCATCATGTCATGTCTTCCGACCGGCAAGCGTATGCTCGTGATCAACAACGGTGTCTATGGCGAGCGTATCTCCAACATGATCGGCCTCCACCGCTTGGGCGTATCGGAATTGAAAATGGATTGGCATGTCCGGCCGGACCCTGAGCGTCTCCGCCTGGCCTTGCGCCAACACCCCGAAGTCCATGCGGTCGCGATGGTTCATCACGAAACGACGACCGGCCTCATCAATCCCGTGAAGGACATTGCGGATGTGGTCGACAGCCAGAATCGGGTGTTCGTCATGGACTCGGTGAGCGGGTTGGGCGGCGAACCGGTGGATATCGCGGGCTCTCACATCTACATGGCGGCAGGCACGGCCGGTAAGTGTATCCAGGGCTTTCCCGGCGTGTCCTTCGTCCTTGTCCGCAAGGGCTTCCTCGAGCGGATGCGCGGCTACCCGAAGCGATCCTGGTACCTTCATCTGACGCACTACATCGACGACCAGGGGCGCGGAACCATTCCCTTCACACCGGCGGTGCAGATTTATTATGCATTCGAAGAAGCCTTGAACGAGCTGCTGGAGGAAGGGGTCGCGAACCGCATCGCACGTTACAAAAAAGCCTCGACCCGCATCCGAGAACGCCTGGCGCAGTTGGGCGTCAAGACGCTGCTGCCGGCCGATTCGCTGTCCAACACCATTACGGCGTTTCACCTTCCATCCGGTCTCGGTTACGCGGCTCTGCACGACCGCCTGAAGGAGAAAGGCTTCGTGATCTATGCCGGTCAGGGTCAATTGGAAGCAAAGATCTTCCGGATCGCGAACATGGGGGCTTTGTCGGCGCAACAGATAGAAAGCTTCCTTGCCGCCTTCGAACAAGTCCTCGAGAGCGCCACAGTTCATTCATGAAAGCGGTCGTCCTAGCCGCCGGGATCGGTAAGCGACTCTGGCCCATTACGCAACACAAGCCGAAGTGTCTGATCGAGATCGGAGGCAAAACTCTGATCGCGCGATACCTTGAGGCCTTGGCGGCGCTCCGTGTGAGGCAGGCCACCCTTGTCGTCGGGTACAAGCAGGAGATGATTCGCGCCGCCGTGGGTGCCGGGCTCAGCGGGGTCGACGTTGCCTACCTCGTCAATGAACAGTTTCATCGAGGCAGCATCTCATCGCTGTGGATCGCACGATCGGCGCTGTCCGACGACACCATCATCATGGACGCCGATGTCTTGTTTCACCGTGAGATTCTCCGTCGCCTGGTGGAGTCCCCGCACGGTAATTGCCTGCTCATGGATGAAACCGTGAGACAGCAAGGCGAGGAATGTATGGTGGTGGTGGAGGGCGGGCGGGTGATCGCCTTGAGCAAGAAAATGCCGGCGCGGTACGATGTCGCAGGTGAAGGCGTGGGATTTCTGAAGGTCGGGCGAGCCGACACGGCGCATGTGGTTGCGTCCATCAAAAGTCACGTTGATCGCGGTCAATGGGATATGGAATATGAGGACGGACTGCTGCAATATTTTCGAGACGTCAAGGTCGGGCATGAAAAGATCGGTGGGTTGCCTTGGACGGAAATCGATTTTCCCGAGGACGTCGAACGGGCGGAGCGGGAAATTTTGCCGAAACTATAATGGGCGGCCATCCATCGAGGCGAATGACAAGTCACGAGTTCGATGAGTCGGTTCTAGTATGAGTGAAAGCACCCTCGAGCGCGGAGCGGAACTGCAAGGCTTGTCGACGGCGATCTTGCTGCCGGGAACTGGCCTCTTCGGCGAGCGGATCGGACGGGGTCTCAGCGAGGTCGGTCCGCTGACCAAGGTCGGCGGCCTGAGCCTTTTCCAGCGTGCCGTGTTGACGCTCCAACGAGCAGGCATCCGGCAGCTCATCGTCCTGGTCGGTTCGGAGGAAGAGCTGCTGAAGCAGACCCTGGCTCGGGGGGCGCGTGTAACCATCCCGGTGCGGTGGATGCCTGTGCGCGAGTTTCCCCTTGACGATCCCCGAACATGGGAGTCGCTGGCCGCCGAAGTCCGCGGCTTCTGTCTGATCGCGGGGGTTCAGTCGGTGTTCTCCAAGACGCTGATCGAGCATCTGCGGCAGCATGTGCGGGACGGTGAAGCGTTGGTCGTGACGCGCCAATCGGGACAAGGAGAGCCGGCCATGGGGCGGCGAAACCCTGCAGTGGCGCTTCAGCAGGGGCGTCTGGTGAGCTTCCATAATCAAACCGGATACGAGAGCCATCAGGTAGCGGCCGACATGGTGGTCCTACCTGCCGCGATTCTCACGCCGGCCGCCGCTCCGGGAACCTTGGGTGCCGGAGCCGCGTATGAATCGTCCGGCGCGATTCCGGTGAGGCGTTGGCTCGAGCGTGCTGCGGCCGAGGGCCGGGTGCGAGTCGTCGCGGCGGCCTCCACCGCCGGTGTGTGGTATCGAGATGTCTGGGATCAGGCGAGCGCAGGGTTGGCCGAGCGTACGTTGTTCCGCTCGTTGAAGGGGGAAGCGGAAGGCTTCGTCGATCGCTATTTCAATCGCATCTTGTCGCGTCTCCTGACGCAGGTCTTCCTCCGGCTCAAATGTTCGCCGAACACAATTACGATGGTGGCGACGGCAGTAGGTCTTTTGGCCGCCGTCGGATTTGGGTGGGGCACCTATCAGGCCGGCGTCATCGCCGCCCTGCTCTTCCAGTTGGCGGCGGTGATCGACTGCTGCGACGGAGAGGTCGCGCGTCTCACGTTCACCGAATCGCCGTTTGGAGCCTGGCTCGATATCGCGATGGACAACGCCGTGCATATCGCGATCTTCGTTGGGATTGCCTGTGGGAGCTATCTGCGGCAAGCCGGGACGGAGGGCGATTGGATTCCGCCTGTACTTGGCGCAGCTGCGGTATTCGGCAACGGCATGTCGTTCTGGCTGGTTACCAAAGCGCAACGAATCGGCGCCACGACCGGGTGGAGTTCGCCCAAGCAGGCGGCCTGGTCCGACTTCATCCTGAAGAATGTCGCCAGTCGAGATTTTTCCGTGGTGGTGCTGGTGTTCGCCTTGTTAGACAAGCTTAATTGGTTTTTGTGGCTGGCCGCCTTGGGATCCACGTTCTTCTGGCTTTTGATGCTGTGGGTGCTTCGCCCGACGGCGCGTGCCCGTGCTTAAGCTCGCCCTGCTCGTCCTCGGGGCTCTGACTCTCTCACTCCTCATCTGGAACATCGGTATCGCCCGGATCTATCAAGCCGTGGCGCAGCTCGGCCCCGTTGCCCTTCTCACGGTATTGTTGCCATCCCTGGTAATGTATGTGCTCGAAGCGTACGGCTGGCGAGTCACACTCGGGACCTGGGCGGACAAATTGACATTCTGGCGGCTCTGGGCGATTCGCACGGCGGGCGAGGTGGTGAACATGACCACACCGACCGCCTATGTCGGCGGCGAGCCGCTGAAGGCGATCATGCTCAAGCGGCACGGCATTCCCATGGTGGAGGGAATGGCGTCGGTCGTGACCGCCAAAACGACGATGACTATTGCACAGATTCTGTTCATCTTGTCCGGGATGGCCGTGGGATTCTGGCTGCTCGGTGCGCAGGGATCGGCCGGACAGACGATCATGGCGGGAGTGGTAAGCGTGGGTCTGCTACTCTTCGGCGTCGGGGCCTTCATCATGATCCAGCGGTACGGCATGTTTTCGGGAATCCTGGGTCTGCTGAGGCAATTGGGCTTCCGCATTGCGTTCCTGGAATCGCGCGAAGAAAAACTACGCGAGCTCGACAGCACGATCGAGGCGTTCTATTCGCAGAACCGCTGGGGATTTGTCGTTTCGACGCTGTCGTTTCTGTTGGGGTGGCTGGCCGAAGCAGTGGAAGTCTTCGTCATGATCCTATGTCTCGGCCAGCAGGCGACGTGGTCGTCGGCCATCGCAATCGGGGCCTTATCGGTCTTCATCAAGGGCGGATCATTCTTCATCCCCGGCAGCCTCGGCGCACAGGATGCGGGGAATTTGTTCCTCGTCACAGCCTTCGGCTACAGTGAAGTGACGGGGATCACGTTTGCGCTTCTTCGGCGATTTCGCGAGCTGGTGTGGATCGGACTTGGACTTGTCTGTCTGTTTCTGGTGGGTGGGAAACGGGCGATCGGAGAAGACGTCCCCCAGACTTAACTTGCCTCCGTCCCTCTTGACTTCCGCCTCCAGCAATTTATCTCCTTGCTCGTTGCTGATACGAGACCAGTTGGATCGGTGCCAGGCCCGACACTGGAGGAGTAGCGGCGGCGGCGTTCGCCCGTCCCCGGTCCGGCCTGCCCTCCAACCAGACCATCACAACCCTTTAACAACGCTCTCGCAGAGAGGAGGAGGGAGAGTCATGAGCACCTATTTGCCTGCAGTCATTTCGACCATTGGCTCCGAGGCTTTCAATCGTCAGATTGACCGCATGTTCGAGGACGCGTGGCGTGCGATAGACACGGCTGACCGTAGCTGGATGCCGGCCTGTAATGCCTGGGAAGACGACAATGGGTTCTATGTCCAAATGGCCGTACCTGGTTGGGAGCCCAAAGACATTACGCTTGAGGTAGACAACCAAGTCCTCACCGTCAGAGGTCAGCGCGAACAAGAGGCGGCCTCGCAACGGACTTTTCATATGCAGGAAATTCCCGAAGGCCGATTCATACGGACCTTCCGGCTGCCGACCTACGTCGATCAGCATCGGGCATCGGCTGTGCATAAGAACGGTCTCTTGACCGTGACACTGCCGAAGCGCGAAGAGGCCAAGCTACGGCGTATCACGATCGAAGGCTAGCGCATAGAGGGTGTAAATAAGGCCTCGCCGGTGCAGTGCGAGGCCTTTCTCTGCCCGCGAGCGTTGCCGCTCTGGCAACGGATGGCGTCGTCTTGACGGTCAGGGCTGATGACCAATGCGGCGGCCGAGCACATCCATCATTGGTTTGATGAGCGGCAATTCCTGGAACAGTTCACGGTGTGACACCGGCTGGACCTCGCGAGTCTCTTTCAACGGCTTGATGAAGATGACTGCGACCGCCAAACGCATCACGGCGGAAATCAAGAAAATGACGGCCAAGTTCGAAGCGAAATGCGGTTTGAATCCCCCGATTGCAATGTCCGGCGCGAGGACGGTACTGAGCCAACCCCCGACCATCGTTCCGAGAAATGAAGATGTCGCGATCACTCCGTTGCTGACCGCCACGGCGCCTGCCCGTTCCTCGCTCTCGACCAAATCGTAGACGGAATTCTGCAACCCCAGGTTGAATCCCGACCAAACCATTCCAGCCAGAGCATTGATCACAAAGAGTCCCCATATCTCGTTCGTCAGCAAATAGAAGGCTGGCAAGACCGGGATGCCGAACCCGGTGATCAACAGCAACTTCTTGTTCCCGAACCGATCCCCGATTCGTCCCCAGCCATTGAGGGCCAAAAAGCCGCCGACGATAGCCGCTGATGCCCATGCCGAATATTCCGCGTAACTCAAGTGCAAGTCGCGCAGCAGATAGACTGCGAAATAAGGACCGGCCAACAAGGACGCAAAATGCATCAAACCGGAAAAAAGCAGGAACCGACAGAACGCGCCATGCCGGCCGGCGAGTACGCATTCTCTGAGACGTAGATGGAGGTGCGCGGTCATAGGAGCTTCGGAATCGTCGAGCCGATGCAGATAGTACGCGGCTGCTGCCCGGGCGACAGCGGCGATGGAAAACAACCCTGCGAACCCCAGCCAGGCAGCCTGCAGCTTCTCCGCAGCGCTCAACACGAGCCCTCCTGTCACCAAGGCGATGAAGCTTGTCGCCGACATCACCTTGCCTCGCCTGGCAAAATAGGTGCCCCGACGATCCGGATCGATCAAATCGGTGATGAGGCTGTTCCAGGCGGGGATGGAAAAATGCCCCATGACGACGAACGGGACGGCGCAGAACACGACCAGCCCGGCTCCGTATTCGGGGAATGCCAGGGGGAGCAGCATCAGGGGAAGCCAAAGGATCGCTTGTGCCAGTGCTCCCGCCACGACGACGGCGTGTCGGCGATTGAATCGCCTCAACCAGAGAACCGACCCGAATTGCGCAAAAGTTCCGAGGAAAGCCGGCAGTGAGTTGAGCAGCCCGATTTGCGACGTGGTGGCATGGAGCGTCAGGGCAAAGGCCGTGAGGTAGTTCTCGCCGGCTCCTTGCATGACCGCCGTACAAGCGCCTTCTCTGATCCCGAACCGTTCGTTGGCCGTTCGGCGGGCGGTGACCTGTTCCGACGTGCCGTGCCTATGCATCATTGCCCTGCTCCAGGATGGACCGCAGCAAACAATGCGAGCCCGATAGTGCGAGTTCGATGCAACATACCGAGGAAATATCGGTGGATGACCTCAGGAGGACCCTAGGAGTAGCGAGCCGGCAGATCGCTCTGTCGATGCTCCAATATGTTAGGATGCCGCGCATGAAAGCGGCCATCCATTCAAGCTGGATCTTGCTTGCCCTTTTGGGGTCGCTCGCACTGGCCCAGGTTGCCGGCTTCATCAACCCCCAGGAAAAAGTGAACGGCCTTTGGCTCGTAGTGGCTGCCGGCTGCATTTACGTGCTGGCGTATCGATTTTATGGACGCTGGTTGGCCAGGCGGGTGGTAGAGCTTAACAATCAGCGTATTACGCCGGCAGTGCGACTGAATGACGGTGTCAATTTTCATCCCACCAATAAAGTCGTCCTTTTCGGTCATCATTTTGCTGCGATCGCCGGCGCGGGTCCTTTGCTCGGGCCGGTGTTGGCCGCGCAATTCGGATTCTTGCCCGGATTTCTCTGGCTCGTGATCGGGGCGGTGCTGGCGGGCGCCGTTCAGGATTTCATCATTCTGGTTGCGTCCATGCGCCGGAACGGAAGGTCGCTCCCGGAGATTGCCAACGATGAGCTGGGCTCAGTCACGGGAACTGCCACGGCCGTGGCGGTCCTGTTTATCGTGGTCGTGGCGCTCGCCGGGTTGGGATTCGCAGTGGTGAACGCGTTGTATCAGAACGCCTGGGGCACGTTTACGATCGCCATGACGATTCCCATCGGTCTCTTCATGGGGTTTTATCTTCAGAGGCTCCGTCCCGGTGCGGTGGCGGAGGTGTCGGTCCTAGGCGTCGTCCTGCTGCTGGGGGCGGTTCTGTTTGGACGAGTGGTGGGGCAGTCTTCGTACGCCTGGCTTTTTGAATTGGACCGACCCCTCCTCGTGTGGTGCTTGGCCGGCTATGGCTTTCTGGCCTCGGTGCTGCCGGGCTGGATGCTGTTGGTGCCGCGCGGCTATCTCTCTACGTTCATGAAACTGGGCGTTGTCTTTTTGCTCGGCCTGGGGGTGATCCTCATGGCCCCTCGTATCGAAATGCCGCGCATCACGAGCTTCGCTCATGGGGGGGGACCGATCATTCCCGGGACGTTGTTCCCGTTCCTATTCATCACGATCGCCTGTGGAGCGGTCTCCGGGTTTCACGCGCTCGTGTCATCCGGTACAACTCCGAAGATGATCGAGCAGGAATCCCAAGCCGTGGTGGGCTACGCGGCTATGCTGCTCGAAAGTTTCGTCGGCGTGATGGCGTTGATCGCGGCCTCGGTTTTGATTCCCGGTGACTATCTGGCGATCAACACCATGCTGTCTCCGGAGAAGCTGGCGGACATGGGATTCTCTACTTCGCGAATCGCGGAGCTATCCCGATTGGTTGAGGTCGATGTGGCCGGCCGGCCAGGTGGAGCGGTTTCGCTCGCCGTGGGTATGGCGTCAATCTTTTCCGCGCTCCCGGGGATGGCGGGTTTGATGGCCTATTGGTATCAGTTCGCGCTGGTCTTCGAGGCGCTGTTCATTCTCACGACGATCGATACGGGCACGCGGGTGGCCCGCTACCTCATCCAGGAGATGGCCGGGCGGGCCTATGCGCCGTTTCGTCGGATCAATTGGCTGCCCGGTGTTCTGATGAGCAGTGCATTCATCGTCGGCTCCTGGGCGTATCTGATCGGGACGGGAAACATTTCCACCATTTGGCCGATGTTCGGCGCGGCGAATCAATTGCTGGGAACCTTGGCGCTCTGCATCGGGACGACGGTCCTGATCAAGATGTGGAAGTCCCCTTACCTTTGGGTGACGGCCTTGCCGATGCTGTTCGTGGGCGGCATTACACTGACCGGTTCTTACGAAATGTTCGGCATGTTTACGCGGAAAGCGTCGACGTTGGCCGGCAGGGAGGCGTTTCCGCTCTACCTGGATGCGGGCCTCGTGGCGGCCGTGGCGGTCCTGGGGTTGATCGTCTTGAGCGACAGTATGAAGCAGTGGTATGGCTATGTGATTCAGAAAAAGCCGTTTACGAGCAGCGAAGTCTTCGCCACCGCTGGGGGAGGCACCGCCGGAACCAGGCACGCGACGACTTGTCGCCGGGAGCAGGATCACGGTTTTGCCCTGCCGCCCGACGGGGGCTGCTGCTAACGAAGGAGGGAATCCATGGCCGATCAATACTCATTTGATGTTGTGTCCGAAGTGAACATGCAAGAGATGAAAAATGTTGTGGACCAGGCGACCAAGGAGATCAAGCAGCGGTTCGACTTCAAGGATTCGAAAACCGAGATCACGCTCAAAGAGAAGGAAAAGGAAATGAGCGTGGTGTCGGACGACGAATATAAGCTCAAGGCGGTGCTGGACATCATCAAGGCGAAATGCGTGAAGCGCGGCGTGTCCTTGAAAGCCTTTAATTATGGGGCGATCGAGCAGGCTTTGGGGGGAACGGTTCGGCAGGTCGCCAAAATCCAGAGTGGAATCGCTTCGGACAAGGCCAAGGAAATTACCAAGGCCGTCAAAGAGTCCAAGCTCAAGGTACAGGCGCAGATTCAAGGGGAGCAGGTACGGGTGCTCAGCAAGAGCAAGGATGAGCTGCAGGCGACGATGGGGATTTTGAAGGCGAAGGATTTTGAGATCGATCTGCAGTTTACCAACTTCAGATGACGTGCGCGCCATGCTTCAGCCGCGCCGTCGAGCATAACCGCCAACCGTTCAGCGAATCGTGGAAATGCTAGTTCCGGATCGTCGCTCGGGGTCAAGAATGCCGTTGGTGCGTGACCGAATTCGTAGTCGGCCGAAGGGTGCCGCTTCGTGAATCGTCTTCTCAGCTATTCTATTCTGCTCCTCGTCTTGTTCTTGGGCGGGTGCGGGGGAAGCGATCCGATCGTCGTCATTCAGCTTCATCCCAAAAATCCGGATATCATCTACATCGCCACCAACGATTACATTTTCAAGTCGCGTGACGGCGGAAAGACGTGGATCAATCTGACGAAAGGAATGAGCCACTCCCGCGTCATTTCCATGGCAATCGATCCGGCCTACCCGGCGACGGTCTATGCCGGGACCAAAGGAGATGCGGTGTACAAGAGTTACGACGGCGGGCAGCGCTGGGTTTCGCTGCGCGCCGGTTTGGATGATGCTACGATCTCGTCAGTCGTCAACCAGTTTGTGTTCGATCCGACCGATAGCCAGCATCTTTTTCTGGCTACGACGATGGGCGTCTTCGAAAGCAAGAACGGTGGCGAAGCGTGGACCAAGCGCATGGAGGGGATGAAGGAGGTCCTGATGGTCATTACGCTCGGGATGGACCCCGCGCGACCCTCTGTTCTGTACGCAGGGACAAGCGGCGGGGTGTACAAGTCTATGGACCAGACGGCTCACTGGCAGAAGGTGAACGAAGGACTGGTCCCTCCGGGCATGGTCAAAACATCGCGCGCGCTGAACGTCACGTCGATTCAGGTGGATCCGTTCGAGCCCGATACCGTTTACGCCGCCACGCTCGCCGGAGTGTACAAGACGACGGACGGGGCGAAGTCTTGGCTACGGATCGCACAATCTCTTCCGGACCAAATGATCGTCGGGATGATCCTGGACCGTACGCGTAAAGGGGTGCTGTATTTGGCCGGGCGAGACGGGGTGCATCGAAGCGAGGATGGCGGAACAACGTGGACCACGTTGAATGACGGCATGGCGACCACCAATGTGCGGTCGCTCGCACAAAGTCCGGTCGATGCCCAGGTTTTTTATGCCGGCACCAACGGCAGTGGCCTTTACCGCAGTCGAAACGGCGGAGCTCGGTGGGAAGCGGTCCCATCTGCCTTTCCGAAAGATTAAGGCCGGCGACGTGAACCATCGCCGAAAGGACCTCGGCATGTGTCGAATTTGGAAGGGCAGCGAAACGCTGGGCGCCGATCCGCCATCACCTACGGGTGGGGCTATTGAGCGGGGAATCTCCGATGCCAGGCCCAACGCCACGCCCTTGCACCGAGGAGGCGCCGAGCGGGTTCTCGGACTTTTCGATGTCGAAGCCGAACCTGTTCGGTAGATTGGTGTCCTGGGTTCTTGGGCCGACCCGATCCGTGAGCACACTGTCGCGCGCCTCCTCACCCCGGCGCGGCTTCAAGGATTCATTCACATCGCTGTACGGCGATACGGTGGCTCCGATATCCGCACCGAAGCTCGGATTCAACGATTGGTTCAGGTCCGTGCTCTCGATATCGCCTCCGATGCGGACGGGCAAGGTGGTGTCCTGAATATCCATCCCGGTGGGAGCGGAAGCGGGGGGCTTCCGGCTCAAAAATTGATTGCGCAGCCCTTCGCGCTCCTCTTCGAGCTGTCTCGTTTCGATGCCGCGTTCTTCATATCCCAGCGCATCGAGCTTTTCCATTCGTCCGATGATGTCGACCAAGCGCGCTTCGATCTTGCGCAGATCGTCGCGCCCGCGCGCGACTGTTCCCACGATTTCGCTCAGCGTCCATTGCCGTGCAAAGGTCCCTAGCTTGGGCGCCTGACCTGCCCCGCCGCCCAATCCGCCGGGGCCAGAGCCAACTCCGAAGCCGGCGCGGTTGTAAATGCCCTTTTGTTGGACCGACAAGAGAATTTGGTTGGCATGGTCCAGCAGTTCGTCGATCTTTTCCAATGAATCAATGTCGCTGACACAACAGTCAAGAAAGGCGCGGTACTCTTTCGTAAACTTGGACGCCTCGTTCTGGATTTCGAGAATCTTGAACGGTTCTGGAGGAGGTGCTTCCTGCTCGTCTCGCCGGCCGTACCGCCTGGGCTTTTTCCCGTCGCGTTCGGCGTCGTAGAGCGCGGCGCAGTCGGCATCCGGAGTCGCCGAGATCTGCTTGTCGGGCGTGCGGCCGGGGCACCAATAAATTTTGCCCGGTTGGTTCAGCGGGTTGTTCGGCCGAAACTCTGCAGCCAGGGCAACGGATGGATTGGCGGGCACCTGCGCGACGATAATCGCCAACGCCACAGCGGCGACGCGCAGCAGGAAAGGTCTCACCATAGTAACGTGATTCTGCCCCTGGGGCGTGGGCCTGTCAACGAAAGGGCCGATTTGTGCGGGCCTTGAAATGGTGTGCCCTGTCCGCTAGTCTCGCCAACACGCGACGTCGATCAACTCAGATTTCCTTAGAAGGATTGTGCCATGCCAGTGATCTATATCGACCAGGCATCAAAGCACGTCGGGCAGGAAGTGACGATACGCGGCTGGCTTCGAAGCCGTCGTGACAAGGGTAAGTTACACTTCCTCATGCTGCGGGACGGCAGCGGCGATATCCAAGCGGTGGTGAGCAAAGCGACTGTGGGAGATGAGCAATTCGCTCGCTCCGCCGAACTGACTCAAGAATCGAGCGTCATTCTTACCGGCCACTTGCGCCAGGATGCTCGCGCGCCGGGAGGGTATGAGGTTGATGTGTCGCATCTCGACGTGCTGCAGATCGCCGAACCATTTCCGATTCAGCCCAAAGAGCACGGAACCGGGTTCTTGATGGAGCATCGACATCTCTGGCTCCGATCGAGTCGGCAGCACGCGGTGCTCCGCGTTCGCCACGAGATCATCCGCGCGTGCAGGAATTTTTTCGACGATCGCGGGTTCACGTTGGTCGACGCGCCGATCTTTACGCCGAATGCGTGCGAAGGAACGACGACCTTGTTCCAAACTCAGTATTTCGATGAGACGGCGTACTTGACTCAAAGCGGACAACTTTACAGCGAAGCAACGGCCGCCGCTTTCGGCCAGGTCTATTGTTTCGGGCCGACATTTCGGGCCGAGAAATCGAAAACCCGTCGGCATCTGATGGAATTCTGGATGGTCGAGCCCGAAGTGGCCTTTGCCGAGCTGCCGGACATGATGGAATTGGCAGAGCAGTTCCTTTCGCATATCGTGGCTGCCGTGCTGCAGCACCGTCAGACCGAGCTACGAGTTCTGGAACGCGACATCTCGAAATTGGAGCGAGTAAAGCCGCCGTTCCCCCGCATCACCTATGAGCAAGCCATCGAGATACTGCAGCGTTCGGGCAATCCAGCAAACGTGGGGGACGATTTCGGTGGCGACGAAGAGACCATCCTTTCCAAAGAATTCGACCGGCCGGTCATCGTGCATCGCTATCCGGCAACGCTGAAGGCATTCTACATGCAGACTGATCCTGCACGTCCAGATCTGGCGCTATGTATGGATGTACTGGCGCCGGAAGGGTACGGCGAAATCATCGGAGGCGGCCAGCGCATTCACGAATACGAGAAGCTGCGCGCTCGACTGGAAGAACATCGGCTTCCCCTCGAGGCATTCAAATGGTACCTGGATCTGCGCCGGTACGGCTCAGTGCCCCATGCGGGATTCGGCATGGGGATCGAGCGAGCCGTCGCCTGGATTTGCGGCCTTGAACACGTTCGAGAGACCATTCCTTTTCCTCGCATGCTCTATCGACTCTACCCCTAGACTTGCTTCCTCTCTTGTCAGTGGGCCGTTGTCATCTGGAGAGTGGGAATGTTTCCCACAGGTTTGTCCACAGATGTGGATAACATTGGTTTCATTTGCCTTCTGAATAAATCGGAAAATCAGTGACAATATTCTTGATAACTCAAAGCAAATTCTGTTGACAAGTGTTTGGTTGAGTGTATACTCCGAAACCGTGAGTGGGGCAAAGTGGGAGAAAATGGTGAAATAAGTATTCCCCTTGGGTCCCATGATCCGGTTCTCGTCGATGAAATATTGTTTTGGCTGCGGTGCAAACCAGGTGGAGTCTACGTGGACTGCACCATCGGATATGCAGGGCTAGCCATGCGAATACTCGATCAGAGCGCTCCCACCGGCGCGCTCATTGGCATCGATCGTGATCCCGACGCGTTGGAGGCAGCGCGTCGGCGGTTAACGGGCTTTGGATCTCGTGTGACGCTGCACCACGCAAATTTCAGTGCTTTGAAATCGATTGTTGCAGCAGTCGGAACGTCACGTGTAAGCGGTGTGGTGTTCGACTTGGGGGTGTCTTCCCCTCAGATTGATCGTGCCGAAAGAGGTTTCAGCTTTCGTGAAGACGGTCCGCTCGATATGCGGATGGACCGTACCGAGGGCCGCACAGCGGCCGACTTGATTCGGGATCTTCCGGAGGCAGACCTGGCCGATCTGATTTTTCGCTTCGGCGAAGAGCGATACTCCCGTCGCATTGCGCGGGCCGTCGTCCGGGCTCGGCGGGAACGGCCCATCGAGACGACGAGCCGACTCGCCCAGATTATTGACCACGCTGTTCCTGCACGGTATCGACACGGGCGAATTCACTCCGCCACGCGGACGTTCCAAGCCTTACGTATAGCGGTGAACCGGGAACTCGAAATCCTTGAGCCGGCTCTCCGGGATGCGGTCGAACTTCTCGAGCCGGGCGGCCGCCTGTGTGCGGTTTCGTTTCATTCGCTGGAAGACCGCATCGTCAAAACGACCTTCCGTTCTTTGGCAACAGCTTCAGACGCTACATTGAAGATCTTGACCAAGAAGCCCGTTGAGGCATCCGAGAACGAACGTTGCCGTAATCCTCGCTCGCGCAGCGCCAAGCTGCGGGTCGGGGAGCGGCTTTCCTAAGGAGCGTACGCATGAAGACCATCGCATTCGCTGCCATCACATCTTTGGTGCTGCTTTTCGTGTGGGAACGAGTGGATATCGTTCGGATCGGGTACCACATTGAACGATTGAAAAGCCAGAAGGTCGTGTTGGAGCGCGAGCGCGACGAGTTGCGCGTAAAACTGTCGGCGCTCACCGCGCCGGAGCGTATTGCCCGGATGGCTTCCGACAAATTGGGCATGGTGCTCCCGGATAAGGGGCAGGTCGTCGTCGTGCACGTTGAGCCAGAGATTCCTGTTGTTCCAGTGCTGGCCGAGCGGGAGAGCGAAATGAAGCTGGCCAAGAACGTGGTATTCCGGAGAACGCGATAGTGGCCGCTCTGCCCTTTCGCGGCCGTCGTTTCGTCGTTGCCTCTCTGCTGGCGGCCGGGTTTGGAATCGTACTGGTGCGGCTTGTGAACCTGCAGGTGCAGCAGGCGGCCGAGCTGACGCTTCGAGCTGATCGCCAACATCAAAAGAGCGTGACGCTGGAAGGAGCCCGGGGTACCATCTACGATCGGAATAGCAAGGTGCTGGCGATGAACATGGAAGTTCCCTCCGTGTTCGGTGTGCCGACCTCGTTGGAGGATCCCCATCGTACGGCGCGAAACCTTTCGCCGATTCTGCACGTCAAGGCGACGGAGCTTGAAAAGAAGCTCAAACAAGAGAAACATTTCGTGTGGCTGGCTCGCAAACTCGAGCCCGAACAGGGGCGGCGATTGGAGCAGTTATCCCTGGGCGGAGTCGGTGTCGTAATGGAGGGCCGGCGGTTCTATCCCAAGGGGCCGTTGCTGTCCCATGTCTTGGGCTTTGCGGGTATGGATGATCGAGGATTGGAAGGGGTGGAGCTGCGCTACGAGCAGTACCTCCGTGGCGAGAAGCGAACGGTCGTGCTGCAGCGCGATGCCCTCGGCCGAGCAGTGTTTCCCAAAGGTCTCAACGAGGAAGGCGCTTCGGCGGGCCATAGTCTCACGCTGACTGTCGATGAGGTGATTCAATACATTGCTGAAAAGGAATTGGATGAGGCCGTCAATCGATCCAATGCAAAATCAGGCACCATCGTCGTCATGGATCCACGCACCGGCGGTGTGCTCGCGATGGCCGTGAGCCCAAGGTTTGACCCGAACACGGTCGGCTCTCTTGTCCCCGATCGGTGGCGAAACCGTGCGCTGACGGATACGTATGAACCAGGCTCAACGATGAAAACCGTCATCGCCGCCGCCGCGCTGGAAGAAAAGGTGATGGCTCCGGAGTCCATGATTTATGGAGAAAATGGGCAGATGCAGGTGGCCAAGACGGTCATCCATGACCACGAGAGATTGGGATGGATGACGTTTGCCCAGATGCTTCAGAAATCGAGCAATATCGGAGCGGCAAAAGTCGGTATGGCGCTTGGTGAATGGCGCGTGTTTGATTATTTGAAAGAATTCGGCTTCGGGGACAAGACGGGCATCGATTTGCCGGGCGAGACAGGCGGTCTGCTTCGTGGGCCGCGCGGGTGGGGGAAGCGCTCGCTCGCTTCCATTTCCATGGGGCAGGAAATCGGGGTCACGCCTCTTCAGATGGTCACGGCCATTTCGGCCATTGCCAACGGGGGCGTGCTGATGAAGCCCTATTTAGTATCGGAGATCCGAAACGCCAAAGGACAATTAATTGCTCAGACGATGCCCCAAGCACGGCGGCGCGTCATTTCGGCGGACACGGCTCGAACGCTGACGCACATTTTGGAAGGCGTCGTAATAAGTGGAACGGGCACGAAAGCGGCGATTCCCGGCTATCGGGTAGCCGGGAAGACCGGGACGGCCCAAAAGGTGGATCCGCGGACCGGAGCCTACTCGTCGACGATGCTGGTCGGTTCCTTCGTAGGGTATGTGCCGGCTGAGGATCCTCGATTGGCCATGATCGTCATGATCGACGAGCCGCACGGCGAAGGATGGGGGGGCGTCGTGGCGGCTCCGGTGTTTCGCCGTGTGGGCGAGCAGGTGCTCAACTATCTCGGTGTGACGGTGGATGATCCCATAAAGCTCGCGATGGCGGGGATCGAATCGTGAGTCATGACGCTGGATGAATTGATCGGGCCCATTGAGAGACGAATCGGGGTGGTGGAACGGACCGGTGATCAGGGGGTGCTCATCGCGGACGTGACCGACGATTCCCGCAAGGTCAAGCCGGGATCGCTGTTTGTGGCCGTGCATGGGGAGCGAGTCGACGGCCATGACTTCTTGGACGGTGTGCTCGAGAACAGGCCTGCGGCGTTGGTGGTTCAGCGCGCGATCAGTGTCGGGCAGGTGCCGCTCGTCCGTGTGCAGGATACGCGCGCGGCGCTGGGATTGTTGGGCAGCCGTTTTTACGGCGATCCCTCATCGCGGTTGCGTCTAATCGGTGTCACCGGCACGAACGGCAAGACCACGACGACCTATGTCGTAAAAACCGTGCTCGAGGCGGCGGGGCACAAGGTCGGACTGATAGGAACCGTGGCGTATCTCATCGGCCAGGAAACCATTTCAGCTTCCCACACGACTCCCGGCGCACTCGAACTGCAAGGCCTCTTTTCACGGATGGCAGCAGCCGGCCTCGACAGTGCGGTGATGGAGGTGTCCTCGCACGCGTTGACGCTCGATCGTACGGCGGGGGCGGAATTCGACGTCGCAGTTTTTACGAACTTGACGCAAGATCATCTCGATTTTCATCTCGACATGGAAAGTTACTTTCAAGCCAAGCGCCGCTTGTTTTCTGAGCTGGGTCAGTGCGCATCCAAGCCCGGGCGCAAGCGGGCCATCATCAATGCGGACGATCCATGGGGTGGTCGCATGCGGGAGGCCTGCGCTCAAGCAGTGTGGACGTATGGACTCCATGCTCCAGCCGATCTGCGGGCGGAACGGATCGCCTTATCCGCCGCCGGCACGTCCTTTACTCTGCGGAGCCCGCTGGGAAGTTGCGATATCGAGAGCCGACTCGTCGGCGAACACAACGTCTATAACTTGCTTGCCGCGATCGGTGTTGCCTTGAACGAAGGTATGACGCTCGAGCAAATTCGATCCGCCGTGGGCACCGTCAGGAATGTGCCTGGACGGTTCGAACGCGTGGAGGCGGGACAGGATTTTACGGTCGTCGTCGACTATGCCCACACCGAGGATGCTCTGATACGGCTATTAACGGCCGCTGAAACGTTGCGCACCGGTCGCATCATCACGGTGTTTGGGTGCGGCGGGGATCGCGACAAAACCAAGCGGCCCAAAATGGGTCGTGCGGCCGTTCAGTACAGCGACGTCGTCGTGCTCACCTCGGATAATCCGCGCACGGAAGACCCCGCGGCTATTCTGCGCGACGTCGAAGCCGGCGTGAAGGAGGCGTTGGTGCTGCGGCCTCACGTGCAGTACCGCATGCTGGCGGACCGTCGAGCGGCCATCGAGGCAGCGGTCGCCGAGGCCACTACGGGGGACATGGTGTTGATTGCCGGCAAGGGGCACGAAGACTACCAGATCGTCGGTACGACGAAACATCATTTCGATGATAGAGAAGTCGCGAGAGAGGCGATCAGTCGCCGCAGGGGATAGGCCCTTGGCTGAGGCGAGCACAGCAGGCCGGTGATCATGCGATGACGTCCCTTTTTACGGTAGAAGAAATTTTGGAGGTGTTGGGCGCGAAGCTTCTGACCGGCCGCACCCCGAGCTGTTTGAAGAGACGCATCAAGCGGGTCATGAGCGATTCACGACTTGTCCGGAGGGGCGATCTCTTCGTTGCCTTCGAGGGGGATCGGTTCGATGGGCATGCCTTTGTGCCGGCTGCTCTGAAGCAGGGAGCTACAGCGGCCATCGTAAGAGAGCACTACCACGTGCCGGCATTGCCGAAGCGGAGCGCCGAACCGCCGGTCTTGATCGGCGTCAAGGATACGCTCGCCGCGTATCAGCGATTGGCGACGCACCACCGCAGCCGATTTCCCATTCCTGTGATCGCCGTTACCGGCAGCAACGGAAAGACCACCACCAAAGAAATGGTGGCGCACGTCGTGGCGCAACGTTGGCGTACTCTCAAGACGGAAGGGAACCTGAACAATCGAATCGGAGTGCCGCAAACGCTCTTCTTGCTGTCGCCGCGTCATCAAGCCGCCGTCATCGAAATGGGCGTGGATCAACAGGGGCAGACGACGCGGCTCTGTGAGATCGCCAAGCCAACCGTCGGTATCATTACCAACATCGGTCCCGACCATCTCGAGTTCTTCGGCAGTATGGAGGGTTCCGCGCAGGCCAAGGCCGAACTGTTGGAGCAATTACCGGAAAACGGTGTCGTCGTGTTGAATGCCGACGACGATTATTTCGATTACCTTGCAGCCCGCGCCCGCTGCCGGGTGATCGCCTTCGGGCAAAGCCCTAAGGCCGATATCCGTGCCGAGGAAATCCGATCCGATGACAAGGGCGGCACCGTCTTCGGGCTTATGCTTCCAGGAAGGAACCGGCTAACAGAAGTGCGTATCCGCACGCAGGGGATGCATAACGTGGGGAACGCGCTCGCTGCCGCCGCCGTCGGCCATGCGCTGGCTTTGTCCGGGAACGCCATCGCCGACGGCCTCGCACAGTTCCGCCCCGCGGCAATGCGTTCACAAATCAGCACGATCCATGGTGTGCAGGTGATCAACGATTGTTACAACGCGAATCCGGCATCGATGAAGGCCGCCCTCCGGCTATTGGCCGAATTGGGACGGGGAAAACGATCGATTGCCGTGCTCGGTGACATGTTGGAACTGGGCGCCGACAGCAAACGCATGCACCGAGAGGTCGGCGGCTTCGTGGCAGCGCAAGGCATTGATCACCTGTTGGCCTGCGGGGCCTTGGGACGGGAGATCGCCGAAGGCGCGAAACAAGGAGGGCTGCCGAAGGATCGCGTGGGCGAGTTCGCGGATTCCGCCGCCGGCGGTGCGGCATTGAAGACGTTGGTTCGCCAAGGCGATGTGGTCCTCGTAAAAGCCTCCCGCGGGATGAGGATGGAACAGGTCGTCGACCTCCTGACCGGCCTGCGGCGAGCGGCGAAGAAGGCCTGTTAGTCGATCCATTTGGGATGTGACCTTTAGGGCCCTCCGGGATGCGGCGGGCAGAGAACACCGTAGGATGCTGTACAATTGGCTCTATCCTCTCCACACGCAGTTTTCGTTTCTTAACGTCTTCCGGTATCAAAGCTTCCGCATCATCTACGCGGCGGTCACGGCGTTTCTCATTGCCTTTGTCATGGCGCCCTGGGTCATCCGGAAGCTGCAGGAAATCAAACTCGGACAACAGGTTCGCGATGACGGCCCCAAGCGCCATTTGACCAAGAGCGGAACTCCCACCATGGGAGGCATGTTGATCGTGTTTGCAGTGGTGCTTTCCACCATCCTGTGGGCTGACATCACCAACCGCTACGTATGGCTGGTCGTGCTCGCGACGGTCGGATTCGGGGCCATAGGTTTTGCCGACGACTACCTGAAGTTCATCAAACGGCAATCGAAAGGCCTCTCCGCCGCGCAAAAGTTTTCCTTCCAAATACTGGTTGCTCTGGCGATCGGGGTCTTTCTCTACACGTTGCCCAGCTACACGACCAAGCTCAGCGTGCCGTTTTTCAAATTCATCAACCCCGACCTGGGATGGTTCTACATCGTCTTCGTCATGCTCGTGATCGTAGGCGCCTCGAACGCCGTGAACCTGACGGACGGATTGGACGGTTTGGCCATCGGGCCCGTGATGATCGCAGCGCTCGCCTATACGATCGTCGCCTATGTGACGGGCAATCGCGTCATGGCGGAATACTTGCTGATTCCCTATATCGAGGGGGCGGGGGAGATCGCGATTTTCACCGGAGCGATCCTTGGTTCGAGCCTGGGGTTTCTTTGGTTCAACACCTATCCGGCCTCGGTCTTCATGGGTGACGTCGGATCCCTGCCGCTCGGGGCGGCACTCGGGACGGTTGCCGTGATCAGCAAGCATGAACTGCTGCTGCTGCTGGTCGGAGGCGTGTTCGTCATCGAGGCCCTTTCGGTCATTCTCCAGGTCGGGTCGTACAAGCTGCGGGGAAAGCGGATTTTCAATATGGCGCCCATCCATCACCATTTCGAGATGAAAGGATGGGATGAGCCGAAAGTCGTCGTGCGGCTGTGGATCATTGCCATATTGCTGGCATTGCTCAGTCTGAGCACGTTGAAGTTGCGGTAGGTAACCGTGAACGTCCAGGGCATGCGCGTCACGATCTTGGGGTTGGCGAGGAGCGGCGTCGCAGCGGCAAGGCTGCTGACTCGGATGGGCGCCAAGGTGACCGTCGCCGACCGCAAGGAGGAGCAGGAACTGACTACGGTGCTGGCCCAGTGGGATCGCAGGCACATCGGCGTGCAGGTGGGGGCTTCCTACGAAACGGCGCTCGACGGGGCCGACCTGGTGGTCATCAGTCCCGGTGTGCCGACGCAACTCCAAGCGCTAGATCGAAGCCGCGCTCGAGGCGTCGCCGTCATCGGGGAACTGGAGCTGGCGAGCCGGTTCATTAAGGCCCCGATCGTTGCCGTCACGGGCACAAACGGGAAGAGCACCACGGTAACCTTGATCGGCAAGTTCTTGCAGGAAGCGGGGAAACGGTCCTTTGTGGGCGGCAACCTTGGGGTCGCAGCGAGTGAAGCAGCCCTAGCGACGTTGGAGTCGCGAGAACCCGGATCGGAGCCTTACGACTATGTCGTATTGGAAGTCTCCAGCTTTCAGCTCGAGACGATCGAGACGTTTCATCCCTGGATCGCGGGAATACTGAACGTGACGCTCGACCATATGGACCGATACCGATCGGTGGAGGATTATGTGGCCGCTAAAGCCCGCATCTTCGAGAATCAGATACCGTCGGACTATGCACTGTTCAATCTTGGTGACGCCCGGGTGGCGGAGTTGCGCGGCCGGGCCAAGGCGAGGGTTCTCGGGTTTCGGCGTAGCGGATCTTCTGGGTCAGGGGTCGCGGGTGAAACCTTCCTGGAGGACGACCGGATCGTCACCACGGTAAGGGGGAGGCGTGAGGAAATTTGCCGTCGCGGCGACATGCGGCTGATCGGGTTGCACAACGTTGAAAACGTCATGGCGGCGGTCACCTATGGACTCCTCTGCGGCTGCTCGGTCGAGGCCGTCCGCAGGGTGCTGCGCACGTTTCCGGGATTGGAGCATGCGCTCGAAGTCGTGAGGGAACGCAACGGGGTCCGGTACGTGAACGATTCCAAAGGTACGAATGTCGACGCGGTTGTGAAGGCGCTCGAGGGCATCGAGCAGCCGATCTGGCTCATTGCCGGCGGACGGGACAAGGGGGGCGATTTTTCCCGCTTGGTGCCGCTGATCCGCGAGAGAGTGAAGCACCTCGTGTTGATCGGCGAAGCCGCGGAGCGCATTCAGGGCGCGATGGGCCAGTTCAACCGCATGAGTCACGCAGCGACTCTGCGCGACGCCGTGGAGCTCGCTGCTCGCGAGGCGCAGCCCGGCGAGGTGGTCTTACTCTCGCCGGCCTGCGCCAGTTTTGACATGTTTGCGGATTACCAAGATCGGGGCCGGCAATTCAAAGCGCTCGTGAACACGTTGCCCTAACGGGTGGGCGGCCGCGGCGATGAGGACTGATGAGTATGCACCATCTGCAGAACCGGTTGCTGAATTGGCATCACCCCTCACGGCGATTCGGAGGATGATCGATGTCTCAGCGAGTTGCCGGAACGTTATCGCTGCCTTGGCCGACATCGGCGCAGCGGGGATCGAAGCGCGTGGCGATGGACCCTGCCTTGTTGGCGGTGACGTTGATCCTCGCTCTGGTTGGGCTCGTGATGGTATTCAGCGCGAGTGCGGTCGTCGCAGGCAATCGATTTCAAGATCCGTGGTATTTCTTGAAAAGGCAATTGGCCTGGCTGGCCTTCGGGCTGCTGCTGATGCACGTGGCGTCCAAGATCGATTATATGGTGTGGAAGAAGGCCGCCATCCCTTTGTTGTTTGTAACGACGATCATGCTCGTTCTCGTCCTCGTCCCATCGTTCGGCAGTGCGGCGAAAGGGGCCCGGAGATGGTTGCGTCTCGGCATGATCCACTTTCAACCGGCGGAATTAGTCAAGCTGGTGGCGGTGGTTTACGTCGCGGCGTTTTTGACCAACAAAGCCGACGCAATTTCCTTGTTTGCCCGCGGTTTGCTCCCGCCGCTGTTGGTCTTGGGCCTGTTGAGCGGTTTGGTGTTGTTGGAACCGGATCTGGGCACCGTCGTGGTGATGGGGCTGGTCGTCGTGACGATGTTGTTCCTGGCAGGAGCCAGGGTAAAACACCTCGGCTTGCTGGCGCTTTGCGCATTGCCGGCGGTGACGCTGTTGATTTTGGGATCCGGCTACAGGCGTCAGCGTCTAATGACCTTCCTCTCGCCCTGGAAAGACGCGTCGGATGCGGGATTCCAGATTACCCAGTCGTTTCTGGCTTTTGGAAGCGGAGGGTTGTTCGGAGTGGGGCTGGGGGAGGGGAAACAAAAGCTCTTCTTTCTTCCGGAAGCGCATACAGATTTCGTTCTGGCGTTGGTCGGGGAGGAACTCGGCTTGTTGGGCAGCGCGACCATCATCCTATTGTTTGCGCTGTTCGTCGCGAAGGGATTTCAGATCTCGCGGCGCGCGCGAAATCCATTCGGACGTCATCTCGCCACCGGCATTACTTTGTTGGTGGGCATGCAGGCATTGGTCAATGCGGCGGTGGTCACGGGACTCCTGCCGACCAAAGGGCTCACGCTTCCTTTCGTCAGCTACGGCGGATCGTCGCTGGTCGCCAGCTTGTTCGGGGTCGGCATTCTGCTGAACATTTCTCGCGACCGGCACGGGGGGCGCGAGCAGGAACCGCAGCGGGGCGGGCGTGTACGCGGATCTGTCAAAGCATGAACATTATCATCGCAGCGGGAGGAACCGGCGGGCATTTGTATCCGGCCGTTGCGGTGGCGCGCGAGTTTCTGCGGTCCGACTCGTCCACGCGCATTCTGTTTGTGGGTACGACGAGGGGGATCGAGCGAAAGGTATTGGCACATGAAGGATTCCCCTTGGAGCTCATCGGCGCCAAACCGGTCATGGGAAAGAGCCCTGTGGAGATTCTTAAGGCGTTGGCGGCCGTTCCATGGAGTGTCTGGCAGTCGCTTCGCATCCTGAAGAGACAGCACGCTGATCTGGTGATTGGAGTCGGAGGATACACGAGTCCCGCGATGTTGGTTGCCGCAGCCATACAGAGAGTCCCCGGAGTCATTCTCGAACCGAATGCCTATCCCGGCATGGCGAACAAAGCGGTGGCTCCGCTCGTCAAACGGATTTTCCTAGCGTTCGACTCAACGGTGCAATTCTTTGACCGAACCAAGACGCGGGTGGTCGGCACGCCGGTGCGGCAGGCATTTCTGGAGGCCGCGGCAGAGAGGGCCATGTCGCCCGCCGGAGGGAAAGCCGAAGCGGTTCGACGACTGCTCGTTTTCGGCGGGAGCCAAGGTGCCAAGGCGATCAATCAGGCCATGATCGATGCCTTGCCGCTCCTCAAGAAGATGCCGCTTGCGCTCAGCATCACACATCAAACCGGAGAGGCCGATCACGCTCGCGTGGCCGTGGCCTATGAACAACTTGGCGTGACCGCTCAGGTCGTGCCCTTCCTCTATGACATGCCCTCTGTGCTGAGGGAGGCGAATCTCGTGGTATCGAGAGCAGGTGCGATGACGATTGCCGAGCTGACCGTGTGCGGTAAAGCCGCGATTCTTATCCCGCTGCCGACGGCCATTTATAACCACCAGCTACGGAATGCGGAAGTCATGGCGCAGAGGGGGGCGGCGGTGCTCTTGCCTCAGGGCGGACTCACCGGTGTGCGGTTGGCGGAAGAAATCAGCGCGATTCTGACAGATGCTGTGCGGCTGGAGCGGATGAGCCGGAAAAGCTGGGAGATGCGGCGGGTCGATGCGGCGGAAACCATTGTCCGTGAATGTCATGAATTGATGGGGAGGCGCCATGAGACCAGCAGAGGTGTTAGCGCCGGATGAACGGCGAACGGGAGACCGGCGGCATGATTGGAGAAACGACAATAACGGGGGTTTTCCGAACCCGGGTCTGAGGCGTACGGCGATGTTCAGAAAAACTCAACACATCCATTTGGTGGGTATCGGTGGATCCGGGATGAGCGGCATCGCCGAAGTCTTGCTGACGCTCGGCTACAAAGTCAGCGGCTCCGATCTTAGCCAATCCGAAACGACCCGCCGGCTCGAAGAGCTGGGGGGACGGATCGCGATCGGCCATCATGAATCCAATATCGGGGACGCCCAAGTGGTGGTCATCTCTTCGGCGGTGTCGTCGTCGAACCCCGAAGTCGTGGCGGCCAAGGCGCGCCAGATCCCGGTGATCCCGCGGGCCGAGATGCTCGCGGAGTTGATGCGGTTGAAATTCGGTGTGGCGATCGCAGGCGCTCACGGCAAGACGACCACGACCTCGATGGTGGCGAACGTTCTGGCCCAGGGCGGCCTGGACCCCACGATGGTCATTGGAGGCAAGGTCAATGCCCTCGGCAGTCACGCGCGGCTGGGGCGCGGAGACTTGTTGGTCGCCGAGGCCGACGAAAGCGACGGATCCTTCCTCCGCCTGTCCCCGACGATCGTCGCGGTGACGAATCTCGATCGTGAGCATCTCGATCACTACGGCTCGATGGAGCGCCTCAACGAGAGTTTTTTGGAATTTATCAACAAAGTCCCATTCTACGGCCTTGCCGTCCTCTGCGCCGACGATGAACGGCTGCGAAATTTACTCCCGCGCATCGTCAAACGGTATCAGACCTACGGGTTGAACGAGCAGGCGGGTATGGTCCCGGACTTTCGCGCTACTGACATCAATCTTCGCCAATGGGGGTCGGAGTTTCGGGCGTTCTTCCGCGGCCGAAACTTGGGACCCTTCCGGCTCTCGATCCCTGGGATCCATAATGTGTCGAATTGCCTGGCTGCCATCGCGATCGGGATGGAACTCGACATTCCGGTCGATCTGATCCGAAAAGGATTGGCTGCTTTTACGGGGGTGGAGCGACGCTTTCATCTGCGGGGTGAAAAATCCGGCATCATGGTCGTGGACGACTACGGCCACCATCCCACCGAGGTCAAGGCGACGATCGCGGCGGCAAAGCAAGGCTGGAATCGCCGGGTGGTCGTGTTGTTTCAGCCTCATCGCTATACCCGCTCCCGCGACTTGATGGAGGAGTTCACTCATGCATTCGACCAAGCAGACGTCCTATTCATGACCGAGATCTATGCGGCCGGAGAGCAGCCGATCCCTGGGGTATCGGGAGAAAAACTCGTGTCAGCGGTGCGCGCTGCCGGGCACCCTTCCGCCACGTTCGTCGAGCGGAAGGACATTCTGGCCGAGCAGGTGCTGCCGACGCTCCGATCCGGAGATTTGGTGATCACGCTGGGAGCGGGCGACATTTGGAAGGCGGGCTTGGCAATCCTCGACCGCTTACCGGCGTCGACATAAGATATGCGTGCGAAGGGGACAGATGCGCCAGCATCCACGTCACGAGGGCGAGGCAAGACCCGGAAGGAATGGGAACGAATCGTTGCCGGTGTGCGCGGCCAGGTCACATACGGCGCCCCGTTGGGTCCCTACACGTCGTTTCGTATCGGAGGACCGGCCGATGTCCTGGTCGAACCGGCCGACGTGGAGGACGTCCGTCACCTGGCTGCCCAAGCCAACGCAGCCGGGGTGCCTATTTTCGTGGTCGGCGGGACGAACTTGCTTATTCGCGACGGCGGCGTTCGCGGCATCGTACTCAGCCTATCGAAGCTGAAGCTCATGCGCCAGGAACCGGGGGATGTGCTCTATGCGGAGGCCGGAGTCGGGATGCCCACGTTGATCAGCTACGCGATACGGAGGTCATTGTCCGGATTGGAATGGGGGGCAGGAATTCCCGGGACGGTCGGAGGCTGCGTGGTGATGAATGCCGGGACGCGACTCGGTGAAATGAAGGATTCATTGAAAGCGGTACGATTGGTCGCCCCGGACGGTGAGATCATCGATCTCCCCGCCGCGAAAATTCCGTTCAGTTACCGCCGCGCGCATCTGCCGCCCGGGATCGTCGTCGGTGTCTGGATGCAATTGCGGCCTGGCATGCATGACACCATCGAACGGACGGTGAAAGATTATCTTCAGTATAGGAAAGAGACGCAGCCGCTGACACAGCCCAGTGCCGGGTGCGTATTCAAGAATCCGCCTGGTGAGTCGGCCGGCCGTTTGATCGAGAGCCTCGGGCTGAAAGGGGCTCGTATCGGAGACGTGCAGGTCTCGGAGAGGCATGCCAATTTTATGGTGAATCTTGGACAGGCCCGAGCGAAGGACGTCCTGGCCCTCATCAAGAAAGTGCGGGCCGCGGTCAAAAAAAAGGCGGGCGTGACGCTGGAGCTCGAACTCAAAGTCGTCGGGACGGCGTAGCGGCGCGGCATAGGATGAAAGAGATGGAGACTCAACCAGCGAAGCCCCTTACACAATGCAGAATCGGAGTCTTGATGGGTGGACAGTCCTCCGAAAGGGAGGTGTCTCTCAAGACCGGACAGGCGGTGCTCGGATCACTGCTTCGGAGCGGCTACGATGCCGTTGCCATCGATGTGGGGCCAGCACTGTATCAAACGCTTCAAGAGCAGAAGGTCGAAATCGCCTTTCTCGCCTTGCATGGCCCCGGCGGCGAGGATGGCGCGATCCAAGGCTTTCTCGAGACGATAGGGATGCCCTATACCGGTTCCGGTGTCAGGGCCAGCGCGATCGGCATGCATAAGGAGGTCACCAAGACCCAATTGGCGGTTCAGGGTATACCGGTGCCGCGGGCTGCAGTCATGCTCCGAGGGCAATCGAGGAGCCTCACCTCCGTGCTGTCATCTACGAAGTTGAAGCTGCCCGTCGTGGTCAAACCGGCCAGCCAGGGATCCACGATTGGAGTCACGATTCTGCGCAAGCCGTCACAATGGAAGTCGGCGCTGGAGTTGGCGCATCGCTACGACGAGGAAGCGATGGTGGAGGCGTTCGTGCCGGGCCATGAGGTGACCCTCTCGATACTGAGCGCGCAGGACGGTTCGCTGTTGGCGCTCCCCCCGGTTGAAATCGTCGCTCCAGACGGCTTTTACGACTTCTCCGCCAAGTATCAGAAAGGCAGGACTCGGTACCTGTGCCCGGCCCCTTTGTCAAAGCCGCTGACCGGGCTCATCACGCAAATGGCGATCAAGACGTTTCGTGTCCTTTGCTGCCAAGGTGCCGCACGGGTCGATTTCCGAATCACCCCGAAGGGAAAGCCTTACGTGCTGGAAATCAACACGGTGCCTGGGATGACAGAAACAAGCTTGTTGCCGATGGCGGCCGCCCAGGCCGGCATCTCTTATGATGCATTGACCGAGCGAATCTTACAGTCCGCCTTGCAGCGAAGCGGGGTGGGGCCGTTCCGAGCCCTACGGTGACGAAATGGCGCTGAAGTTCCGGCGAGCCAACAAAGACAAATTGAGTCCGCGTGCCAATGCGCGCTTGGAATCGGCCGCGGAGCGCGTTCCCGGCGGCGAGAAGCGGGGGCCATGGAAGCGCTTCGGACGCGCGCTGCTTACTACTTTGCGCGTTGTGGCGACGGTGACGGTGCTCGTCGGCGGCTGTTCCGGATTATTCGTGCTGGCGAGAGAACTAGGTCCGATGACAAAGGAATGGTTCTTGGTGCGATCCGTCTCCATAGAGGGCCTCAATCACGTGACGCGCAGGGAAGTCATCGGTCGCCTAGCGTTGAAACCGGATACGACGCTGTATTCCGTGAACCCGACCTGGCTCGCGGAGCGGCTGCGGACCCATCCTTGGATCAAAGAGGCCGCCGTGACCCTGAAGCCGCTGCATGAAGTCCATATCGAGATCACCGAACGGACGCCGGCGGTGATCGTTCGCACCCTCACGGAGAACCTCTTGGCCGACGCAGACGGCTATCTCCTGGCTCATCTCGGCTCCAGCGACAATCCGACCCTACCGATCTTATCCGGTGTCGACGGCAGGGGATTGGCTCAGGGACGCACCGATGAACGAAAAGCGGTGGCGGTGGGAGCTGCATTGGCCAAGATGGTTGCACAAACGACGGGCGGACGTCCCGATATTTCGGTGGGAAATTTGAACAATCTGGTGGTCTCCGTGCAGGGCGTGACGTTCCAGTTCAGCGAGGCATCCATGGACCAACAATGGCAGCGCTTTTTGAAGATGCGGCCCGCGTTGCGGGACGTGGACTTTGACGGTGAGGGAACGAGGGCGAGCGAGATCGACCTGCGCTTCGCCGACCGCGTCATCGTCCGTGGAAGGGGGTGAGCCGAGTGTCTAAGCGGGATCATATCCTGGTCGGTCTGGATATCGGCACGACGAAGATCTGCGCCATCGTCGCCGAAGTACCCGAAGAAGGACCGCTGAACATCATCGGCGTCGGCTCTTGCCCCTCACGCGGACTGCGGAAGGGCGTCGTGGTCAATATCGAAAGTACAGTCGAGTCGATCAAGAAGGCGGTCGAAGAGGCGGAACTGATGGCCGCGGTGCAAATCAATTCCGTCTACACGGGCATCGCAGGCAGCCATATTTCCGGTGAGAATTTGAAGGGCGTGGTCGCCCTCAAGAAACAGGAGGTCACACGCGAAGACATCAGCCGGGCCGTGGAGAGCGCCAGGACGCTCGCCGTGATCCCCCACGAGCGCCGAATTCTGCACGTGCTGCCACGCGAATTCATGGTCGACGATCAGGAAGGGGTGCGGGAGCCGCTCGGGATGTCGGGCAATCGTCTGGAAGTCAACGTGCACGTCATCACTGGAGCCGTTACCTCGGCTCAGAATATCATCAAGAGCGTCAATCGGGCCGGTCTCGATGTGGTCGATATTATTCTCCAACCCTTGGCCAGCAGCGAAGCCGTGCTGAGTGCGGAAGAGCGGGAGCTGGGTGTGGCCATGGTCGATCTTGGGGGAGGCACCACCGACCTGGCGATTTTTCTCGACGGCAGCATCCGTCACACCGCCGTGCTCCCGATCGGAGGGCAAAATCTCACAAAAGATCTCGCCATCGGCCTGCTGACGTCGCAGACGGACGCGGAAAAGATCAAGGTTCAACATGGGATCGCCCGCAGCGAACTGATCCATGGTCATCAGACGGTGGAGGTGCCTTCCGTGGGCGATCGTCCGCCGCGGCAGTTCTCTCGTCGAGACATCGCGGAAATTCTCGAGCCGCGGGTGGAGGAGATGTTCGATCTCGTGAAGCGCGAGATCGTGCGCGCCGGATACGAGGGCATGCTTGGAGCCGGAGTGGTGATCACCGGCGGAACGTCGTTGTTGGAAGGCATGCCCGACGCCGCCGAGCGGGTGCTCAATCTACCGGCGCGGCGCGGGGTGCCGACGGGCATCGGCGGGTTGCGTGACATCGTCAGCAACCCGATGCATGCGACGGGGGTCGGACTGCTGCTGCACGCACGCCAGCATGCCGAGAACCTGGAGACGGCGGGGATTCGTCACGGGAAGGGGCTCGGGAGGGTATTCGACCGTATGCGCTCATGGATGTTCGAGTTCTTCTAACCTTCGCGGTCGGCATGATGCCGGGTACGCGACATCGTCAAAGGGAGGTGTCACGATGTTTTCATTCCAGGAGGAACCCCAATCACCCGTTCGTATCAAGGTGATCGGTGTCGGCGGAGCCGGATGCAATGCCATCAATACGATGATCATGGGCGGCCTCTGCCGCGTCGATTTCGTGGCGGCGAACACCGACGTGCAGGCGCTTGAGCGCTCGCACGCCTCGTACAAGATCCAGATCGGTCCCGACCGAACCCGCGGTTTGGGCGCCGGTGCAAAGCCGGAAGTCGGAAGGGACGCGGCTTTAGAGAGCAAGGACAGCATTCGGGAGAGCCTCGTGGGTGCCGACATGGTGTTCGTCACGGCGGGGATGGGCGGCGGGACCGGAACGGGTGCTGCGCCGATCGTCGCCAGCATCGCCCGCGAACTCGGTATCCTGACGGTGGCGGTCGTGACCAAGCCCTTTCAATATGAAGGCCATCGGAGGATGAGTCACGCCGAAGAAGGCATCCGCGAACTGAAACGGCATGTGGATACGCTGCTGATCATCCCGAACCAGCGCCTGCTCGGAATCGTCGACAAGGCTACGCCGCTGCTCGATGCCTTCAAGGTGGCCGACGACGTCTTGCGGCAAGCCATTCAAGGAATCGCCGACGTCATCACGACGACCGGGTTGGTCAACGTGGACTTCGCCGACGTACGGACCATCATGGCGCATACGGGCCGGGCCGTGATGGGAATGGGCATCGCCCGGGGAGCCAATCGGGCTCAAGAAGCGGCGAATCAGGCGATCTGCAGTCCCCTGCTGGAGGAAGGCAGCGTCGAAGGCGCCCGCGGCGTACTCTTGAACATCACGGGCGGCCCGAACATGTCGCTGCACGAAGTAGAGGAGGCTGCGTCCATCGTTCAACGTGCGGCGGATTCAGAGGCCAATATCATTGTCGGTCAAGTCATCAACCCGGAGATCGGCGACGATCTGGTGGTGACCGTCATCGCAACCGGTTTCGAGCGGGAAGACCAACCGGCTGCGCGGCCGGCAAGTGCCGAACGTCCAGCCGTGAAGCCGGCCAACGGGCGCAATGCGCAGCAGGTCTTATCCGGCGTGCATGCTTCTCCCATGGAACGTCCCCACAAAGACCTCGATCGACCGACGTTCCTGCGTCGCATCGGCGATCCCCGCGAAGCCTCGGAGCGCGTCGCGGTCCTGGGAGACGATGAATGGGACGTGCCGACATTCTTGCGGAAACAAGCCGATTGATGGTCCGCCGCTGAAGTCTGTAAGGGGTCAGTCGAGCCATGACGTCAACACATATCACCCTTCCATCCTTTGCCACGCGCGGAGAGGGGGTTGAGCACTTTTTCGGGACCCGGCGGTCTTCCCTGCAGGTGACGCCGGGTCGATCGTCTCAGCCGCCGACCGATCGACGCAATCGAACGGCCACGGCCGTCATATCGGTCAAACAGGTGCACGGGACGGATGTCCTGGTAGTGAACCGGCCTGTCCGGCAGGACGAGGCATTCGAAGGTGAGTGGGACGCCGTTGCTACGGATCAGCCGGGCGTCATGGTCACGGTGAGAACGGCCGACTGTGTGCCGGTGCTCTTGCACGATCCGACGAGGCGCGTCGTCGCGGCGATCCATGCCGGCTGGCGTGGCGCGGTGGCCGGAATCGTTCCCAAAACCATGGCTCTTCTCACCACACGCTTCGGCGCCAAGGCCGAGGGACTGCGCATGGCGATCGGGCCGTCGGCCGGTCCATGCTGTTATGAAGTGGGCGAGCCGGTACTGGCTCGCTTGCGAGAGGCGTTCTCGGACTGGGAGACCGTGGTACAGCCGGTCGGAAGATCGAAGGCGTACCTCAACCTTCGAGACCTCATCCGACGTCAAGCCATGGCGGAAGGGTTGCCGGTGCGGCACGTCACGACCGTCAATGCCTGTACGATCTGTCATCCGGATCTCTTTTATAGTTACCGCCGCGAAGGCGTGGTCAACGCGACGATGGTCAGCGGCATCGTGTTGATGCCTGGTCAGCGCCGCGCCATGTGATGCCGTCGAGTCGGTCGCTGCTAGGCCGGCTGGCTGCATGGCGTCATCGGGGCGAAGAGAGCGTTCGTTCGGCCGGGTGACGACACATGGAAGGCGGTTCAGAATCAATCGGCGAACGGGTAGCGGTCGTGCTCGACCGGATCAGGCGCGCGGCCCTGCGGGCCGGTCGTGCAGCCGACACGATTCGTCTTGTTGCCGCTACCAAGACCGTCCCTGTGGAGCGAATCCGTGAAGCTTGGCTGGCAGGAGTCCGCCACTGTGGCGAGAACCGGCTCCAGGAAGCGCTTCCAAAAATAGAGGCCTTTGGTCCGGCCGAGATGGCGTGGCACTTCATCGGGACCCTACAGCGGCGGAAGGTCAAGTCGGTGGTCGGCCGATTCCAGATGATCCATTCAGTAGACGGTTTGGCATTGGCGGAAGAAATCGATCGCCGTGCGGCGGAGGCTAATCTCCGACAGCCTGTCTTGCTGGAGGTCAACCTGGGAGGAGAGGTCAGCAAAGGTGGATTCGCCCCGGATGAACTAGCGGTCCTGTTGCCGGAGTTGGACGGCCTTTCGCACATAGAGGTACGGGGGCTGATGGCAATTCCGCCGCCCACCGCCACATCGGAGGAGGCACGCCCGTTTTTTCGCCGGCTCCGGGAACTGAGCCGGACATTGACAGCGCTCGGTTCGAGGAACATTAATATGACCGAACTTTCGATGGGAATGTCCCAGGACTACGAAGTGGCGATCGAAGAGGGGGCGACCTACGTGCGCATCGGGACGGCGATATTTGGAGCTCGACATGTCTGAATCGAGCCTGACTCCATCGCTGACCGTTGTCGGGGGCGGTCAAATGGCGGAAGCGCTCATCGGCGGGCTGCTGGCGGCGCGGGCCAGCGAGCCAGGGTCGGTTTGGGCTACGGACCCCGTTCCTGCCAGGAGGGACCTTCTCAAATCACGTTTCGCGATACGGGTCGGTGAAGACAATATCAGCGCCGTTCGGCATGCCGATATCGTCCTGCTGGCCGTCAAACCTCAAATGATGGACCCGGTGTTGGCGGAGGTGGGGTCCGTCTTGACGGGCAAGCTGGTTATTTCCATTGCAGCCGGCGTGACCATCGAGTGGATCGGGGCCCGTGCTGCCGCCCCGCGCGGCATCGTGCGGGCGATGCCGAATACCCCGGCGCTCGTGCGGGAAGGTGTGACCGCACTTGCTTATCATGGAGTTCTTGGCGACGATGACCTGCGAGCCGTTCGAACGTTGTTCGGAGCGGTCGGACGTGTCGTCACGGTCGAGGAACGCTTGATGGATGCCGTCACCGGTCTGAGCGGAAGCGGTCCGGCCTATGTGTTCATCGCGATCGAAGCGTTGGCGGATGGAGGAGTCAAAATGGGGCTACCCCGTGCCACCGCCCAGTTGCTTGCCGCGCAAACGGTCCTGGGCGCCGCGCGCCTCGTGCTGGAACAGGGGGAACATCCGGCCCGACTCAAGGACCAGGTGGCCTCGCCGGGAGGCACGACCATCGCCGGACTGCACCGGCTGGAAGCGGGAGGGTTCCGAAATTGCCTGATCGCGGCGGTCGAAGCCGCGACCAAACGATCACAGGAGTTGGGACGCTGATGTTCGTCATGGGAAACGTCTTGCAAGGAGTCGCTACGGTTTTGGATACCATCTTATGGCTGTATATGTGGGTGATCATCGCCCGCGCGTTGATTTCATGGGTGAACCCGGATCCTTGGAATCCCATTGTGCAGTTCCTGGAGCGCGTGACCGAGCCGGTACTCGCACCCATCCGCCGATTTATCGGTTGGCGGATGGGGATCGACTTGTCCCCCATGATTGCTATCCTGCTTCTTGTGTTTTTACAATACGCGCTGGTCCAGTCCTTGCGAGACATCGCCGTTCGGATGCACTAACCGCAGCTAGAGGTGTCGCATGAAAATCACCCCGATCGACATTCAACAGATGGTGTTTCAAGTCAAGTTCCGGGGCTACGACAAAGACGAGGTCAATCGCTTTCTCGAAGAACTGGCGCGCACATTCGAAAACTTGAATCGCGACAACGCCGGTCTGCGGGAAAAGTTGGCGGTCGCCGAGCAACAATTGGCCGAATTGAAACGAACCGAGACCACCCTGTCGAATACGCTCGTGTCGGCGCAATCCCTTGCCGAAGACGTCAAGCGTTCGGCGCAACGCGAAGCCGATCTCATCATCAAGGAGGCCGAACTCAAGGGAAGCGAGATCATCCGCCAGGCACGGGTGGAGCTCTCCGGCGTGCAGCGTGATCTCTCGGATCTACAGAAGCAGCGGCTCATGATGGTAGAACGTTTCCGTTCCACGTTGCGGACCTTTGAGCGGATGCTGGAAGTGGAGGAAAGCGAAGTGTTTCACACGGAGTCCGCCGCCGACGACAACCTGGCCGGCGAATCGAGTTCTGCGCGATAGCCGTCGCTTCCGCCGAGTTGAGCTCTCGGTGCTCCCGAACCTAAACGGGGGCTTGGCTTCCGACCTTCCTTCTTTCAGCTCGATCCCTGACAGCCACACGATGACGACCAGCCGAGCGATCGATGCCGCCCTGCAATCCGCTGTGAGCGACGGGACCTTTCCGGGTGCGGTCCTCGCCGTTCGACTGCGCGGCGAGCTTGTCTACGAAGGTGCGATAGGCCGGCTTTCCGTTGAGCCTCCTGAAGAAACCGTCACGCCTGCCACGGTGTACGACCTCGCCTCCCTGACCAAAGTCTTGGCGACGGCTACGGCGATCCTCCTGCTGATGCAGGATGGGGAACTCGATCTCCTGGAACCGATCCAAGACCTGTTGCCCGAATTGAAGAACGCGCCAATCGGCCGGGTAGAACTCCGGCACCTCCTCACTCATAGCTCGGGTCTACCGAGCTGGCGGCCGTTCTATGAACGCATTGCAGAACGCGATGCACGTGAGCCCGGATTTCTAGGCAGTCACGCGGCCCGTGCCGCCGTCATCCAGTACATTCGTGAAGAAGCAGCTGTGTATGAGACCGGGACTCGAAGCCTCTACAGCGACCTGGGTTTCATGCTTTTGGGAGCCGTAATCGAACGGCGTTCCGGGCAAGCGCTCGAGCATTTTTGCTCAAGGCGAATTTATGATCCACTCACCGCTGGGCCGATCGGATACGCGCCCATCGTTTTGAAAAACGATGCGTTTCCGTTCGGTGGGAATTATTCGATAGCCCCGACAGAGGTCGATTCATGGCGTGAGCGGTTGCTCTGCGGAGAAGTGCATGACGAAAACGCCTATGCCCTCGGAGGCGTCGCGGGCCACGCGGGGTTGTTCGGTACGGCTCGGGCCGTGTTGGCGGTGGCACAAGCCTGGATGGACGGCTATCGAACAAAGCCGGGTCTGCTCGATCCGGTTCTCGTCCAACGCTTCACCAGGCGACAAACGATACCGAATTCAACGTGGGCTCTGGGATGGGATACGCCTTCCGCTCCGTCATCGTCGGGAAGCAAATTGAGCGCTGCTTCCTTCGGACATCTTGGCTATACCGGCACGTCGCTATGGATCGATCCCGTGCATGAGCTCGAAGTCGCTCTGCTATCGAATCGCGTCCATCCGACGCGCCGCAACGAGCGCATTCGTCAGTTTCGACCGAAGATTCATGATCTTATTTGCGCGGAATTTCTGGGACTGTAGCCGAACTATCAGGCAGGGAGATCGGGGTAATCGGTCCAGGTTTCTTTTTCGGCAAGGTAGCGACTGCCCCTGAAGTTTGGGCGGGAGCGCAGCCGCGTGAATCCCAGGGTTTGCAATTTTTCTACGACGGCTTTGACCGCGGCAGAGGCCGTCGAGTGAGCGGGTCCTTCGATCGCCAGAGCTTCATAGGTCACTTTTCCGGCATATCCTCCGGCCACACGGTTCACCAGAATTGCTCGGTTGAAGTATCGATCGCTGGGGTCGATGCCTTCGACTTGGTGCCGTTCGACTAACCCCTCTTTCTTGAACAGGAGCGGGAGGGAACTCATGCCTACCTCCGTGAGTCGCAGCGCCGATCGGCGCGTGAAGGGCTTGATTATAGGGACCTCCCGGTCGGAGTGCAACCGTCGTTGACAAGGTTCTGCGCCCCTTTCTATGATGCGCGTCTCTCGCACAACCTCATGAGCACTGGGCGTCGCGTGAGGCAGTTCCGTTTAGATGAATATGAACGTTCCCAATAGTCTAACCATACTGCGTATCCTTCTGATTCCTGTCTACGTAGGGCTTCTCAATTACGAGCAATTCGATTATGCCCTGGCCGTTCTCTTCATCGCGGGACTGACCGACGCCTTGGACGGCACGATCGCTCGAGTCGCCAATCAACGCACCAGGCTGGGAGAAGTGCTCGATCCCCTCGCGGACAAGCTGATGTTGACCACCGGCTTCATCACGCTATCCGTCATGCATCTTGTGCCGCTGTGGGTGACGATTCTCGTGGCTAGCCGAGATTTGATGTTGATGCTCGGCGCGGCCGTCGCACAATTCACGGAAACACGAGTGGATATTTCTCCCACGGTCCTTGGGAAAGGGACGACGCTGGTGCAATTGGCCACGCTGGTTGCGGTCGTGTTCTTCGCATCCCGCCGCTATGACCTCTCTACACTTGATCCGCTTCTCTACGCCTTGGGCGGGGTAACGTTACTGTCCGGACTTCACTATCTCTACCGCGGATACGTCCACGTCACCGCCGTACAAAACTGAGTGAACCCGCTCTAGACGCGGCTCCATACATTGCAGTTTCGTGTGTGCGATTGGTGCATTTGTTTGACAGTTTTTAGGTCGTCTTATAGACTTCGAACATGGCCGAGAGCGCATAACCACGCGTATTTTCAAGGCGCCCAGAGGAGTGCAAAGAGGCTATGAGCACATTCGCATACGTCGGACGAACCCGCCAGGGCGCCGTGAAGAAGGGGGAGTTGAGCGCAAAAACCCGGGAGGAAGCCGTCGATCAACTCCGGAAGCAGAATGTCGTCGTGACGAGCCTTGAGGAGAAGGCCGGCAAAGGCAAGTTCACGCTGAGCCTCGGCGGCGGGTTGACCGATAAGGACCTGGTTGTGTTTACCCGCCAATTCGGAACAATGATCAACGCAGGGCTGCCACTCATTCAATGCTTGGATATTCTATCCACTCAATCGGAAAATAAGGTGCTTCGAGAAACGGTCGGGGATGTCAAAAACGGTGTCGAAGCCGGTTCGACATTTTCCGATGCATTGAAGAAGCATCCCAAAGTGTTCGACGAATTGTATGTGAACATGATTCACGCCGGCGAGGTCGGCGGGTTGCTTGACACCATTCTCACGCGGTTGGCCAAGCACATCGAAAAGGCGATGAAATTGAAGGGACAGATCAAATCAGCGATGGTCTATCCGACCGCCATCATTGGCGTGGCCGTGATCGTCATCAGCGTGTTGATGGTGTGGGTCATTCCAATTTTCGCCAAGATGTTCGCAGAGATGTCCCAGGGCAAGATGGGCTTGCCGGGACCCACCCAGCTCGTGATCGATATCAGCAATTTCTTTCAGAGCTTTTGGTACTTTTTGCTAGGCGGCCTCGTCGGCGGGGTAGTCGCACTGAAGCGCTACTATGGCACCACCAACGGCCGGGTCGTCATCGACCGACTGTTGCTTAAGACGCCGATCATCGGCGATTTGATTCGGAAAGCCTCCGTGGCCAAGTTCACCCGTACGCTGGGCACCTTGATCACCAGCGGGGTGCCGCTGCTCGAAGGATTGAGCATTTGCGCCAAGACTTCCGGCAACAAGGTTATCGAAGAGGCGCTCATGCACGCTCGGATCAGCATCAGCGGTGGTAAAACGATCTCCGAGCCGCTCGCCAAAAGTCAGGTCTTTCCCAAAATGGTGACCCACATGATCGCAGTGGGCGAATCCACCGGAGCGCTCGATGCCATGCTGGGCAAGATTGCTGATTTCTATGAAGATGAGGTGGACCAGGCTGTGGCGGCGTTGACGTCCTTGCTTGAGCCCATGATGATGGTCGTGCTCGGAACCATCATCGGGTTCATCGTGATTGCGATGTACCTGCCTATCTTCACCATGGCGCAGGCCATCGGTTAGCCAGCGCCACCCGTCTCGCTCGGGTGCGGGCGGATGAGTCCGTCGAGCACAGTCCCAATCCATCGGGCACAGCGCCCGTCATGTTGCGGCCGGACGTGCGCCACCATATCGGAGATGGCCGCCTTCTCCCTGCCCGATGCTTCGATCGCTCTCTTCCTTCGATCCGCTAGTGCATGAATGAATTGAAGACCAGATTGAATTGGCTGATGGGCCTGCGCGTCCTCGTCGTCACCCTGCTGTTGGGCTTGTCATTGGCCTTTCAAGTCACCCGGGGCGACGTCGTTCCGACCTTCTATGCGCTCATTGTGTTCACCTACATCATCACCATTGCCTACGCCATCCTGCTTCGCTCATTGGGTTCCCAGAAAGGTCTGACATGGTTTACGTGGCTGCAGGTTGGCATGGATTTTCTCTTGGAAACGATTTTGGTCGCCCGCACCGGCGGTATCGAAAGCCCCTTCGCCGTGCTCTACGTGATTACCGTGACGGTGGCGAGTTTAGTCCCCCGACGGCGCGTGGGATTAGTGACCGGCAGCGGATGCACCCTGTTGTTCGGGGCAGTCACTGCCGTGCAATACTTCGGCTTGCTCCAGCCGCTCGGCTGGCTCCTCCCCAGCAAGTTGACCGCCGCAGAAACGCTCCAGACCTTCGGCGTGTACGGATTGGCGTTTCTGGTGGTGGGACTGCTGAGCGGGGTGCTGGCCGATCAACTCCGTCATGCCGACCAGTCGCTGCGTGAGAAGGAGCAAGGCCTCACCCGTCTGCAAGTCTTTCACGAAAACATCGTGCAAAGCATCAGCAGCGGCGTGTTTACGACCGACGAGGCCGGGCGTATCACCTCATTCAATCCCGCTGCGCAGGAAGCGACCGGATACGATTCAGCTCAGGTCAAAGGACGGGTATGGCGTGAGGTATTCAATTGGCATCCGATCGAGCCGTCCGAAGAAACGGCGCTGACTTCTCTCGCCCCCGTGCGGTTCGAGGTCGAATGCAAGCGGGCAGACGGAAGCCGTCTGGTTCTCGGCATGACGGTGTCGCCGTTGCACGAACAAGGAAGGCAGATAGGTTTGGTCGGTGTCTTCAAGGATCTCACCCGCATTCGCGACATGGAAGAGGAAATGCGACGGCGGGAATGGCTCGCCAACCTCGGTGAAATGTCGGCAGGTATGGCACATGAGATCCGCAATCCCCTGGGCGCGCTGGCCGGTGCCATGCAGATGTTGCGGAAGGATGTGCGTTCCGATGATACCAGCCAGCGCCTGATGGATATCGCCATACGAGAGGCGCGGCGGCTGGACAACATCATTACCGAATTCCTGCAGTACGCTCGGCCGCCGGCGTTGCATTTGGCGGAACATGATTTGAATAAAGTCCTTGCCGATACGCTGGATCTGATCCAACATGAAGCGAGGTCGCGAAAATCCGTCACGATCGCTACGGTACTCGCGCCGGAGCGATTGGCGGCGCAGGTGGATCAGGACCAGTTGAAACAAGTGTTCTGGAATCTCGCCACCAACGCGTTTGATGCAATGACCGCGGGCGGTACGCTGACGATCGGAACGGGCTTGCGCCGGATCGATGCCGGCGGGCGGCGTTCAGAGGTGATCGAAGTCGCCTTTCACGATACGGGAGAAGGGATCCCGAAACAGAATTTCGACAAGATCTTTCTTCCTTTTTTCACGACCAAGAAGGAAGGCTCGGGGCTTGGACTCGCGCAAGTGCACCGCATCGTGGATTTGCACGGAGGATGGATCAAAGTGGAGAGCGAGGTCGGCAAAGGCGCGCGATTCGTCTTGTGCCTCCCCCCGTCCGCGGAAAGCGGTGTGCGGCTCTGGTATGAGGGAAGGGAACCGTGGAAAAGATTCTAGTCGTCGATGACGAGCAAAGTTTGCGCGAAGTCCTCAGCATTATGCTGAAACGGGCGGGATATGCGGTCACCACGGCGCCGGACGGAGAAGAGGCCGTCGGACACCTTCAAAAAGAAATATTCGATCTGGTGATTACCGATCTGCGGATGCCGAAGGTCGACGGCCTCGAGGTATTGAAAGCCGTGAAAGCCTCCTCTCCCGAGACGGTCGTGTTGGTGATCACCGCTTTTGCGTCCGCCGATTCGGCCGTCGAGGCGATGAAGCATGGCGCCTACGATTACCTCACCAAGCCGTTTCAAGTGGACGAAGTCCAGCTCATCATCCGCAATGCGCTCGAACGACGCCGTCTGTCCACCGAGAACATGTTGCTCAAACGGGAGATGGCGAGCTATTCCTCCTTTTCTCAGATCATCGGGCAAAGCGAGGCCATGCAGAAGGTCTACGAGGTGATCAAAAAGGTCGCCGATTCAAAAAGCAATGTCCTAATCGGTGGAGAGAGCGGGACGGGGAAAGAATTGGTGGCGAGAGCCATTCACTATAACAGCGCTCGTGCCCAGATGCCGTTCGTCACGGTGAATTGCAGCGCCGTCCCGGAGACATTGCTGGAGAGCGAACTGTTCGGACATATGAAAGGATCCTTCACCGGCGCTATCTCCAACAAGGCCGGGCTCTTCGAGGTCGCCAACGGAGGAACCATTTTCCTGGACGAGATTGGCGACACCACGCCGGCCATCCAGGTGAAGCTGCTGCGGGTGATTCAAGAACGGGAGTTTCGCCGCGTGGGCGGAACGCAGGACGTGAAGGTGGACGTTCGGATCATTGCCGCCACCAATCGGGATCTGGAAAAGGCCGTGGCGGAGGGTGCGTTTCGCGAGGATCTCTACTATCGGCTCGACGTCATTCCGATCAAGCTCCCGCCATTGCGGATGCGGTCGGGCGACATTCCCCTCTTGACCCATCATTTCCTGGAGAAATTTGCGAAGGAAAGTGGTAAACCAGTGCCGACGATGAGCCAGGAGGCCATGCGCGTGCTATTGGCGCATGAATGGCGGGGGAACGTTCGCGAACTGGAGAACGTGATCGAGCGTGTCGTGGCCTTCACGACGGGATCGTCGGTGACGGACGCGGATATTCGTGGATGGCTGCACAAGCCGGTGAGCGCACAACAGGCCTTGCCGACCGATCTGCCGGAAGATGGCCTGGATTTAGAGGGGCTGAT
The DNA here is from genome assembly GCA_035715525.1 of Nitrospiraceae bacterium. Classification (GTDB taxonomy): domain Bacteria; phylum Nitrospirota; class Nitrospiria; order Nitrospirales; family Nitrospiraceae; genus JAHBWI01. The sequence goes on from DASTLA010000105.1 coordinate 45,993, forward strand.
CAATTCGATCGAGAAGGATTTGCTCTTGAAAGCCTTGGAGCGCAGCCAGTGGGTCAAGAAGCGGGCCGCCAGATTGTTGCGGCTGAATACCCGATCGTTCCGGTACCGTTTGGAAAAATACGAAATTAAAGGAGGCCGGGATTAGCGCCGTTCCTGTTTTCTGCGAGTGACGACGACCAACCTCTTGGTACGAGCTCCCGCCAAGATCAATCCCATTCTTAGAGTGCTTGAACGCCGCGCCGATGGGTTCCATGCCGTCTGGTCCGTCATGCAAACGGTCGGCCTCGAAGACGTGCTGGCGATACGGGTCGATGAGCGG
>DASTLA010000106.1:0-4110 GCA_035715525.1 Nitrospiraceae bacterium
GGGACGCGCTTGGTGGAACGAAGACGGACTCTTGAAACAGGAACACAAGATCGCGGCCTTCACCGCCTACAACCAACAAAACCTGGAGTTGGACCTGGCACGTGGAGGCGGCGAATACCTGGACTCGCTCCAAACGTTGACCGAAGCGCCTACGCCCGGCTCCTTCGCTCCCCAGGCACAAGATGCCTATGGGCGGTGGCACGCAGCCGGTACGGCTTCTTACGATGACCTGATCCGGCAATTCCGGCAGGGCAGCATCCGCTAGACGCATGGTCGACACGCGGATTGCGCTTGCGATGACAATCGGCATGGTGGGGGGACGCAGATCGGCATGAGCGACGCTTCCCCTCCCAAATCCTTCCAACGGATTTTTCACCCGACCGATTTTTCTCCCGACAGCCAAGTCGCCTTTGCGCATGCTTTGAAGCTGGCGCTGCTCCAACGGGCGGAGTTGACGATCATGCACGTGGATCCCAAAGTCGCCCCCGAAGGCTTCGAGGATTTCCCGCGGGTCAGACCGACGCTGGAAAAATGGGGCGTTCTCACGGCGGGAAGCTCCAAGCGCGATGTGCTGGATCTCGGCCTGCAAATCAAAAAGGTGCGGGCTCTGGCCGACAACCCTAAGCTGGCCATCATTCGCCATCTGACCGCTCACCCCACCGACCTCATGGTGCTTTCGACGCATCAACAGGGGGGCTTCACCCGCTTGCTACATGAGGACGTCGGAGGGCCGGTATCCCTGGCCCTTCACGTCTGGGCCTTGTTCGTCCCGACTCACGTTCAAGGGTTCGTGTCCCTCGAGGACGGCCATACGTCGCTTCACCGCCTCTTATTGCCGATCTCCTCCGACCCCTCGTCACAACAGGCGCTCGACGCAGCCGCGATCTTTGCATCCAAGCTGGGCGGCTCGTCGGTGCAGTTCACCCTGGTCCACGCAGGCGATGAACAGGGGGCCGTGAAGGTCACGCTGCCCAATCATGCGGGCTGGCAGTTCGATCAGCTGTTCGGAAAAGGGAATCCGGTGGAGTGGATCCTCGCCGCCGGGGACGAATTCGACGTGGATCTCATTGCGATGACGACCAAAGGGCATGACAGCGTGCTGGATTTCTTACGCGGCAGCACCACCGAGCGCGTTCTGCAGGGTGCGCGCTGTCCGCTCCTCGCCATTCCGGTCTGACGGCATCTCAGCCCCGACGTTACGCCTTCACCTTTCGCTGGAGAAACAGCACCAGTGCCATCAATGTCGGCAGGGGAGCCACGAGAAACGGCAGGAGCCAGACCCACAGGTTTTTTCCCCGCACGCGCGTCTGATCGATCATCCAAACAAAAATCCACAGCATGAGCCCGATGTAGTTCAATATTATCCACGTGATCCAAAAGCGGCTCTCCGGCCCCTCCCCTCTCACCGCAAACGATCCCGCTGCAAGGGCAAAGCCCACCAGGATGCCGATCACCAGCCGCTTGCTCCACACATACATAAGGGCCTCACAGTTCTCTGCCTGCTCGGTGGCCAACCATCGGACCGCCAAGCATCAATAGTACGCGATGCTTCGTTCAGTGACTTCGATCGATGAACCTCGCCGAATGGTCCGTTTGGTCGAATCGCCTCGACCTCGCCACGACGTTCCAGCCGTCGTCATGAAAGATCGGATGTAGGATCAACGCGAGCAACCCCGCTGCATATCCCATCACGATCCCAACGACCACCGTTGAGAGCCCGGACGGGCTTCCTTTATGATGGCCGTACAGCCACCCACACAGAAACAGGATCAGGAAGGTACAATACAGGACTTGGTAGGAAACATAATAGGAGCCGCGCAGCCAAAAATTCATCCATCTCGTCATGAACGTGAACAGGGCAACCAGGTAGGCGATGCCCACCGCCATGACGACCAGCGCAGCGGTCCATCCCCTGCCCATCGGCAAAGGCTCGCGAGGGGAAGGCGAAGGATTCCTTGTAAGGCGTTCGGTCATGCTGCCTGACTGTACGGAGAAAGCAGGAGGTTGTAAATGTCCCCGCGAGAGCAGGTTATTTCCCCGGCCGAGCAGCCGGCTTCCCTGACGGGTAAGCTCATAGTCGCCGCGCTCCTGGTCACGGGGGTTGCAGCCTTTTACTTTTTCGATCTCATGGCTTACCTGTCTCTGGACATGCTCAAGGCGAACCGGGATGGCTTGTTGGCCTTTACTGAAGCCCACTACGTCCCGGCCGTCCTCTTATTCATTGCAATCTATGTGACCCAGACTGCGCTCTCGCTGCCCGGGGCGACGATCCTGACCCTTACCGGAGGCTTTCTGTTCGGCAGCCTCTGGGCTGCGCTCTACGTCAACATCGGAGCCACCGCAGGGGCCACCGTGGCTTTTGTCGCCGCGCGGTATCTCTTCCATGATTGGGTAGAATGCAAATTCGGCGACCGTCTGGCGAGCCTTCAGGAAGGCTTCAGTCAAAATGCCTTTCACTATCTGCTCACCCTGCGGCTCATTCCGTTGTTCCCGTTCTTCGTGGTGAATCTGCTGTCGGGCCTGACGAGGGTGCGGGTCGGAACCTATATCGCCGCCACGGCGCTGGGCATTGTTCCAGGAAGCCTGGCCTATACCTATGCCGGACGGCAGCTGGGCACGATCAACTCGCTAGCGGAATTGGCATCGCCGCGTCTCCTCCTGGCCTTCACCGTGCTCGGATTGCTGTTCCTCATGCCGGTCGTGTACCGGACGTTCGTGAAATCAGGCAGAGGGGAGTGATCGATGCGGCTCGCGGGAAAAATCGTGCTCGGACTCCTGATTGCGGCCGGGCTGGTCTATCTCTACTACACCGAGGTGAAGCCGGTCGTGATCTTCGGACTCCGCTCCGACTATGCCCATGCGATCCCGTTGCAAAACATTCCCGAGGGGCTGACCAGCCTGAAGGCGGAATCCTGCGGCAGCTGCCACACCGAAATCTACAAGGAATGGAAGACCAGCATTCATGCACAAGCCTATGTCGATCCGTTCTTCCAGGCCTACTGGAACAAGGACAAGCATGTGTGGGTCTGCTTGAACTGCCATACCCCCCTCGAGAACCAACAGGCCACCCTGATCAAGGACATTCCGCGCGGCCGCGTCGAACGGGCCCCGCAGGAGCCGAATCCACATTACGATGCGGAGTTTCAGAAGGAAGGGGTGACCTGCGCTGCCTGCCACGTCCGTGACGGCGTCATTCTCGGTCCCTACGACGATTCGGCGGCCCCGCATCCGACGAAATTCGATCCGATGTTTCGCACCACGCAGCTTTGCTATCGCTGTCACAACGTCGTGTCGGGACCGGCGCAATTCTATAACGTGGGGCCTTGCGGGACCTACGCCGAATACGAAGGCAAATTCTTCATGAAAGAACGAGGGTTCATTTGCCAGAGCTGTCACATGCCGGAGGTGATGCGGCCCATGGCCGTCGATGGACCGATCAGGCAAGGCCGCCGGCACCTTTGGCGGGGCGGCCACGATCCTTCGATGGTCAAGAGCGCGGTCGCGATCGAGGTCAAGGCGGACCCTCCTTCGCCGAGGCCCGGGGAAGACGTGCATGTGACGCTGACGCTGATCAACGCCGGCGCAGGGCATAAGCTGCCCACCGGCGATCCGGATCGTCACTTCACCGTCGAGTTCACGGTGGCCGACGCCAACCAGAAGGTGCTGAAGGAGCAATCGGACACGATGGGACGGTGGATCATGTGGCAGCCGGCGATCGTGGAGCTGTACGACAACCGATTGATGCCGCTGGCTAGCCGCGATTATACGTTCGATTACAAACTACCGGCGGACGTCACGGGACTGAAATTAAAGGCGCTCGTGCGCTACCACATCCAAACTGAAAAGCAGCATCAAATGCTGATCGACAAGTACGGACTCACCGCTGACGATCCCCATCGCTTCACGGTCTACGAGCGCGAGGTGCCTCTCACGCAGAATCTTGTCGAGGCGTTCGGCGATCCCCCCGATCAACGATTGGCCTGTCCGGCTCCCTCGCCTCCTGCGGCAGGCTGACGCCTGCCCGCTCGGCCGTTCGCCGTCGCTGCGCCTCTGTTCTAGGGCGATCGCGGTAGCATCCGACCCACGTCCAGCCGCTGCACCGGCGCCTGC
>DASTLA010000107.1:0-4469 GCA_035715525.1 Nitrospiraceae bacterium
CCGATTCCATATACGTAGGTCAGACCGATATCGATGCGCTTCTCTCTGGGCAAGTCTACTCCGGCAATGCGTGCCATCTTTTCCCCCTTCGGTCGATTCGTGAAACGTCACTCGTCATTGGCAAATCGCAGGATTGGCAACGTTGACGATGAAACGTTTGACGCATAACCTGTTCATCCCTGCCTTTGTTTATGCCGTGGGTTAGCGCATAGCACCCGCACGACACCGCGACGGCGAACTATCTTGCACTTGGCACAAATTGGCTTGACCGATGACTTGACTTTCATAACAGACTCTTTTCTCCGCTACTTGAAGCGATAGGTAATGCGGCCCCTGGTGAGATCGTAAGGGGACAGCTCCACCGTGACTTTGTCTCCCGGCAGGATACGAATGAAATGCATACGCATTTTCCCGGAAATATGAGCAAGTATTCTATGTCCGTTGTCGAGTTCCACCCGAAACATCGCGTTGGGAAGCGTCTCGGATACTGTGCCGGTCACTTCTATGACGTCTTCTTTAGGCACCGGTCAATTCGCTCCTCTATCAGTGTGACACAGTGGACAGAATCCGCGCCGGACCGGACGGCTGTATTGCAATCGTATGCTCGAAATGCGCCGACCATCGTCCGTCCTGAGTCACCGCGGTCCACCGGTCCTCCAGAATACGAACCGCGCTGGTTCCCATGTTTACCATTGGTTCGATGGCCAGCACCATCCCGACCTGCAGGCGCGGGCCCTGCCCCGGGCGTCCGTAATTGGGAACCTGAGGCTCCTCATGGAGTTGCCGCCCGATGCCGTGTCCGACAAACTCCGTAACGACCGAGAAGCCCGCCTTCTCCACATGCACCTGAATGGCATGAGATACGTCCGACAGCCGGTTGCCCACGACTGCCTGCGCGATCCCTTGATGCAGCGCCTCTTCGGTAACACGAATCAAGCGCAAGGATTCTGGGGTCGCCTTTCCAACCGGTACCGTGACCGCCGAATCGCCGTAGAATCCACCTACAATGGCCCCTAGATCCAATCCGATAATGTCGCCCTCTTTCAAGCGACGCTTCGACGGAATCCCGTGAACGACCTGTTCGTTCACTGAGGCGCACAGCGTTTTGGGATAGTTGCGGTACCCCTTGAAAGCCGGGGTCGCCCCACGCCCACGAATCGCTTCTTCTGCCAAGCGATCGAGATCGTCGGTTGTGATGCCGGGGGCAACTTCTTCTTTGAGCAATTCCAGGACTTCCGCCACTACCGTCGACGCCTTGGCGATGAGTTCTACTTCATCCGGCGTCTTCATCACGATCATTTCTTCATTCCAAGCCCCGTCAGGACGTCGCTCAACCGAGCATACACCTCATCCATGCTGCCCGATCCATCCAAGTCGGTCAGCATGTGTCGGCTCCGGTAATACGCAATCAGCGGGGCGGTCTGTTCGTCGTACACTTTCAACCTGGCTTCGATCGTCTCCGGCTTATCGTCGCTCCGCTGAATCAATTCTGCTCCGCAGCGGTCGCACCGACCGGCCTCCTTCGGTGGAGCGAAATCGGTATGGTATACGCTCTGACACTTCGGACAACTTCTCCGGCCGCTGAGGCGTCGGATAACGTCTTCCCGCGATACCCGAAAATTGATCGCCCGATCCAGGCTCATCTGGCTCTCGGCCAATATCTTTCCTAAGTCCTCTGCCTGCGGGACCGTGCGGGGGAAACCGTCCAGGATGAAGCCCTTCGAACAAGTCGGATCGGCCAGCTTTGCCCGTACCATTCCGATGACGACGGAATCCGGAACAAGATTGCCTTGATCCATATATTTTTTCGCTTCTACGCCGAGAGGGGTTTGCTTCCGCACGGCTTCCCGCAACAAATCCCCTGTCGATATCTTAGGCGGCCCGAACTGGGCCGTCACTCTGTCGGCTTGAGTGCCCTTCCCTACACCGGGAGCTCCGAGGAATACGAGTCTCATGCTCTCTCTCACGAGGTCCGGCCTCGGAGGCGTCCTTTTTGAAGAAAGCCATCATAATTTCGGTTCAACAAATGAGACTCGATCTGTTGGGCCGTATCCAAGCCGACGCCGATCACGATCAAGAGCGACGTTCCGCCGAAATAGAACGGCACATTCAATTTGTAGATCAAAAATTCAGGAATCACACACACGATGGCCAAGTAAATGGCGCCGGCGAACGTGATCTTCGTGAGAACGGAATAAATGTAGTCAGACGTGCGCTGTCCGGGCCGAATCCCCGGTACGAAGCCGCCGTATTTCTTCAAGTTGTCGGCCATGTCGACCGGATTCATCACGACGGCCGTATAGAAAAAGCAAAAGAAAATGATCAAACCCACGTACATCAAAGTGTAGAGCAGCGAGCCCGGGGCAAGTTGCGTCCCGATCGCTTTAACCCAAGGCGTTTCGAAAAACCCGGCGATCGTCGCGGGAAACGCGATGATCGATGAAGCGAAAATCGGCGGAATCACACCCGCCGTATTGATCTTCAGCGGAATATGCGTGCTCTGTCCGCCGTACACACGCCGGCCGATGACCCGTTTCGCGTACTGGACCGGCACCTTGCGCCGTCCGCTCTCCAAGAACACGATCGCAGCAACAACGCCGATCATGACTAGAGTCAGGACCACCAACAGCGGGAAGCTGAGTTGCCCCAACTTATAGAGATCGAATGTCTGCGCCACTGCCGCCGGCAAACGGGCCACAATCCCGGCGAAGATAATCAACGAAATCCCGTTGCCGATCCCGCGCTCGGTGATCTGTTCGCCCAGCCACATCAAAAAGCCAGTTCCGGCACAGAGCGTGATCACGGTCATGAAACGAAAGCCCCAGCCGGGGCTCAGCACGAACGCACCTTGATTCATCTGCTCGAGGCCGACCGCGATCCCGAACCCCTGGATCAGCGCGATGACGATCGTTCCAAATCGCGTGTACTGAATGATCTTCTTCCGACCACGTTCTCCTTCTTTCGCCAGCTTGGAGAGGTGCGGGATGACCACCGTCAACAACTGCAAAATAATCGATGCGCTGATGTAAGGCATGATGCCCAGCGCAAAGATCGTCAGCCGTGATAGGGACCCTCCGGAGAAAATATCCAGGAACCCAAGGAGGGCACCGCCCTGCTTGGTGAGGAATTCCGATAAAGCTTCACCGTTGATCCCAGGCGTCGGAATATGCGCGCCGACGCGATAGACGACCAGCATCCCGAGCGTGAACAACACCCGGGTCCGCAGTTCGGGGATCTTAAAAATGTTCTGAAAACTCGTCAGGAGTCGCTCAAACACTGCGAATGACCTCGGCCCTCCCCCCAGCCGCCTGAATCTTGGCCTCCGCCGACTTGCTGAACTTGTGGGCCTGGACCACGAGCGGTCGAGTCACCTCTCCCTGTCCGAGGATCTTCACGAGTTGTCCTTTACGGCGCACGAGCCCTTCATTGATCAGGAGTTGAGGCGTAATCGCTTCCGTGGTCTGCAGTTCTGCGAGACTCTTCAAATTCACAATTGCGTATTCGGTACGGAAGGGATTGGCAAATCCGTACTTGGGAATGCGGCGAATTAGCGGCATCTGTCCGCCTTCAAACCCAGGCCGCTTGGCACCTCCGGACCGGGCCTTCAGACCCTTGTGACCTTTGGTGGCGGTCTTTCCATGGCCCGAACCAGGTCCACGACCGATACGCTTTCTCTTGTGTTTGGCCCCTTCTGAGGGCGCGAGTTCATGTAATTTCATTGCGGACTCACTTCCAGGAGGTAGCCGACCTTATCGATCATTCCCTTCACCTGCTCGGTCGCAGGTCGAACGACCGTGGAGTTCACTTTTCGAAGCCCCAACCCGCGGAGGACCAAACGATGTCGGTAAGGAGTCCCGATCGGACTTCTCTTTAACGTAATACGCAACCCCGACTGGGGCATTCCCTTTTTTGCCGTACTCATGAGGCATGCACCTGTGCCTGTGACCCGATGCTTCGTCGCAAATGCAAGACCTCTTGAGGATCGCGCAGTTGCTGCAGGCCCGAAATGGTCGCTCGCACGGTGTTGAAGGGATTCCCGCGACCCAGGGTCTTCGCGATGATGTTGTGCGCCCCAACCAGTTCAACGACCGCTCTGACCGCTCCGCCGGCGATGATCCCCGTTCCGTCAGCTGCGGGCTTCAGCAGGACATGCTCGCCGCCGAAGAGTCCGTGCACTTCGTGAGGAATGGTGCCCTCTTTGAGCGGCACCCGAACCAAATGCTTTTTGGCCTGCTCGACCGCCTTTGAAATGGCCACCGGCACCTCAGCCGCCTTGCCTTTACCCACTCCGACGTATCCATGACCGTCCCCCACGACGACGAGCGCGCAAAAATTGAATCGTTTGCCGCCCTTGACGACCTTGGCCACGCGGTTGATGAAGACGACCTTGTCTTTTAAGCTCAGTTCTTCAGGATTGACTCGCACAACGTGACTCCCCCTTAAATCCTTTAAATCATCCCCATCGGTCG
>DASTLA010000108.1:0-11884 GCA_035715525.1 Nitrospiraceae bacterium
TCACCATGGCGTCGACCACCTTGCGCGAGCGCTCGATATTCCAATCTAGGCTCAACTTCTGTTCCCAGGGTTTGAGCCAGCGCCGGCGCAGCAGCAATTGTCCATCGGCCGCATCGACCGACTGCCCAAACCAGGGCATGATGCCATGCAAAGCATCATGGTTTTTCAAGTAAGGGGTCAGTTGCTTGGAGAGGGCACGCAAGATGGGGTTGGGCCCTGGCACCTGGATTGTCGCCATCACCAGCTGCCCCAAGAAATCCGGGAAGCCACCGTCTTCGATGAACAGCTGCTCGCCGTCCGCCGTGCCGTCGAGAAAATCGATCGCTGAGGTGATCGTGGGACCATGGGTCGGCGACAACCGGCGTGTGGCATAGAACGCGGGAGTCAGGAAGTCGCCGTTGGAACTCCAGTTGTAGCCCAGGAAGCGGCTGACGTTTGGCAACGTTTTATATTCGTCGCGACAGCGTAGCAGCAGCTCGGTGGAGCCAAGTGAACCGGCGGCAATAATCACTCGTGCTGCCTTCTCCTCCCCGCGCTGCACCATTCCGTTCCCCACGATTCGATCGAACACGACGCGATAACCCCCGTTGACCGGCTCAACATATCGCACCACGTGTAAATCCCGGATTTCGGCCTTTTTGTTTTCCGCCTCGGCGAGGTAGTTGAGATCCAACGTATTTTTGGCTCGGACCTGACAGCCGATGACACAGTTGCCGCAATGGGTGCAGGTGCCTTGTGCCTTTCCCTGCGGGTTTTCCCAGGCGACACTGTGCCTGTCGTGATATGGATCGGCTCGGTTGGGATCAAGATCTTTCCGGAAGGTGACGGCCAGCGGGAGCGGCTTAAACCGGTCAGCACACCCGATCGCCGCCGCCGCTTCTTTCATAAGCTTGTAGCGTTCGGGCACCTGGTTTTCCGGAACGGTCTCGAGCCGGAGCATCTCCGAGACCTTATGGTAATAGGGTTCCAGTTCTTTGTATGTGATCTCGGGAGGCCAGCCTCGCGCGAATAGTTCAGGCTTGGCGTTGATGCTGATGTTGGCATAGATGAGCGACCCGCCTCCGACGCCCGCGCATTGTGCGACCCACATGCGCTTGAATAACCGGAAATCCAGCCACCCGTTATGCTTCTCCGGGTGATGCTGGTCCCACCACCATGCGTCCATGGCGTTGCGCGGGCCGTAGGGATAGGTGTTCCAGCGGCGCCCGCGTTCAAGAACCAGCACGCGAAGCCCTTTCTGTGCGAGCCGACAAGCAGTGACGGCTCCTCCGAATCCGCTTCCGATGACGATGGCATCAAATCCACCAGCCATGACCGCCTCCTTCACTTTCGTTTCCTAAAGTACGTGTCGCGCAATTCTTTGAGGAAGAAGTTGGCAAAGAAGAGATAAGCCGACAGTTTATCTATCCGCGATTCGGAATGGGTGACTTCCATCGTCATCAGTTGGCGAAGGAATCCGGTGAGACTGATCCGTAATGTTCCGGCGCCGATGATCGGAGCACTACGGTCGTGACCCTGGTGGAGCGTGGAGAAGAGAGTGGTTGTATCCTGCCACACATCAGGACCGGGGTCGTCCTCGACCTTCTTTTCTCCATAGAAAAAGTAGGGCTGATTGTCATGGCTGAACTCGAAAGCGTACTTCATGAGTTTCAATCTGGTGTTGCCCTGTGGCGCGAAGAGGTTGAAGATCCCGGTCCCGGTCGGCTCCGTTTCGCCGAACAGCTGGGGGAAATGGACGCTGCTTTCCAACTGCGCCGTATGCTCCCGGTCAAAGTGGAAGACGTCGAGATTGTCGATGTTGACGAGAGGACGGATGGTAAGGGTGGTCCCGTCTGCTTTACCTTTGCGTGCGCCGGATTGCGGGTTTGTCTCACCGAGGGAAAAGGGTCCGGCCATCGTTTCGCGAAAGGTGATGCCGGGGGCAGAGCCAGATGTATGCACGGGGACACCTCCTCTATGAAATCAACCAGCGGTGGTTTGCCTGTGTGCCGCTCCTTCCCTCCTCAGAGCCTCAGCGTCAGCCAGCCCATCACGCGGCTGCCGATGACTTCTCCGAGCGGATGTTCCAAATGTTTGTCGTTGAGTGCATTGTAGGCGGCGAAGGCCACCTCAGCCTTATCGCGCCAGAACAGATAGCCGATGCGCAGGTTGAGGAGGTTATAGCTGCCGACACGCGGGTCTGGGCGTACGGCCCCAAACGGTGCCAGGGTGGTGAAGGTCGGATCCAACCCATAGACCGCCGATCCATAATGATGGAACGTGACTTCACTATTGAGGCCGTTGGTCCATTCTCCACGTAACCCGAGATTGTATTTGAATCTGGGAGCACCACGCTGGGACCGTGCCGAAAAGTTTTGGCCTATCTCTTGATAGGAATAATTCGCAAAGCCAGTCAGCCAGGAAGCCAGCGAAAATTCGGCGCCGACCTCTCCTCCATAAATATCTCCTTCGCCTCCGTTGGTGTTGAAAGCGGTTGTAGCGGTTGGATTGCTGACGGAAATCAAATCGGTGATATGGTTGAAAAAAAGATCGGCCCGAAGCCTGAGCCGGTGTTTGAAATACCAGCCTTGGTAGCCCGCTTCATAGGAAATAATCTGCTCCGGCTGGAGGTTCGGATTCGCCAATCCCTGAGTTGTCAGTGTCCCTAGGGGTGTCGTGACGGTTGGGCGCGTGTCCAAGTGGCTTTCGAGTAGCGTAGGAGGACGGTACGCCACCGAGACCGACGCCCGAAGCGTATGATCCTCCGCTACCCGGTATAGCACGGCTGCCCGAGGACTCACGGTAGGCGTAATTTCCGTGTGTAGATCGTACCGGAGACCGCCCACGAACGTGAGTCTCTCCGTCGCGCGCCATTCGTCCTGGACGTAGAACCCAAGGCGGTCCTCTCGGCTGAAGGCGTTGATGATGCTGCTCGACAGGCTGTTATGACGGTAATTGACCCCGTAAGTGAGTCGGTTCGAGGAACCGAACTCGAGGGCGTGTTGGGCTTCGACATTATAGGTATTGTTCGTGAACGACGCCGAGGGATTGCCGTACTTGTCCCTGATCGTCACAAAAGGCGCGAGTCCCGGGTGGGTGAAAAAATCGGCCGAGGTGTCGAACTGCCGCCACCAAGCACGAATGAGAAAGTTTCCCCGCTCGTACATGGTGTTGACATAGCTGTCCGTGAACTTGCCGTTGAGAACGGCGCGATCGGTCACTGGTCCTTGGAAGCGATTCGCATCAACGATCCCTCCGGACAGTGACAGCCTCGCGTCGGCGGGGAGAGCATATTCTGTATGGGCATTGAGCTTGTAGGTTCGAAACGCAAGGGCATCGCGGTTTTTCCATTGCTGATTTTGGTCTTCCCCGACCGAGAGGCGATATCCCAAGTTTCCCTGTTTGCCCGCATGCACGGCAGCGCTTGAGATGGTTCCTAATTCTCCTCCTCCAAACTGGAGCGTCGTCCCTTTCATCTCTTCAGGCGACTTCGTGATGATGTTGATGACGCCGTCAAATGCGTTGAACCCGTAAAGGGATTCGATGGGGCCCTTCACAACCTCGATTCGCTTGATCTCGGGAAGGGTGACGGGGATGGTTTTCCAGAAGACCGACCCCTGCACGTCCACATAAATGGACCTCCCGTCAACCAGTACCAGCATTTTGTTTGCGAAGACTTGGTTGTCGCCCCGGGCACTGACGTTATAGTCCGCGCCGTTCATCTGCATCACTTCCATACCAGGGATTCGACGGAGGACGGTGGGAAGGTCCGTCGCGCCGGAATGGCGGATGTCCTCATCGGTCAGAATATAGACGTTCGATGGGGATTGGGATATCGAGACGGCCTGTCGAAGCGGCGTCGTCACGGTTTCTTCCCGTAGAAAGCGGATTTCTTCTGCGACCCCTTCAGCTATCTCTGCTGCTGTAGTAGGTGATGGAGCGAGCGGACAGCACAGGATTAGCCATGCCGCCCGCAACACCCGTGTTCTCGTCCTGCATCGGCTCATATCGTCGATGGCGTAGCTCCAGATAGTCGGTGATGAAGGCTCGGCATGGACAGGATGAAGCCGGCATGAAGGCCGAATAGGGAAAGTGCCCGGTTCTGTTGCGGCGAAGATCGGGAGGTTTTCCGAGCAGCCATGGCAGGCTACCTTCTGTCGGTGTCGAAGGTGAGTGGATGGCTCTTCGGACCTGGAGACATCCATTACTCAGCGGTACGTAGATAGGCCTTATTGTGAGAATATGCAAGAGTAATGTATCAGTGGCCTTATCTCCGCCACACCTGGCATTTGCATTCGCTTTCGGGCAGGCCATCCCGAGTACTTCCCGGGCATGCCTGAAGGTGGCGTGATCTACGCCCGATGCTTCATTGAAGCCATTCTTAGACGGTGTCTGCGGGTCCCGACCCGATTGGTTTATCGGTGTCCTGATGCTGACCGTGCGCTTCGTCGGAGGATCGGTGGAGCAAGGCATCAGAGCCCCCAGATTCCGTCCAGATTCTGACGACAGCTGCCCACAAGCACAGTGCGCCTAAACAAATGATTGCGGCGAGCATCATGGTCGATCGATGAAGCGCGAACAATGTAGAACAATAGACCTCCTGGAATTGCGACTGAAAGCAAGCGCCGCAATATCCGTGCCCTGTTCTCCTTAGGCCAGCCTTCGCTGGTAAATCCAAAATATTGGTCTGAATCTTAGGGGTATACGCATGAGCCCCGATAAGTCTCCGCCCGTCTCCTTGGGTGCGAGTGTATCGGAAGAGATTCCATGCCGTATCAGATTCGATACGGCAGTTATCAATGTCGGCCGTTGGAAAGGGATGATGGAAAGGCTGCCGCGCCCCCGGTGATGGGCGGAGGCGCGGCAGGTAGCGTGGACAGAAGAGCGATCCTGATAGCGCTGGATGGGCACGATCCAGGAGGCTCATATGTACGCCCGGTCGTAGTTACGACGGGTGACAGAGGAGGACCGGCTCTGTGCCACGCCAGGTGCCCGTTAGCCTGTAGAGGGCTGGGGCGCCTCTACAGGACTGACCGGCTGCATGTAAAGCAACCCCTGTGCCGTTCTAGTTCTTAAATACTTGCCTTACGGCCAATTCTAGTCCGTGAATACGCGCAGCCCTCGGCGGGGCCATACATTCCGACCGACATCATGACAGCAGTCACTAGGTAGGTCCTATCCATGCCGATACCATGGTGGAGGCTTCGGAGGAGAAGGAATTTATCAGTAATTGAATCGCAGCGAGATCGATCCGACGTGAATCCGGGTATCGTAACGTCCATCGACCGTGGGGTTTTGATTCCCGGCCACCGTGCGCACCTCATAGAACGCCACTTGATAGGAGAGATCGATGGCGAAGAGCGTCGGCTTCAGGGGACCCAGGCCCATCTGCCCGCATGTGAACAGGCCGAGGAAGGACCCCTCGGCATGACAGGCCAACCCAAGCCCGATCGAGGGGATATGGCTGTTGGCCGAGGGCACTCCGGGATTGAAGGTACGGTCGGGGATTTGAGTCTGTTGATTCATGTACCCGCCGCGCAGTGCGATCTCCCAGTTCCGTATCGCGGCCGGCCTGAGCCAACGATATTCCGTTCCGATCATGAGGGTATAGGCGCCCTGCCAATTCTGCGGAAAGCCAATGACGGTCCCATTGGTCAAATGCACGTCGAGATTGCGGTTGGCTTTCCATCCCGCGTAGTCGATGTCCAGCTCGAGTTTCCACTCGCGCTCCCGCGTGCGCACCGGCCAGACCGCGATGCCGCCGGAGAACACTTGCGGCAACACCAAGGTGGCGCTCGTTCCCGATACGGCGGCGCCGTTGGCCAGCAGCGCTCCCGTGAGGTGGAGCGTCGCCTGGCTGCGATACACGAGCCCGATGTTCGCGAGCGGCTTGCCGTCCTCGTTGCGAAAGGGGGTGTACAGCAGGCTCACGTTGAATCCGGCAGCCGTGTCGGAACCATTCAACTCGACCAAAGAGCCGGCCGGGATGCCCAGTCCCCCGGGCCAAATCGATTTTTGCTCCACCTGCCCCTCTCCGAACAATCCGGAAAACGTGTAAATGTCCGCGCCCAGCCCGAGCGAAATGTGATCGTTCAGCTTGTAGGCAACGGTCGGCTTGATATCGAGCAGCGGCAACGTAGTAAAGGTGACGGCGGTTCGAAAGGGGCCATTGTTGGGATAGCGTGTGAGCGAGCCGAAGGGGTTATTCAACCCGATCCCGGCGCTCAGGTCTCCGAGCGCCGTCAGGCCCAGATCCTTGAGGTTCGCGACGAGATAGAGGTGGCCGGGAGGAGGCCAGGCTGCACTGCCGTTGCGGTCGCCGGTGACCTGACTACCGGTCGGTCCCGTAAATTGAGTCGTCCCTCCGATGACCGATGTCCCGAAAAGCGTCTGGAAACCACGCAGCTGGGTGAGCCCTGCTGGATTGTAGTGCAGGGCCGATGGATCGTCGGCTTGGGCCGTAAAGGCATTGCCCATCCCGGCCGCCGCAGCTCCCTGGCCTTGCAGGCGCGGCGTCTGAGCCCAAGCTATACCGGGGTCTAACCCCAGTAGAGCGATCAGCAGGGAGCACAATAAGCAGAGAAGGTGGTCGCGACGCCGATGCATGCGATCACCCGGTACTGGAAACCGGGAAATCGGCGGAGCTCCCGCGCTGATGTTTGAACCAGCGGTCCACTATTTGCCGCAATTGCGCCGCATCGAACGGTTTGAGCAGATAGCCTTGGGCACCGGATTCTATCGCTGCCATCGCGCGGTCCAGGCCCTCGACCGCGGTCATGATCACCACGGGAAGGCCCCGTTCGGTGTTCCGGATTTCCCGCAAGAGATCCATCCCGTCGCTGCCCGGTAGGGCGATGTCGAGGAGCACTCCGTCGACGGTTCCCGCCGCAACCAGTCGAAGGGCCGTCCGTCCGTTCTCCGCCAAGTGGACTTCGTATCCCTCCGCTTGCAAACGATCCTTCAAGAGGACGCCGATGTCTCGGTCATCATCGATGACCAACAATCGCCGGTAGACGGGGAGCGGCACCGAAGGCTTCGCCTCTTGCGGACGGCGAAAAGGAAGCGTGAACTCGAACTCCGTGCCCCGGTCGATCTCGCTCCGTACGGCGATCGTTCCCCCGTGGAGATCGACCAGGTCTTTGACGATGGCCAGCCCGAGCCCCAGGCCCTTGATTTGGTTCCGCTCCTGATGATGCACACGGAAAAACGGATCGAAGAGCTTCGGCAAGGCGTCCTCCGGGATTCCCTGTCCGGTGTCCCGCACCAGCACATGCGCCAGATCCCGCGCGTCGGCCCAAACCTCCACGTCGACCTGTCCGCCTTCCGGCGTGTACTTGATAGCATTATCGATGAGATTGGTCAAAATCTGGCTCAGCCGATCGGGATCCGCCCAGACCTGCAGATCGTCCCGCGCCTGTTCGAACCCTAGCCGCAGCCGTTTAGCCGAGGCCAAGGGACGGAGCTGTTCGATCACGTCGGACACGACGGTCGACAAGGTCAGATGATCGAAGGACAAGACCAATTTGCCGGCCTCGACACGAGAGAGGTCCAAGAGATCCGTGATCATTCGAGCGAGCCTCGTGCCGTTGGCTTTGATGCGCGAAAGGTATTGTTCCTGTTTGGCGTTGAGCGACCCCACCAGACCTTCGATCATGTTGTCCGCGAAGCCGACGATGCTGGTGAGGGGCGTTCGCAGCTCATGGGAAACATGAGCCAGAAATTGTGACTTGAGCCGATCCAACTGTTTCAGCCGGGCATTCGCCGCTTCCAGTTCGGCGGTCCGCTCGCGCACGCGCGCTTCGAGTCCGGCGTTCAACGATTCGATTTCCCGGTAGGCGCGTGCATTGTCAAGCGCGATGGCCACCTGGCTGGCCAGGGTGACGAGAAGCTCCAAGTCTTCCTGCGTAAGGGGGCGCTCATCGGCGCGGTCTGCCGAGAGCGAGCCGATGACGACGTCTTGAATTTTCAACGGCACGGAAATGAATGATTTGACTCGGAGGCTCGAGATCAACTGCTGATTGAGCGGATGCAGCCGGTCCCATATTTCGCGGATGTCGTTGGTCAGCACCGGCTCGCCCTGCAAGGCGACGGTGCCTTCGACCGAGTTCAATTCCCTGACGGGAACTTCCTGGGCCCGTAACGCCTCGGCCACCTCCTGCGGCACGCCGCGAACACGGAAATCGTAAGATACCCGCCGGATCCGATCGAACTGTGCAATCATGGCCCGGTCGTAACGAAGATCTCGGACGATGGCGTCGAGCACTTTCGTCAGGAGTTCTTCCCGATCGAACGTGGAGGTGAAGAGCAGGCCGGCGCGATGGAGCGCCGTGAGCTCATTGACTCTTCGACGCAGCGTCACCGCCGTGCTCTGCTGTTCCACATAGGCCTCGCGCAGTTCCTCATGCCGAGCATCCACGGCTTGTTCTTGATCGCGAATCAGGCGCTGCAACGAGCCCGCCGTCCGGCGGCTATGCGCGGTGATCGCCCACCACAGCAGCGTAGGAGGGATCAAAGCTAGGCCAAGCGTTTCCGCAAGCGGCAACGCGGGATGACGGACATGCAGGTAGGACCACGTTCCGCCGGCGACCAGCGCCCACAGCGCGATCGGCAGCGAATGGCGCACTTGCGGCGTCCAGGTAAACTCCCATTCACAATGCGGATCCCCGTTGGCGGTACAGGCCAGATCCCGCACCATGGCCGCGGGCATGCCGTGCACCTGTTGCTGCACACGCGCAATGCTGCTCTTGCAGGAGAGGCAGATGACGTCCACGCAGCGGTTGCGATAGGGGCCGAATTGCGCCAGCGCTCGATCGGTGAATCGCATTCGTAGGACGGCCGATCGGTTGGTGATCTTGCCCACTTCGAATTCCAGCACCCCCTTGACGTACTTGCTTCCGAAATAAGGCCACATTTTGTAGATTTGGTGGATAGAAAAGGGGCGTCCGAGAATTTGAATCAGCGGCGGCACTTTACGCTGGGTCCCGACGTTTGCATGGAAGTCCGGGTCTCCGGTGAGCCGTTCGGAAAATTCCCTCAAATAACAGACGAACTCATAGGAGTAGCTGTTCCAAGGGTTGAGCAGCGATTCAGGCGTCACATGATACGTCGGGTCGGGGATCCGTTCGTTCAACAAGTGACAGAGCTGCGGCAAGGCTTGGTCGGACACGGCCGTTCCCGCCGTTTTGCCCAGGTAATCCCGCATGTATTCGATGTTGGAAAGGACGATCACGCCGCTGATGTCGCAGATTTTTTCTCCGCGATCGTCCAAGCCGAAGGGGCGGAATTGCATGAGCGGGCGTTCGAGGATGGAATGGTCTTTGGAGAGCAAGTCGGTCATACGATCAGCGGCTCTCTGACCCAGAGACCTAAGGAAGCGGATGCCGGGCGGCCCGCCCGCCCCAATCTTATACGACCAACGTTCACGAGGCGAGGAACATTCGTATTCAGTCCGTGCCGCCCCCCCCGAAACGCTAGAGACCGGATGCCGTTATTCCAGATCCCGGCAAGGCGGGGGATCCGGCAAAACATAGCGTTCGAGGTCGCATGTCTTCAGATATTCCATGATGGCCAAGCGATCCTCCTTAGGTATGGCACAACCGACGATCCCGTCGCGCTTGTTCTCCCCGCTGGCGCATGTCGGATCGTCGCGGAATTCATGGCCGATGTTCTTGTTTCCCGGCAGGTGAGTTTTGTATTCGAATCCGCCGAGCGGATCACGAGACAGTGGATTGCCGGAACATTCGGTCACGGCATAGCCTACGTTGCGCGGATCGAATTCCATATTCGGGCTGAGGTAGAAGCAATTGTGCCGTTCCTCGAGCGGAGACAGCAGTTCAAAGAGGTTTGGAACTGAACCATTATGGAGGAATGGAGCAGTTGCCCACACGGCCAGGTGCGGGCGTGCTATGTAGAACGCCTTGTCGATCCAATGGTTCGTGCGCTGCGCATACTCTTGGTTTTCGGACGCCCGATGGACCTTCAACAGTTCAGTCGTGATGAGTTCGGAAGCTTCCCTCGCCGACAGGATCCCGCGGC
This sequence comes from Nitrospiraceae bacterium, assembly GCA_035715525.1. Taxonomy (GTDB): domain Bacteria; phylum Nitrospirota; class Nitrospiria; order Nitrospirales; family Nitrospiraceae; genus JAHBWI01. The sequence continues at coordinate 10,015 of DASTLA010000108.1, forward strand.
CCAAAGGCCCAAGATCGATTCGTCGCCTCGAGAAGTTCTCCAAATACAAGTCGTCCGTTCCGACTTCATGGCGGGGAATCAGTCGGACATGTCGGCTGGGCCCGGCGGCGCTTCGATTGTCGATCGACTGACCGACATGGCAATGTGCGCACAGATTGCGCATATGTTTATCGGCGTTCCCGTGGTACAGGTCTCTTCCTCGGATCGCCAATTCACGGTCTATTGGCGGAAAGGCGCTCGGCCATCGAGGCGGAAGCAGTCGACGGGCGATCCGTTCCAGGCCGTCGAGCGCCCGCACATCGAGAGACGACCGATAGACCTCGACATCTGAAGCCGGGGCGCCCGGATTCTTCTTGGCCCAAGCGAAGAGGCCTGCATTGACGCCGATGACCTGCGCGATATTTCGGGCCAAGGGATGCTCGATCGATCCGCTCCACTGCACGCGATCGTATTCCCACACGCCCCACAGCGCGGGAATGCTGACCGGCGCATTGGCCGGCCGGAGGTTGTCGGGACTCAGAGGGGTGAAAACGGTATTGCTGCCCCGCCCAAGCGCATCAAACCGCCCCGGCCCCCAGGTCTCGGGTGAAACATCACGTCCGGCCTTGTCGATGAGCGGAGGCAAGATCGCAGCGACTTCGTTCTTGAACTCTTCCAGCGAGCGAGGCGTCACCGGCTGATTGCGAAGCTGCAGAACCTTCGTCGCAAACGGGACGAAGTTCTCGGCTCTGAGGTTCTCTCCCAGCTTCTCGAAGAGAATTCTCAGGAAACGCGCGTTGAATTGTAGAGACGGCCCGCCCTCGATTCGATGTGTCGCTCCGCCGTACGTGAATTGAGTGGTGTGGCAAAAGGCGCAGTTCAACCCGACGAACGGAACCGGCTTCGGTAGATTCGGGCTCTCCGTTTTCGTGATGCCGATGGGCAACCGCTCGGGATCGCTTGGATCGATCAGGATGCCGGTAGCGGAAAACTCCTTGATCAACGAATCGTCGTACAGCGCCATGAACCAGTCGTAGGGGACGAGCCACGTGCCGACTGAGCCATGATACCAGGCTTGTCGGTCCTGCTTCTCGAGGCCTTGGCCATCGCTCGGATGCCGCTCCTGGGCCGATGAAGGCTCCATGGCGTGCGAACCGACGGGCATTGAAGCGATGAGGAAGGAGAAGAACAAGACGCGAAGATCATAGCGAGATCTCATGACAGCCTCCGAGCGGATCGACCCGACTATGGCACACCCCTCCGTCCAGACGCTTCAGCAATCGCTGTGCCTAAAGCCTCTAAGTTCATCGTCCGACGACGATATGGAGCAACTATCTGTATTCACTTTGAGTCTGGCCCAGAAGGCATCCGTTTGCAGAAATGCAACCAATCGTGCCTAGCGTTACCGTCCTGTGACTGTATCTGAACGAGGTATCCGATTGGATACGTGTGTTTCGGATGGAAACGGGAAAATGCCGGGAGGCGATGGGGAAGTGCCGATGGCGCACGATGGCACGGCGGCCCCTTATTGGTGCAAATGTTTCATGGCGGCAGCGCAGAGAATGATGAACAGACCCATCCAGAGAGCGGCACGCTGGAAGGGAATCGCTTCATAGGATTCCGCCTCCTCCGGATCGTCCTCCTCCTCGGGCTTGAAAATCACCGTGTAGAGGAACAGCGTAAGGAGGCAGAGGACCAGCAGGAGCTTGATACAGAAAATCCAGAGGTATTTGCCATGGTGCTGCATCCCCTGGCCCGTTTGGGACGTCAGCACCTGGTTGACGTAGTGGACGTTGATACCGCCGGTGAACAGCAGCACCACGAGTAACAGACCAGCCACGCGCTTGTAGTGCTTATAGAAGGCGTCGATGATCGGCCGCACGTATTCCTT
>DASTLA010000109.1:0-4755 GCA_035715525.1 Nitrospiraceae bacterium
CGGAGGATGATGGTCTCATGCCTCTTCGAGCCGGTAGAGACCATATCGATGGGGCACTCGGTGAGCTCTTCCACCCTCCTCAGATATCGCCTCGCTTCCGCAGGCAATTTCTTATAGCTTGTCACACCGGTCGTCGGAGCGCGCCAACCCGCTAAGCGCTCATACAACGGCTCGCACTTCGACAAGGCCTCCAGATCAGACGGGATGTCTCGAACGACGTTCCCGTTGACACGATACCCGGTACAGACCTTCACTTCCTGGCAGCCGTCAAGCACGTCCAGCTTCGTGACGGCCAAAGACGTCAGGCCGTTCACACGCGTCGCATGCCGCACCAAGAGGCTGTCGAACCAACCACAACGCCGGGGCCGGCCCGTCGTTGCACCGAATTCTTTGCCGCGTTCCTGCAATCCTTCACCGATCCCATCGGTCAGCTCGGTCGGGAAGGGCCCGCTCCCTACCCGCGTCGTATAGGCTTTCGCGATTCCGAGGACGGCATCGATCTTAGTCGGCCCGACGCCCGTTCCCGTGCAGGCACCGCCGGCGGCCGAACTCGACGACGTGACGTAGGGATAGGTCCCGAAATCGACGTCGAGATGCGTGCCCTGCGCGCCCTCGAACAGTACGGTCTTGCCCCGATCGATCGCCTTGTTGACCACGGCCGTCGTATCCATAATGTAGCTCTTCAAACGATCGGCATAGCCCATGTACTGCTGGTAGACCTTTTCGAGTTCGAAGCAATCCACCTTGTGCAGCTGCTCGAGCAACCAGTTGATGTCGACCAGGTTTTCCTCGAGCTTTTGTTTGAATAACGCCGGGTTGAGGAGATCGCCCATGCGGATGCCGATGCGGGCCATCTTATCGACATAGGCGGGCCCGATCCCGCGCCCGGTGGTCCCGATGCGCCGCACGCCCTTGGACTGCTCCGATGCCTTATCAATGGCCTTATGGTACGGGAGGATCAAATGAGCGCGGTCACTCACCGCAAAATTCTTCGCGATCTTCACCCCTTGCTTCTGCAGATGGTCCATTTCCTCTATCAAGGCACCGGGGTCGACAACGACACCGTTGCCGATAAGACACAATGTGCCGCGATACAGGATGCCGGACGGAATGAGGTGGAAAATAAAGGTATCTCTTGCGTTGATCACGGTGTGGCCTGCATTCGACCCGCCCTGATAGCGCACGACGACATCTGCATCCTTCGCCAAAATGTCGACGATCTTACCTTTTCCCTCATCCCCCCACTGGGCACCGATGATGACCAGATTTGCCATGACTCTCCGCGTATACTCCTGTTTCACCCGAAAAAAAACAGCCCTGACCCGGTGTCGATCAGAGCCGTGAGGCGCATCATCGTAGGGAGAGACCCTTGGTTTGTCAAGATGCGCGACGCGAGATTAGTCATCATGCCTGCCGACGGGCTCGATGCGCTGAGCGCGCATCGAGCCCGCACCATTCGATGACCAACAGACGCGACAACCTCGTACCCATTAACCGCGCGCGTCGAGCGACCACGGCTGAGTCACCTTGTCCCACCCTTTTCTTGACTGCCCAAAACCGCGCGTGCTACATTGCACAATTACATTCACTCCGGTTCTGTTTTTCCTTTTGCTTCTGCTCGGTTAAGTTGGTCTGGAGTGGGGCTGTGGCGCAGTTGGGAGCGCGCGTGAATGGCATTCACGAGGTCGCCGGTTCAATCCCGGCCAGCTCCACCAAACCGCACCTCCTGCGTGCCGGCGAGGCTTCGTCGCCGTATCTTGCAAGCGAGTAATTTTCGGGTTTTGCGACCCTCGTAAGAACATTCTGCGGAGCACCACCTCAACTAGGCAATCGCACCACCGGCGGCACACGGGCATCCCACGCACCGCATCATAATTCCATGCTGCAACTTGAATCGGTCCATAAACAGTTCGCCACCAAGGTGCTGCTCGAAGGGGCCACGGCCCATCTCCGGCCGGGCACGCGCGTCGGCCTCGTGGGCCCGAACGGAGTCGGCAAGACGACCTTGTTTCGCATGATTCTCGGTGAAGAGTCCCCCGATAAGGGCACCATTCGGAAGCGCCCGCGCCTCCGGGTGGGCTACCTTCCTCAGGAACTCGAAACCATCGTCGGCAAGACCGTAGTCGATGCCGTCCACCGAGACATCTATCCGGAACATGAAGCCGAACGCATCCTCATGGGCCTCGGATTTACGACGGCGGACTTTTCCCGCCCCATCGAAAACCTATCCGGCGGCTATCGGATGCGGGTGGCGCTGGCGCACCTGCTGCTCTCCAATCCCGATGTGTTGATGCTCGACGAGCCGACCAACCACCTCGACAAGCCGACCCAACGATGGTTCGAACGGTTCTTGCTGGACTCGAATCTCACGCTCTTGGTCATCAGCCACGACACCAAGTTCCTCGACCAGATCGCCACCCACATCTGGGAGATTCGTGACCGGACCATCCAGGAATTTCGGGGCAACTATACGAAATTCAAGGAGCTGCGTGCCGCACGTGATGCGCAGATCGATGCCGCTGCGAGCCGCCAAGCGAAGGAAGTGGCCCGTGTTCAGAGCTTTATCGACCGGTTCCGCTACCAGGCCAACAAGGCGAGCCAAGTCCAGTCCCGGATCAAGCAGCTCGACAAGGTCAAGCTGATCGAGCGCCAGCGCGATACCAAGCGAGTCCGCTTCAAATTTCCCTTGCCTACCGCCAGCGGCCGCCATGTCCTGGACCTTCGGGACGTGGCCAAGAGCTACGGTGAAAAGGTGATTTATCGGTCGTTGGATTTCTCGGTGGAACGGGGGCAACGCATCGCTTTGGTGGGAGAAAACGGCGCCGGCAAGAGCACCCTGCTCAAGATGTTGGCCGGCGTGTTGCAATTTGAAAAGGGCTCACGACAAGTCGGCCACGGTGTGACGCTGCATTATTTCGCGCAACACCAGGCGGAATCGCTCAATCCCGAGCATACCATTCTCGAGTCGCTCGCCGAGGTCTCGGCTACCGCCGAAACGAACTTCCTCCGCGGCATTGCCGGCGCATTCTTGTTTTCCGGCGACGATCAAAAGAAGCCGATCAAGGCATTGAGCGGCGGCGAGCGGAACCGCGTCGCTTTGGCCCGCATGCTGGTCGAACCCGCCAACACCCTGCTGTTGGACGAGCCGACCAACCACCTCGACCCTGCCTCGGTGGACATGCTTACGGACGCGCTGACGGACTTCCCCGGTACGATCATCTTCATTTCTCACGACCCTACTTTTCTGACGCGGGTGGCGACGCGCGTCGTCGAGATCGACGATGGACAGGCCAAAAATTACTTCGGAGACTACGAATACTATTTGTGGAAAAAAGCGCAGGAATTCGAGTCGATCAAGGAAAGCAGCGAGGAGCTCGCTGCCGCGGCCAAGGCGGCCGGTCCGACCAAGGCCATAGCCTCTCAGGGACAGCCGAAACAACCGGCCGGCGAGCGGCGCGACTTGATGAAGACCCAGGCACGGCTGGAAAAACAGGTGAACCGGGCGGAAGCCGAGATCGCCGACCTGGAGGGAAAGGTCAAAACCAGAGACCAGGAGTTGGCCGACCCCGTGCTTTACCAAGATTTTGCGCGATGGAACGATCTCCACCAAGAACAAGAACGGTGGAACAAAGATTTGGAGCGCATGACGGCTCGATGGGAGTCACTCTCCGGAGAGTTGGAAGAGGTGCGCGGGAAATTGGCCGAGGCAGGCTAGACCGACGACCTCAACGTCTCTTCGAGATAGTAGTAGAGCCAGCGGTTCGTCTCTTTCGTCACGAGTTCGTCCCAGACCACGCCGAGTAGGAATCCCTTCTCCCAGGGCTTGACCCAAGCGACTGTCGCGCCGAGCTTCTCCTGCTGTTCGACCTTGTCCGGATCCAAGAAGGCGAGCGAGACGGTGATCTTTTCGCCGACCGGCAGCTTTTCCTTTGAATGGAGGCCTGCTCCGATCTTGTTGACGTTATCGAGGACGGCGGTAAACCCCTTGGTGCCGCTCTTCGGAACCACCAGGGCCGACCCGACCAGCGTGGCCCGCACAAATTTGCGTCGCTCGCTGGAGCTGTCTGCATGACCGGGTTTGCTCATGAACCTACCTCCGTCCTAAGTATAACCGTTTACACAGGTTTGTCCATACCCTTTCTCACGCCTGATCAAAGCTTCTTGGGACGGTAATAGCGCTTGTCTTTCAGCGGCTCGGGCAGGTGCTCTTGGTCGGCCCGGGCTCCCGGGTCGTCGTGGACGTAGCGGTACCCCTTTCCATAGCCCCACTCCTTCATCAAGGACGTCACCGCATTGCGTAGGTGGAGCGGCACGCCGATATTGCCATGCCGCTTGGCATCCTCCATCGCTTCCATCAGCCCGACATACGAAGCATTGTCCTTGGGCCGAGAGGCCAAATAGGTCGTCCCCTGCGCTAAATTGATCTGCGCTTCAGGCAAGCCGACGAACTCGACTGCCTGGGCGACGGCGTTGGCGACGACCAGAGCCATGGGATCGGCATTACCGATATCCTCCGACGCAAAAATCACCATGCGGCGGGCGATGAATCTGGGTAGTTCGCCGCCCTCCAACATGCGAGCCAGCCAATACAGGGCGCCGTGTGGATCCGAATCGCGCAGGCTCTTGATATAGGCGGAAATCAGGTTGTAATGCTCTTCCCCGCCTTTGTCGTACCGCAGCGATTTCCTGAGCAGGGCGGCCTGGAGGCGATCGGCATCGATCGTCCTCCGGCCGTCCGCTCCCACCGGCACTTGA
>DASTLA010000110.1:0-11843 GCA_035715525.1 Nitrospiraceae bacterium
GCGATGCATGTATAAACGCGGGTACGAATGGGTCGTGGAGCGGCCGCGTTCGCAACCGATCGTCCCTAATCCTGAGTCGAACCCTGGCACTGTCCACTGTCCCACGGGACGCATGATCATCGACAGTTTCGGCTCTCAGAAGTGCGTGCCCCCCGGTGGCAAAGATCGAGGTCCGCTGATGCAGGCGCGGAAAGCGGAAGCGGCTGATAGTGCTTCTCCGAGCCCTGCCCGCAATCCCGTCGAGGCTGCTCCCCCACCCCCGCAAACCGACGAGCGCGACTGGAAACAGCGTGACACGGCATGTCGAAGGCAGGTCGACAAGTCACTTTCGAGCCCCTATGGCATTTATGCGCAATGTATGGAGGAAAAGGGAGGCTTGGTTCCGGCCAACCAATCCGGCCAACCAACCAGGTAATCCGCCATTTCCCCTCTGTCCCTCTTGCGAAGCCTGCTCATTCACGATAGAAACGCATCCGGTCCCTCCCGAGACGAACACTTCTTGACAATCTAGGGGCGCGAGCGCTAGTGGTGACGCCATGATCAGGGTCAATGGACACGAATACGAAGCAACCATCGAAGGGGTGAGGACGGAGGGAACCGCCCTCCTCATCACGATCGCCGCCGGCTCTCAAGACGCGCAATTTTGGGATGCCAGAGAAAATGAAGGGACCGTCCGTATCGAGGCCACATGGCATGCAGCCGAAGGTCCTCCACTCCCTCCTCAAGGAAACCCGGTATTCGACCATGCCGCCAGCCGGTCGGTCGACGGTCGCTTCAGCATATCGCGTCGTCCGAAGAAGGAAGACGACTCCATTCGGATCGACCTGCGATCCGAGGGCACACTTCAACCGAAGCTGGAATAAACTTGGCTGGGGAAGGCGTCTGCCCGTTCCGGTTATCAGTGTCGTTTAAAGAACTGAACTTCGCGCTCATGCTGCTCGGCGGCCCGCCTGGTTTTGAAGGTTCCCAAGTTCCGCCTTCGTCCAGTCTTCGGGTCTTTCTTCCGCGAGTACAGCCTGAATTCCCCCGATGAGAGTTTCCTAATCATGTTGTGGCCCCACAATTGTTTTAAAAGTTCACGCTGGCGGGCTAGCGGCAAGGCGGAACATCCTTGTCCTTCGTCGCATCCATCGGCCTGCTGTTCACTTCGGATACGGAGATCGACCAGCCGCCTTTCTCTTTCACCGCTTGCTGCAACAGTGGGATCATCTCGCTCAAAAGGCTGTGATACCTCTCGGCGAATCGCTCTTCCATCATTTCGTCTTTCGTGAGCCTGGACGCGATTTCTCTCCAGTTGTGGTCGATTACCTCTTTCATGAGTGCTGCCGTTGGGGAAGGTTTCCCGTCGGCCATGTCCTGCCGGCTCGCCGCAATATAGTAGAGGGCTTCGACGGGACTATGGTCCTTCGTGCAGGCCGCAGCCTTGAACACCCGGATGTCGTGTGGATGAAAGGCCTCTTTTTCGGCAGCCTGGGCCACCGCAATTCCAACCCCAAAGACCGCGGCCGAACTGACTGCCGCGAGAAGGACCATGGAAAATCGGTCAATGGGCTTCACATGTGATATCAAGCCGGCCAACATAGTCGACTCCTTTGGTAGATACCTGTAGGATTCATGAGTCGCGACCGCTATGCAAGGCCACAGGTTCGGTCAAGGAAGGTTATGCCCAGCGTGGGCTCTGCAGGCCGAGAGACCTCGGATGATGCTTCATGGCCTTCGGTCGTTCAGTGGTAACGTCAGCGTTGCTCTGACGCCCTTCCCCAGGGCAGATTCAATATCGAACGATCCGCCGAGGGCCTTCATTCGCTCTCGGATACTAAACAGCCCAAATTTAGATGAGGACGCGCCGACTGACGTCCCCGCATCACCGGCCGCGGCTGCCGCGACATCGAACCCCGCCCCCTCGTCGCTCACGTCGATTCGCAAGTGACGATCGCGTAGTTCGAGTGTGACGGTTGCGGCACCGGTCCCTGCATACTTGGAGGCATTGATCAGAAGTTCACGGACCGACTGAAACAGCAACATGACTTGATCCTCGGGCAGACCGAAATCGTCTATCTTCGGTACGTTCACGGTGACGGTCAGGTTGTGTTTCTGCATGTAGTCACCCAGCCATTGCAGTGCCGCAGCCAGCCCATATCCTCTCAAGACGGGAGGGCTCAATTCAGCGACCAGAGTCCGGGTGTAGTCGCAAGCCTCGGACAGCAAGTCATCCACCTGTTCTAGGACATCGAGGCATGCGGGTATCCCCTGGGCAGATTCTTTCCCTTGATGGAGCTTCAACTTGCCTAATACCAGCAGCTGTTGCAGGTGATCGTGCAGGTCCATGGCCAGACGCTTGCGCTCTCGCTGCTCTGTCAAATTGAGCTCCGTCGCCAAAGCCCGGAGTTGCTCCTGAAACCGTATCAGCTTCTCCGTGCGTTCCATGATGCGCTCTTCAAGATGTCTGGTGAGATCCGCCAAGGCCTCCTCGGCCTGTTTTCGCTTGATGATTTCGCCCAGTAACACCGCCGTACTCCGTAGCCGTGCTTTCGCGACGGCCACGATAAACTGCGGCCTTGACGGCATGGTCGAGCTGAGCTCGCGCAATTTTTCCCGTGGAACCGCGTAACGCTCGGCCACCTCCGTCAAGCTTTCGTCGTCCTTTGGCGGATTCCCGTACCCCATGGTAAGGCAGCCGACCGTGTCCCCGTTGACCTTGATCGGCACGCCGTACATATGGATGCCGCCCTTGCACGGGAGATCGACCGGCTCTCCCCTCTCGATCGAGCGGGACGACACCTCTCGGCAGGACTCATGACAATGCCATTGCCCGCACGCCAACGCCGTGCGATTGTCGGTCTTGCCACACTGCGCCCGGGAAGCCTGGTCCAGAAAGCGGCACCAGTCAGATGCCACGAGACATAACGCGTAGTCCCCGTTTGTTTCGCACACGGCCGTCGATGTGCCTATCAGATGGAGCGCGTCACCGGCTACATTGAGGAGCAGGTCCTTCCCTACCGTACGAAGAATGGTTCGTGCCGTATTGAGCTCCGTCACATCCCCATATGGCTGCGGCTGCGGCACCGTGAAGGAGGTCCTGCCCTCACGTAGCAGCCACGCGATCGCTTCCAGCTCCGCCTTCACCCGTTTGCGCTGCGCGCGTCGCATGCGGAGTGCAATCGAGAGGACGACAACCAGTGGGACGAATAATTTTTTCCAGCTCCTCATGGGAATTGAAGGGAGTTCGGCCGCAAGGTTTTGGAAAGCCGTACCTTACGTGAGGCTAGGTAGGCTGACAATCGGATGAACCTGCTACGAAGTCTGTCTAGGGCCTTCCGAGAAGAGGCGGTTGGTCCGGTACTGTGGGAATGTTCCGGAAGTTCGGTAGCTTATCGGCTTGCCGAAGGAATTCGATCGAGATTCTATCTCGTCATGGTTCTCTTTTCAGAAGCAATCGTTCAAAGGCTTTGGCTTCCCGCGAACCCGACCGGTGTAAGACGTCCATCATGGCAAGCACCCCAAGAATTTTATCGTTTCGGTCTACGACCGCTATGTGCAACACGTCTTGCTCGCACATCCACTCCACCGCCTGTTCGAGATCGTCGTCCGGGGAACAGGCAAGAGCGGGGGTCATCCGGCAATCACCGACCGACACGTCCGCCGAATCCCGTTTCTCCGCCTCGAACCACAGGTCCGTATCCTTCACCACCCCGATCAGCTTGCGATCCTGCACATTCTCGACCACGGGTACGATGCCACCCGGCCCTTCCGGTACGAGAATGTGCGCGGCTTCAGACAGCCTGTCGTCCGGGACACAGACGTCGACCTTCTCGGGCTCGATTTCCACTATGTCACGGACCTTCATGGCTTTCTCCATGCTGAACCATTTGGAGTCACGCCGGCACATTCGTGGGAGCCTTGTTGCACGAGACCTCCAACTCGTGCTACTTGCGGATCGCACGTCCCGCTCCAAGCGAGCCATACGGCATCGCTGCGATGCCGTATGGCTCTTGGGATCACCGTCGCCTGCTCTACCTGGTCATTTCGTGATTCATCGACTCGTCAGAGGGCGCCTTTGCCAGCTGCTGCATCGTTGTCGCCGTTCCCATGTCCGAGGCTTCGACTCGAACCGGATCGCCGATTTCAAACTGACAACCTTCCTTCCCGCCGACGACGAAGCCCGATCCCACGGCCACGTCTTCGTTGGCTTTCGGATCGGTAGACCCGACTTTGTCCAACAGCCGGGCAGGGTCTTTGGTCAAGGCACCGGGAGCGTTCGGATTCAAATCGCGCCGGGTCTGTTGAGCGATTTCTTGCTCCGACATGGTTCTCAGCTCACCATTTGGACCGGCTTGCCGCTCCATGAACGGGGTCGCGGCGATCTCGTGCTGTTCCTGCCTGGTCTCGCGACCGCTTCGAAGTTGGCCCCCCGAGCCGCCGGCACAGACGAGGTTGGTATCCTTCGTGACCCGTAAACTGATCTCCTGGCCACGATCGCCCACGACGGAATACCGGTCTCCGTCGATTTGACTGATCTGTCCCACCACGATGTCCGGGCCGCCCATGACGACGTTCGAGGAGGCCGGGCCGCCTGGTGCACCGCCACCGCTCAGGCCGATGCCTTGCTGCCCTTGTTGATCCGTATGTTCGCCGGCCGCCGTGCCCTCGGCGCCAAGCATGAGAGTGGGCAGATTGAGCGATAATCCGCAGGCCACTGCGAGCAGAGTACGAGTATAGTTGCTGCGTCTTTGTTTCATCTCGAGACCTCCATGCTGGGTGGTCCTCGTAGCTCTCAACTTTCACGCTACACCCACGCTCGCGATCCTTTCACTGCCTGCGACCCTAGAATAGGAGAAAATTTGTATGACGGGGCATGTGGCTCGGCGGCGCATCGACCTGTCGAGCGAACGACCACCTTTGTCGAACGCAGAATTTCGAGGTTATGACGACTCGATCTTGGCGGAGGGGCGGATCGGCTTCACCGGCGGAGGATTGTCTTTCAACGCCTTGTCGACTAGGTGCTGGACGGATCGGAGGTCGAGTTCCAGGGCGCCAAGCTCGGTCGTAAGATAGTCCATCGTCCGCGGATTCCGTTGGGATTGCTTGATCAGCCGCATCAGCAATCCCACCCGCTCCCTGAGCAGACGGAGCGAGACGGCCAAGCCGCTTTCCAGACCCGTCATACGGCGCGCGAGCAGATCCAGCGTCGGGCCGATCTCTCGCAGACCCAAGCAGAAGGTGACGGGCAGGTCTTTCATCGCGCTGGCAGGCATATCAGCATATTCCGCTTCGGCTGGGTCCTGGACGATCGTGATGCCTCCGGATTCGTGAATAGCTTTGAGGCCTGCCGTGCCGTCTTTGAGAAGCCCGGTCAGCACGACTCCGATGACCCGTTCACCGTAGTGTCTGGCGGCAGATTGGAACAGCTCGTTGATAGTGGTTGCCGTCCCGGGCTCGCTCTCGCGAACCGCCAGATGGAGCGCCTTCAGCGTGACCGCCGTGCCAGGCGGTGAGATATAGATGGCGCCTTCGCGTACCGGTTCGCCTCCTTCGACCTGAATGACCGGCATCCGGGTCGATTCCTGAAGCCAGTCGCCGAGCTTGAAGGGGCCCAGTCGCTGGGATTTCGGCAGATGCTGCATGATCACGATGGCTGCCGGGATGTCGTCGGATAATTCTCGCACCACTTCCTTCAAGGCCCGATGGCCTCCCGCCGAAGTGCCGATCACGATCAGGTTGTTGACGCGACTGTAGGACGCGTGAGGCCCGGCAGTGGATTTCTGACGTCGCAGCGGACCGGAAGTGGAAGGAGATTGTTTGGCAAGCTGTTTTTTCATGGTGACGAGACCAACCTGCTTTACACTACCGCGATGACCGCCCCGTAAAAGTTTTCCTCGAACGAGCGTTTCTTGATCTTGTAGGGAAAACAGTCTTTCAGCTCGTCGGCCCAACACCAGAACGAAAATTCCACATGTGTGTCGCCCACCGGCTCGATCTTTTTATCCAATACGACGTAGTGGTTCGGCGTCGCCAACGCCAGCAGCGCTTCGCCCAGATCCAACGGTGCTTGCCGGCACTCGCGGGCGATGTCCGTGGTCGTCAGCATCCGGGTGTGCATCAAGACTGCGACGTAGCGGACGTTCGCTTCGGGCTGCAGAGCTTCCGCCACGGCAAAGTCCTGCTGCAAGATCGCGTTGCCCTTGTTTACGACGGCGGAGAACTTGCCGGTCGCCTGGAGCCAGTCAGCAAATTCCTGGGGCAGCACGACGGCCGACAGCGTTTCATGAAGGGTCCCGAGAAACCTAGGACCGGCGGCCTGCGTCCCGTTGCGCAAGGCACTCATGATGACCCAGTCGACCGGGTCCGGCATGCCTTCAGCGCCGGTCCGGACGAGCTCGGGGTAGCTCTGCTTCAGCAGATCCTGATCGGGCTCGATCGCCAAGTTGCCGATCGTCGCGCGCCCATGTTCGAACAAGTCGATGGCGAACCGTGCAACCGCCGCCTTGTCGACCTGTAGCCAGATGTGCAGGAACGCCGCCATGCCGCAGGCGTTCATCACCTTTTGGTGGAGAAGGCGTGGATTGCCGACCAGCGCACGCAGGCGTTGAGCATACTGGGATCGCACCAGCGCGGAATCCGTTCCGAGTGTGAACAGGCTCGTTCCGTTTCGTGCTTCGAACTGCCGGATCGCAACCTCTGCGGGATCAGGTGGACCGATGAGCAATTCGATGAGCGGCAGCAGCTGCGACTGGAACATAAACATCCTTATCTTGGCGGCAGTGAGATTCGAACGAGATTCAGCTTGTCTTGCTGCTCGAGATACGTCAAGGCCTGCTGCTTGGCTTTCGCCAGGCTCTTCGAGTCGATCGGCACGAGTGCCTTGACGAGGTCGGTCCCGGCCCCAGCGCCGCGCCTTCCTGTCTGCCTTTGCTTAATGGACAAAGTCAGGGCCTTCTTCGGCTGCCGTTTATCGTACGAGCCGGCCTCGATCGGGCGTAGCGTGATCAACCCGGTGCCGGCGGGAAGACCGGGTCTCGTCCCCACCGGGGCCGTGAACGTCGGCTTCTTGGTCACCGTGAAGCTCACGTTCTGCTGGTGCCGGCTGCCGCCTCGTTCCACCACCACGACGGTCAAGACGTTCACTCCCTCCACCAGCTCGTTCAGCTCGACCTTGAAGCGAAGTAAAACCCCTGCCATCCTGGCCTGCAGCATGTCGTCGATCCGGGACGCCGGATTTCCTCTGCCCGGCAGGACGTTACTCACCGCATAGTCCTGTATGGGCCGATTCTTCTTGTCCGTTCTCGAGTCCACGCTGAGAACGGACGCCTTTCCTCCCTGCCTACCACCAGCGCGGAGCAATGTTTTCGTGACGGCTTGTTCTCGATACTCCGAGGGGCTGAACACATACCGCACCGCCTCAGTCCGTTTCGTATTGCCGGCGTGCGCCGGGTAATGCTTGGCGGTGTCGACGACCAAAGAGGCCACGCGATTCGTGAGGATGCCGCTCTCCACATCGAACAAGGGAGAACGGCCGATATCGAAGTCTCCCAAATGTGCCGGCGACTTCGGAATCGTGGACGATTCCTCAACGAGCAAAGATTTGATCGGGACGAGGGTACCGTTCAGATACAGGAGCACCCGTTGGGACTCGTCCTTTCCCAACCCCAAAAAGGAGAGAGGCACACCGCCCAAGTGGATTTTGACATCGACGGCATTCGAATGGTTCGACAGGCTGGTCGGGTTCAGAATGACGATCTCTCTCGGCGCACGATCATGCTCGGCGGCGATCTTCGCCAGCCGTTGCCGCTCCTTTTGCGTCTCGGCTTTCCTGAGTTCCGCTGCGGCCGCCTCCAGTTCCTTTGCCAAGGCCTTGCCCAGTTTGAAACAGCCCTCGTCCAATTGATCGTGGTAGAAATCCAGTCTTTCGATCGTATCCCGCACCATGTTGAGGAAAGGATTTACATTCACTTCGATGCGTCCCAACGGGATGTGCACGGAATGGAGATTGCCGAAGAAATCCCTGTACTCGAAATCCAGCCCGACATCGACGTGCGGTTTCGTCCCTCCGAAATGCTCCCGGATCCGGTCTTCAATCTTGTCCAGCACGAGCAGCATCACTTGCTCCGGGAGATTGTCGTCGGGATCGAGCTCACGGCAGTCGAGCAACAACTCTTCCAGCTGGTCGGCCATGTGCCTCACTGCACTCAGCACCGGATCGACCAGGGGATTGTCCATGACGCCATCGATCGCCTTGGCCAGAGTGTGTTTGATACTGCGACGAATTTCCCGAGGCAGATTCCTATAGATGTCGTTGTCCGCCAGGATGCCGAGCCCCTTGTCCACAAAGAGGTCCTTCAACGCGCCTTTGATTTGCGACTTCAAAGAGGGTCCAGACAAGGCCTCGAAGAATCGGCGCAAGGCTTGATCGGCCGCCTGAAACAACGCCACCACCTGGCCGTTCAATCGTGTCAGCTCCGTCTCGAGGTTGCTCAGCAACGCCGCCAGATCTTCCAGCGAGGCAGCCAGGTGCTTTTCCCAATTGAGTATCAAGTCGATGGCCTGCAGCAACAGGTCTTCCAATTGCTCCAGGACGTAATTGCCGACGGCCAGCACCAGTTTTTCCACGAACAGGGCGAACCGCGCCTGCGAAATCGCGACCAGCTCGTCGGTCAACTCGCGCAGCTGGGTTTCGTTGGGAATGAACAAATCGTCCGCCAGATTCTCCAAGAAGTCTTGGCCCCCGCCGGGCGGCAAGGGCTCGAAGGCCTGATACAGCAGTTGCCGAATCCGGCCGCGCGTCTCGGGCGGCAATGGCCCGAGCACTTCCCCAGCGATCTGGATGCCATCCCCCGCGAGACGGATGAAATCGGGATCCGCGGGCAGATCGAAGATTCTCACATCATCGTGCCGATTCCTGACTTTTTGCGCGATGGCATCGCATTGGGAGCCGATCCTCTCTTGTGTGGCGGTCAGGAACGTATCCGCCACGATGACGACCGTCCGCCCCAGGAGCAGGGTCATCACGCCGGCCAGGGCTTCCGTGAACTCGTCGTTACCGAAGGTCTTGCCTTCCCAGTTCAGCAGGGACCTGAGCGCCACGTCCTTCACATAGCGAACGGCCTCGAACAGCACTTCTTCGATGTACAGCCGGATATTCGCATCCGAGACGTTGTCCAAAATCCTGGGCAAGGCTTCTTGTTGGAATCTGTCGGTGATGAAACGATCCAGCGCACCGACCAGCAGTCGTAGCGTTTCGTGCGGATCCATGCCTTCCTGGCCGCCGGCGGCTGGCACGAAGGAGCCGGCGTTCTGGAGAAAGAGCTTCATGATTTCATTTTCCGGCTGCCGTACATCCTCGGTGAACAGGCTCATGAACTGTCTGGCTTGAGGGACGCCATCCAGTATTCGATTCACGACGAGGTCATCGACGAGAAACTCGAGGAGATCGGCATAGGACAGATCACGGTCGGGAGCTGCCCCTAAGACCGTGTTGATCGCGCGCTTGACCACCGGCAGCGGCTGGACCGGCAGCGGCCCTTGAAAGGGTGCGGTGTCGGCCGCGACCGTGCCGGCCCCGATGGCGAGCGCGTAGGCGGAGGCTTTGTTCACTTTCGACCGCACCGCCTCGAGCAGCAATTGCGACGCGCCATAAAGGATGCTTACGGCCTCAACGAGGGCGGCAGGCGGACGATTGCCGTAGAGTTTGTTCAGGAGCGCTGCCGCACAGGCGATCAAGGCGTTCCAGTATTCCACGTTCGTCTGAGTCGGCTGGAAGGGTTCGTCCGGCATGACGATGAGACGGTCGGCGAAACTCCTGCGCTCCTCCGTGGCTCCGTCCCAGGCAGCCTGGCCGACTATGGCCACCTGCTCTTCGAACGTCTTGCGAATCGCGTCCAATGCGCCGTCGAGCATCGTTTGAAAGATAAACCGTTGACATTCCTCAAGTATCGTTTTGACCGCTTCATTACAGAGCCGGTTCATATCCTGTTTGGTCGTGCCGGGATTGTTGTCGCTGATCTTCTGGCCGACATCGTAGGCCACTCGCAAAGCGATCTTTGCGACAGGGGCGAAGGTCTCGAGGATCGGTACGATGCTGTGTACCGATGAGGGCAACGCGTTCAAGATATTCCGAACGGTCGCGTCCACCGCCTTGTCGACTGCCCGGCCATAGAATCGCCGAAAATCACGGAACTCCGCTCCGACCTTGAGGCCCATACCCACTCCTGCCGCCAATCCCACCCCCGCGTCTACCGTGTAATAGAAGCCGGCCTTTTGCCCGGCCTTTTCTATGACCCGGCCGGCCACGGTAATCGAGGCATGGGCTTTGGCCGAGGCGGACACGTTGACTTCGAAGGCGCCGCCGAGGCTGACCTCTTCCAGGAAGAGAAGAAGCAATTCGAGCGGCAGACCGATCAAATCTTGGTCCCGCTGCGCCAGGAGGACAAAATCCCCGAGAGACAGTCCGAGATCCCCCACGAGGCCCGCGGCGGCCTCGGCGATGGCTTCCGCGCGCGCCGAGAACCCGAATTCGTCGAACAGGTTCAACGGCAACTGAAGTTGGATCCCTGCCTGCGCCCGAGCGAAGGCCGTGCCCTCGATGCTGGCGCGAATGAACTTCGACAGTCCCGCGGATGCATCGGCGAAGGCCTCCACTCCGAGCTCGGCCTTCACCCCGCGTTTGAACCGGGCGGCCCCTTGAAAATTCAGCCCGGTTCTCGCCTTGGCTGCCGAGAAATCGGTCTGAGCGCTGGCGCCGGCGCCGAGAATCGGCCGGGAGTAATTGATTTCAGGCATAGGGGTTCCTCTCTTGAGACCGCACTAGAGCGGCTAGCATGCCGCTTGTGCCCGAGCCCCAGCCCGAGCTCGATGATCCAGCAACCAGCCTCGCGGGACTTGTACCAGAAGGAGACGGTTTATCCAATCATTGAATTGCTGTCGCCTACCTGAGAAGCTTTGATAGGAAGGTGTGTTGCTCGTCCAGGGACGAACAATGAAGTACCGGGAAGATCTTCAACGTTGCGAAGGGCTGGCTTGATGGGGCAGGAACAGCAAAAAAGGGCCGGCGCAGGACTAGGCCACTCCATGCTGTCGAAACCAGCTTTGAAGCCTTCTCCAGCCATCCTCTGCCTGCTCCCTTCGAAAACTTGGCCGATAATCCGCGAAAAACGCATGCGGAGTATCCGGATAGATGACGATCTGTGATGTCGCTCCTGCTGTTTTGAGCGCTTGTTGCATACGCTCGATCGTATCGAGAGGTATTCCACGATCCGCTGATCCGTAGAGACCCAGCACCGGTACGTGAAGCGAAGCAGCGATATCGATAGGTTGCAACGGCAATGCGAACCCCGCGGCGATTGTCGTCATTACAAATTGTCGTCTCGTCATGGTTGTGCGCGGCTTCACGCTCGCTAACGACCCGACACTCGATTCCTGATCGTCATTTCGCCTCCCTGTGTGTGACAGGTTCCGGTAACCAGTTACTCGATTCCATCACGAGGCACGCTCATCGTGATATACCGCAGCAGTGGACAGTCGTCACTTGGGAAACGGAATCGTAATGAGGACCCCGCCCATCACGTCGCCGGTCTTGAAGTTTCTCTTCGGACTTTCCGGGTGGACGTTGTGACAGTGGGCGCAGGTCGAAGACAAGGCTTTGTCGGGATAGAGGGCTTGAAAGACGCGAGCCGTGCCCAGCGTCGTCACGCCCACATACGGGCGATCGGCATTCACGAGGATTTCCTTCAGGGCGGTCCGCTCGAACTCGGTCGCCGGACTGTTCTTCTTATTGATCGCCCAATTGCTGATCAACCGGAATTGAATGCCGTTCGGCTGTTTCGCCACCAACTTGCCCGATTCCAGTA
>DASTLA010000111.1:0-4311 GCA_035715525.1 Nitrospiraceae bacterium
ATCAAATCTTGAAACCGCTGTTCATCGGGCAGGGCGCACAGATTCCGGTGTTGCTTTTGACATTCAGTGTGCTGGGGGGCTTGGCGGTCTATGGCATCATCGGATTGTTTCTCGGCCCCATCCTTACCGGACTGTTCTTGACGGCCATTCAGATTTACCGGGACGAATACCAGCAGCCGGCGGTTCCGGCGGCTCGGATCGTTCCCCCCACCCAAGTCTGATTCGTGACGCGCCAAATGTGATGCCTCTCTCGACCACCGTATTCCTTTCAGTCCAGCGGGATCGTGATCGACATACCGCCGACAACGTCGTTGACCTTGAAATCCCGCTTGGGGCTCAGCGGATGGCTGTTGTGGCAACTCACGCAGGCGGCGGAAACGGCGCGGTCCGGATAGATGGCCTGAAAGTATTGTTTGCGGCCGCTCGACACGATGCCCGTGAGAGGACGGTCCGGAGCTTGCGCAAAGCTTTCCAGGGCTCGGCGCTCGAGGTCGGTCGCGGGTGCATTCCGCTGATAGATGGGCCAGAGGCTGATGAGCCGGTAGCGGATGCCGCGGCCGGATTCCGCAACCAGTTTCCCGGAATGTTGAAGGAACTGAGCAGGGAGCGGCAACGCGTTTTCGTTCTCCCAATGCTCGGCCGCGGACACGATACCCTTGGCCTGCATGCGATTGACCACATGGTTGGTATAGATGGTGCGGTCCGCCTCCAGGACGGCGTGCACGTAATCGGCGACCTTTTCCGGCGGAATGCCGGCAGGAGGTGCAGCGTCCTTCGCCTGCAGCGAAAAACTGGTACCCAAGACGAGCAGTAGCCCCAACCACAGCGACGGCCGGAACCTTGTCAGGATGTCGCGCATGGCTGCTCCTTCCGGACCCGGGCTTCCACCGTGGGCAGCGTGATCACGCAGGTGGTACCCTGTCCCTCCGCGCTTTCAATGCGGATGTCTCCGCCGAACTTCCTCACCAACCGCTGTGCGACCGTCAAACCGAGGCCGGACCCTTCTCCCTGCCCCTTCGTCGTGAAGAAGGGATCGAACACCTTGCTGAGATGCTGTTTCGCGATGCCCGGGCCGCTGTCCCGTATCTTGATCGTCACCAGACCCGGCTGTTCCTCGGTGCTGAGCCACAGGTTTCCTTTACTGCGCATGGCCTGAAGGGCATTGGTGATCACGTTGATGAAGACCAGCCTGAGCTGGTCAGGCAGCGCACTCACCTGGGGCAGCGCGA
Source organism: Nitrospiraceae bacterium (assembly GCA_035715525.1). Taxonomy (GTDB): domain Bacteria; phylum Nitrospirota; class Nitrospiria; order Nitrospirales; family Nitrospiraceae; genus JAHBWI01. The sequence goes on from DASTLA010000111.1 coordinate 1,230, forward strand.
CGTATTGTTTCCGCACGTTGACGCCGAGGCAATCCTGCGACGTCTGTGCGATCGCGAGGGCTTGATCCAATTGAGCGTTCACGTCCACCGGTACCCGCTGGTCCTTCGACTCCCGCGTAGCCACGCCGGTGAAGTCGCGGATAATCGCGGCCATGCGGCGGCCATGTTCGAGAATGTCGCGGGCGTAGGCCTTGGCCCTTGAGAGATCCGGCTCCTCCTGAATCGCTTCGCCCAAGCCGAGAATGCCGAACAAGGGGTTGTTCAGTTCATGGCCGATGCCGGCCGTCAAGACGCCGAGGCTGCCTGATTTTTCGGCCTGAATGAGTTGGTCTTGGAGCCGGCTTTCGTCTGTGCTGTCGCGCAGCACCAGCCCGAACCGCCGGCCTTCTGCGCTTGGGGCGTCGAGCGCGAACCATTGATAGCGGTAGAGGCGGCCTCCGATGGGCAATTCATGCTGCGCATCATGCGACGGCTGGCTCAGCAGCGGTGCCAGAGGATCGCGAGCCTCCTTTATCTGGTGCTCTTGCTTGTCGGGCAGATGAAGAGGCCGGTCGGTTCGGGCCGCCCCGAGACTCTGTTCCAACTGTTCCCGCTGGGACGGCGTCAGATCCAGCAGGTCGAAGAGCGAACGCGACGGCTCGAACCGGCCGTCGGTCACCAGCAGATCTCGGGACGGCCGGTTCATGTATTGAACCTGATGTGCCTGATCGATGAGGATGATCGGAGTGGGAACAGCGTCGAGAACCTGATCGGTGGACTTCTGCAGATATTGCACTTCTTGTGTTTTCTCTTGAACTTGGGTGGTCAAACCCGCGAAGGCCGCTTCCAGTTGGGCGTTCATGCGGTTGAACTCCACCGCCAGTTCCTCGAGCTCGTCGCCGGTTTGGATGCGGATTGGCTCATGGAGTTCCCCACGCCCCACCAGGCGGGCGGCCTCCTGCAGTCGTCGCACGGGCGTGACAATTCGGCTCGCGGCCAGGTACCCCAGCGGCGCCAGCAGCCCGACTGCCAGCAATGCCAACATCGACATCCACTCCATAAGGTGCTCGATTGGGGCAAACAGCTCGGCGGATGACTGCCAGACGAAGGTGTGCCATGCTCCTTCATCGATGTTGCCGTTGGTCGCTCGGCTGGTTTCCGGCAACGGAGCAAAACCGATGATCGCGGTCCCATGCCCGCCGTGGCCGTCGCTGGACGCGCTGACCCAACCTGGTTGGGTCAACGTCACCAGCGGAATCAGTGAAGGATCGGATAGCCGGATACCGGTCGGGAGGATCGGACAGCTCAAGACGATGCCGCGGCTGTCGATCAGCATGACGTGACCGGTTTTGCCGAACCGGATGGGATGCGTCGAAGGCGAGAAAAATTCCTTGGCATCGATGACGCGATGAAGCACGCCGACGACCTCGTACTTGAGGCTGTCCATGACGGGAAGCGAAATGCTGAACACATAGGCGTTCGCCGCTTTCTCGAAGTAGACGTCTTCGATGTACAACTGTCCCACGCCTTTGTTGTAAGTGCCTTTCCACCAGGCCTGGTCGGCGTGAGAGTAGGCCGGCCTGGCGGTGAGCGCGGCCACCAGATGCCCCTGCATGTCGGTGACGAACAGCATTTTGGTAGCGGCCCGCACGACTTGGGGAAGCAGCTGATCGGTCTCGCTTCGCGAGCCGGCATAGTGCTCGCGCAAGAGCAGCGCCATCGGATTTTCGTTGATCGCTTTCAGCGCGGCGGGATCCTGGTTGTCCCACCGGTCTTTTTCATCGGCCAGCAATTTCGTGATGGCCGCTGCATCGCCGCCTTGCAACCGATCGCGCCGTTTTTCCAATTCGCGCACGACCAAAGGATTGGTCGCGATGCGCGAGGTTCGTGACACCTCTTCGGCAACCAGCAGATCGAGTTTTCGTGCCGCTTCCGTGGCCAAGGCCTTGAAACTTTCACCGCTGACTTCGTGAATTTCCTTGGATCCTTGCAAAAAGGCCATACCCAGGCCGAGTAAGAGCGGCACCACGCCCACCAGAAGCATCGAGACGATCAGCTTCCGTTTCAGCCCCCAACCGAGGGCTTTGAACAATGCTGGGCGTTCAGTCGTCATGCGGGCGCACACTCGATGGCTTGGGTGACCGAAGGAAAATCGATGCGAAACGTCGTGCCGCGTCCGACCGTGCTGTCCACGTCGATATGAGCCTGCATCTTCGTGATCACCGACATGACATTGTAAAGGCCCAGGCCGGTGCCCTTCCCGGGTGGTTTCGTCGTATAGAGGGGTTCAAAGATCTTGGGCAGCGCCTCCGGCGGGATGCCGCACCCCGTGTCGGCGACGGCGACCGAGACCGTACCCTCGTCCGAAACCGACGTCGCGAGTGTCAGCGTGCCCCGGTCGCTCATCGCGTGTACGGCGTTGGTAATGAGATTCACGAAGACATGCAACAATTCGTCCGGATTGCCCACGATTTGCGCCTGCTCGGCATAGTGCTTCACGACCGTGATGTCCTGCAGGGTCACCGCATAGTGCGCGATGCGAAGCGCCTCGTCCAGTTTGGTGTTGAGCTGGACCAGCATGTCTGCCTCGGCGCCGTCCCGTCTCGCGTATCGGGTGAGGTCTCGGCAGATGGCGCTGGTGCGCTTGACCGCGTCGACGATGTCTCGAGCCTGTTCATGCACCGCTTGAAGGTCTTTTTCTTCGGTCAGATTTTCGGCCAGTCCCAAAATCAGCTGCAAGGGATTGTTGATGTCATGCGCAATGCCGGCGGCAAAGGACCCTAGCGCCGCCAATTTCTCAGCATGGAGCAATTCCCTCTCCAATTTTCTTTCATGCTGTGCAAGGTTCCAGAATAGACGGGCCGTGGCCCCGTTCAGCACTTCGGTGGCGGGTTCCTTGTGGGTCAGGATCGTCTGCTGCATGGACGGGTCGCCGGTCACATCGACGATGAGCGTTGCGCTGCGAGTCCGGATGAGATCCAAGGGGCGGTGGGTGACGGGGATTTTCCATTCGCGCGCGCGTTTGAGCCCGGGGGCATCGGGGTCCCTATCGGCGATCCCGACGATGTCCACATCGGGAATTTGATGGAGCAATTCCAGGAGT
>DASTLA010000112.1:0-17956 GCA_035715525.1 Nitrospiraceae bacterium
CTCATGGCCATCACGACCCGGTCCTGTGCCGCAGGCCGTTGTTCACCTGCCGCTTCCGTCTGTTCCAAAAAACAGCTGGCCGAGACCGGTACGGCATCATAGGAATCGGAGACCAGCGCGAACACCAGATTGATCTCGGGCTGTGTAGTGGTGAAAGTATCCGTAGGATTGATAGGAACGAATTCGTGCGCTCCAGTGGGGAAATCGTCGCGCAGCACCTTCGACGAGGGGATGACATAGCGAAACCAACTAAAATCGGCATCACGACCCATTAAGGATGCCCTGGTCTCCAGCGGTTTGTGCGTCAAGCGGACGGCAGCGATCTTGGCGTAGAGCTCTTCATCCGATGTGTCCGTTGCCAGCGCTCGAGGCTGTTCCGTCGAGACCATCCGATCTGCATCCGGTACGTGCGGCCGGACCTTCGCCAGCCATTCTCCCAGTTTCTCTTTGCTCAAGACCCGCATGCCTGGCGGCAATTCCGTATTCTTGTTGTTCGCCTCGAACTCCACCGCCGCATCGTACAAAGTTTGAAAATGAACGAAGGCATCTTCCCACCGCTGCAGCTCCACGAGGCATTGCCCCCTTCGAAACACCGTATCGGCATAGTCCTCATCGCTGAGGTCCAGATTCGCCATGCCCCGAAAGACACTGATGGCCTCCTTGCAGCGGCCGACCTTCATGAGAATGAGGCCATATTGATGCGCAGCGTTCGCATCTTCATGGTTGAGGGCCAGAATGCGGCGATAAAACGGTTCCGCCTCTTCAAACCGACCGGTTGAAAAGAGGTCCCACGCGGTCGCGCGAATGGAGGCCCATTCCACCCGCTCTTCGGGAGTTCCCGGTGCCGCGAAACTGCGCACGAATCGGCGGCCGCGCTCAGGGCCGTAAATGACCGACAGCAAATTCTTGGCGGGCGATTCCAAGGGCGAGCCGGCCGGCATGTGCTGGAGCACGTAATGCACCTCACGATCGGCGCCTTCCGTATCCAACACGTCGAAACGCGCCCGGGCCATGGCGAGTCTCCAACTCAGCAGGTCGGGGGCCAAGCGCACGGCCTGCTTGTACGATTCGAGGGACTCTTCCAGTCGATCCAGCCTGCGAAGGTCCTGTGCCAGTCTCAGGTGTATCAGCGGATTTGCAGGGTCGATCTGAGCGACGCGCTGCAGTTCGGCGACGGCTTGCTCCTGTTGGCCCCAGCGCAGCAGGGTGCTCCACTTTGCCCAGCGGACGGCTAGTGCGGCGGGTTCGAGCGCGAGTGCCCGATCGTACGCCTGCACCGCATCGCGGGGACGCCGTGATGCCGTGAGGATATCGCCACGTAACTTATGCAGGGTCAGAGCTTGCGGATGCTCCTGAAGACCCTCGTCCAGGATTTCCAATGCACGATCCATGACGCCGCTCTCCCAGACTTGCTTCGCTTCTTCGGCGATCAGCACTTCAGGAGCGGCGGGGCCTGGGGACTGCGCGATCGAATTCTCGAAGGGCATGCAGAATAGGGCAATGACGAAGAAGATGATTCCGGCCTGATGGTTCATAGGGCGTGCTGCTTCCTGACGGGGCTTTAACTCACTCGCATTTACCTTACCATATGGCTGTTCCATCCCGCGGCGGCCGTGAGGCTTTTATCATACGAGTCAGGAATCGGCCAAAAAGATTCACGGGACCGGTCCACCGCTCATGGAAAAAATGTGTCTGGACCCCAGGCACAGAGGGGACACGAATGTGTACAATGGCTCTATGCGACAAAACAAAGACCGGCCGCACATGCCTTCACTCATCCTGGCGATGCTGGTGGCGTGGCTTATCGCCATTCCGGCTCCGACCATCGCGAGCCATCAAGGACACGAGCATCGTAGTGATGCCGGAAGCGAAGAGCACGCTGGGCCCGCCTATTCCGTTCCAGGCCTTCCCTTCCCTATTATTCTGAGTTCAGCGATGACACGGGAGGAAGGCGAGCAAGCGGTCACCGCAGCCGTGGTTCAGACGGTCATCGACGCCTTCGCCATCTTATTGGAACAGCGCAGGGAGTACCCTCGGTTCGACGAAAGCGTGAACAAGAATCTGCTGACGCAAACCGTGATCGAGCCTCGCGTCATAAGCCAGGACGGAAAGGAATATCCTCTCCTCGTCGCTCGAACGAAAGAGGCAGGTCACGTGCGGTTGTTGATCAGCGCATCATCCTTGGCTGCGAAGGGACTGGTCAACCACCCGGATCAATTCGCGCCGATTTTAGCGAGAGAATTTCAATGGGTCATCAGCAAGGCTGATACGGCGCCGAAGCCGAAGACTGTTCTGGTGGAGCGGGATCTCATACATGCGCCGATCCGCGAAGACAAGGCTATCCAAGGCATGACGGGCGACGAACGGACTCAATTGCTGCAACGGCTGTTCGATACATATCTGAAGACCGTGGATGACCAGAAGAGCCTGCAGGAGCAAGCGTTCTACGAGCCTGGGTCGACCACATTGGTCCCCCCGACTCTGCCTGATTCGACGATACATTTTTACGAGATTCGCGTCCGTCAAGCCTTGCAGCGTATTGTTCGTGATCCTTGGTTCATGGAACGGACGCCGCAAGCGGTGAAAAGTCTGCTGAACGGGAAAATCTGGAACGTGGCGTTCGTGAAGATCGATCAACGGGATTGGGCCACCCGCACGCGCGTGCTTTCGCAAGACAAGGCCATTGTGGTGGGTGACCCAGCACGACAAATTCAACCGGCGGCCCTGTTGATAAACACGTACCGTACCGCGGCGCCGGACGATCCTTTTTACGCCGAGACCAAGGGATTGCCCATGGGAGCATTGTCACCTGATCAGCTGGCACGGGTCATCGCGATGGAGATTCAACAGAACATCATGGAGAAATCGATGACCGGCCACGTCTCCCAGGATGCGCTGACAGCGCCGAAATGAAGGCCTGACAAGGAAAGTACGGGGCGTTTGGTGGCATCCGCCATTTCACATGCCGTCGTGGCCCTCACGATCGGGAAGACAATTCCGCCAGCTGGGTTTCCCGCTTCCGTCCTCGTGCTCGGGATGCTTTGTGCGATCATTCCGGACGCGGACGTTCTCGGTTTTCGTTTCGGCATCGAATACGGCGCTCCATGGGGACATCGCGGTCTGACGCATTCCCTCTTCTTTGCCGCTCTGCTGAGCGGGATTTTGACGGGGCTCTGCTATCGCCTCAAATCGGCTGTAGAGCGATGGGCCTTCGGGGGGTACTTCTTTGGTTGCACCGCCTCGCACGGGGTCTTGGACGCCATGACCAACGGCGGCTTGGGTGTCGCTTTTTTCTCGCCCTTCGATCAGACGAGATACTTCTTTTCCTTCAGGCCGGTCTTGGTGTCTCCGATTGGCGTCGGAGAATTCTTCACCTCATACGGGATGCAGGTCGTTCTAAGCGAAATGTTGTGGATTTGGCTTCCCGCTTCACTATTCTTCATGACCGGACGCCTGCTGCTCCGCTTGATGAACAGAAGGCCGGTCCAGTCAACTCCGGAAATAGGTTGACCGCAGCGTCGACGACTTCCGAGGCTTGGAGGGGAAGATGGATGCGGCGCAGATGCTGATCGGAGTCATCGGACTTGCCGCCTCGATCGCCACGTTTTGCTTGCTACGTTTCCCACGCGTGCGGCGCGCCCCCTTTCGACAGTACGGGTCTTATTCCCTGGGATTTTCCCTCCTGGGCGCCACGGCTGTGCTCGTCTTCACCGTCTTGATGATCCTCGCTCAGGGTGCCGGACGGTAACCGGCTGGGACGTTGCGCAAGTGCCGCCGCGGAGCGCCGTCGCTCACGCACCGTGCCCTCAACATGCTTCCACTTGACGATCCCTTCTATGCTATCGTACCGACGCCATGAAAGCGCCGCTGTCAGTGCTGGCGATACTTCTATTCACGAACCAGGGGATTGCCCTTGGCGCAGCGTGCGGGGCGGTCCGGCAGGCGGCGGTCGATCCCTGTTCCTTGCTCAACGATCATGAAGTGCGACAATCGTTTCCCCGGGCAGGAGCAGCTGAGCGGAATCGGCGCGTGGAAAAAGACGGAGCAGCAGGCTGCCAGTGGCGGAACGACAAGGGCATCGTCTTGTTGCAGCTTATCCTGTATGAGGGGCCTCCGCGGTCGGTCAGGCGGGAGTCGCAGGCATTCAGTCATGCCATGATCGATACGGCCAGAGTAGAGGCGCCGGACGCAATCCGCTACGAGCCTATCGACTCCCTCGGGGATGAAGCCGTGGCGGTGGTGGAACGTACCGACCAGGCGAAAGGACTCCTTGGAAATGTGGCCTTTTTAGTCGCGCAGCGCGGAACCCGTCTGCTCTTCATCAGTTCGGCCGACTTGGCGGGTCGTGATCGCGCTGCTGCTCTCAAGGCGTTGGAAGCGCTGGGCCGTGCGGCGGTGAATCGCTTGTGATGGGCTCCCTTTTCAGGATTCACCGCCTCTCCGATCATGCTTGACGTGATTCTGTACCAACCTGAAATTCCCGCCAACACCGGCAACATCATACGCCTTTGTGCCAACACCGGAGTGGTCCTGCACCTCGTGAAGCCTTTGGGCTTTTCGCTTGAAGACCGAATGTTGAAGCGGGCAGGGTTGGACTACCATGAGTTCGCCGCCGTCACGGTGCATGAGGATTGGGCGGCCTGCGCGAAACAATTTTCTGGCCGCCGTCTCTTCGCCGTGTCGACCAGGGGCACGCAGCGCTACGACGCAAACCTCTATGCCTCCGGCGACGTGTTTCTGTTCGGACCGGAAACGAGGGGCCTGCCGGGGCAGATTTTGGGCTCCGTTCCGGATTCATGTTGTATCCGCCTGCCGATGGTGCGGGGCAGCCGCAGCCTCAATCTGTCGAACACCGTTGCGGTCGTCGTGTATGAAGCTTGGCGACAGATGCGATTCCCCAGTGGCCGGTGAGGCCATCACACTTCCTGGCCGGCTCGCGGTGACCGGAGATCAGCGCGATCGATAGGGCGGGGGAAAGAGCAAAGTAAAGTAGGAAATATCATGCTGCCAAAACCAACTGCCGATGACGGCGCTCAATACGAGGGTCGGGATCACCGCGGCCGCCAGCCAAGCCCCATCGGCCAGGGTGAGGCTCGCGGCGTCCAGCGGACAGTGATCGGCATGTTGGCGTTTGACCGCTCGCAAGAGCAGCGCGGTGTTCCGGGCGTTGCTCTTAAATGCGAACGAGAAGGCATCTCCGACAAACGGCACGGCGCCGATCATGCCGTTGACGAGCATGTTGCCGCACATCTTGAGGAACAGTGGCTGGGGAATCTGGAGCCGGCGTGCAATGACGAGGATGGCGCCTCCAAAGACTGTGGCCAGCGGATCCCCCAGGATCGGTATCAGACCAAGCAAGGGATCGGCGCCGAACCTGATCCTGGTACCGGGTATACGCACCACATCGTCCAAGAGGTGGGCGATGAGCTCGGCCTGCATCTCTTTCGAGCGTACGAGCGCCATCTCACATCATACCGCGCTCAATGTGGAAGCTGGAAAATAGACATTACTTCATGTTCTTGGGATTCTGATAAATCATCAAGTGCGCATAGGGCGTGCCGTCGAACATGATATAGGAGCCGGAGGGGTTGGGTGCGGTCGGCAGTTTGGTCAGTGCCGATTCGAATGGCCACATCACCATCCAATGTGGCGGTTCCTTGACGACTTTGGCACCGGCCTCTTTCTGCATGACGACCTTTTTGTCTTTTTCGAAATGTGAGCCGCCACGAGCCATGTAGGCAATACCGGGGATGGTGTTCGAGGGTTTCGGCGCATTGTTCATGATGTCTGTCATCCATTGATGGGCGGCGCCGTCCATGCAGATGGGGTCTGGTTCCGGCAGATTCATCACGGTCGGGATGCAGGTGAATCCGTTTTCACTCTTCTTGACCTCCGTCAGTTTGCCGTCTGCTCCGTAGACCATCACGCCCGCTTCTCTGGCAATGTGCCTCGGTGCAGCGCTCAAGGCCAGCGCAGTCTGATCTTGTTCCGACATGGCCCTCACCTCCTTCACGGAGGCGCGTTGCTTTCGAGCGGCATCAGCGTCGACAGTAACGGCAAGCAGGCACAGCGGGATGATGATAGTGACCGCAAGCCATGACCAGTTGGTAATCATAACAATCTCCTTTGCGATAAGTGGAGAGGGATGAACGAGGAAGGAAGACTAACGCAGTCGATGTGTAAAATCCAGCGTCAGGTACGTAGTACGCCGCCCACAGGGTGCCATATCATGGGATCTGCGCGCGTGCGAGCTGGATGTTCAAAGCCCGTTCTGCTACATTCGCCGCCGCTCGCGATATGCCGGCACATTGTGCCGCGGTCGGGGTTGTGACCTGACGGCCACGCATGGAAAGGTTCAAATCGCAACATGATGAAGCCGGCGACCGTTCTTTCGGCGCATTCCGCTCACTTCCAAATTCTTGACGCTCTCGCGAAGGAGCTGGCCGTGACACCTCGGCAGGTCGAAGCGGCGGTCGCGCTGCTGGACGAGGGGGCGACCGTGCCCTTCATCGCGCGCTATCGAAAGGAAAGAACCGACAATCTAGACGATCAGCAGCTGCGAAAGTTAGAGGAACGATTAGTCTATCTCCGTGAACTCGAGCAGCGGCGGACGGCGATCATCGGTTCGATTGAAGAACAGGGGAAACTGACGGATAATTTGCGGTTGGCACTGGAGAAAGTGGCCACCAAGCAGGAGTTGGAAGACCTGTATCTGCCCTATAAGCCCAAGCGTCGTACCAAGGCGCAGGCTGCGCGAGAAGCAGGCCTGGAGCCGCTCGCCGACGCGCTGCTCACGGATCCGACGCTCGATCCGCAGGAAGAAGCTGCCAAGTTCATTCGCGTCCCTGCTGCAGGAGAAGACACGAACGGCATGAGCATTCCCGATGCCAAGACGGCGCTGGAAGGGGCTCGCGATATTGTCGTGGAGCGATTCGCGGAAACCGCGGATCTGCTGGCGAAGCTGCGCACCTTCTTATGGGAACAAGGGATTGTATCGTCGACGGTCGTGAAGGGCATGGAAAAAGCCGAAGAAGAAAAGTTTCGCGATTATTATCAACATGCCGAACCGATCCGCACGATGCCGTCGCACCGGGCCCTGGCGCTGTTCCGTGGTCGCGCGCTGGGCGTATTGGCGATCGAGGTCCGATTGAACGAGGCCCTTGAAGCCACCGTGCCGCATCCGGCCGTGGCGATGATCGCCTCGCATGTGGGAATCGACAACCGCGGCCGTCGGGCCGACAAGTGGCTTGCCGACACCTGCCTGTGGGCCTGGAACGTGAAAGTCCATCTGCATCTGACCACGGAGTTACTGCTTCAGCTCCGCGAAACAGCCGAAACGGAAGCGATCAGGATTTTCGCCCGCAATCTGCACGAATTGCTGCTGGCCGCGCCGGCCGGACCGAAGGTCGTGCTCGGCCTTGACCCAGGCCTTCGCACTGGGTGCAAGGTAGCCGTCGTCAATGCGACGGGCAAGCTGTTGGAGACCACCACGATCTACCCGCACCAGCCGCGCAATGATTGGCAAGACTCATTGGCCTCATTGAGCCGGCTCGTGTTGCGGCACGGGGTCGATCTTATCGCGATCGGAAACGGGACGGCCAGCCGCGAAACCGACAAGCTGGCGTCGGAACTGGTCAAACTCGTGATCCAACAGCAATCGGATCGCAAGATCGCCAAGGTCCTGGTAAGCGAGGCCGGAGCATCGGTCTACTCCGCTTCCGCTGTCGCGGCCGCCGAGTTTCCCGACTTGGACGTGAGCCTGCGAGGAGCCGTGTCCATCGCAAGGCGGCTGCAAGATCCGTTGGCGGAACTCGTCAAGATCGATCCCAAGTCGATCGGCGTCGGTCAGTATCAGCATGACGTAAACCAGCGTGCCTTGGCCCGCTCGCTCGACGCGACCGTCGAGGACTGCGTCAACGCCGTGGGAGTCGACATCAATACCGCCTCACCGGTGTTGCTGGCCAGGGTGTCGGGGCTGAACAAGGCGCTCGCGAAGAACATCGTCGACTATCGCGATGCGAACGGACCATTCCTCAACCGCAGGGCCATTCGGAACGTTCCTCGGTTGGGCGAGAAGACGTTTGAGCAAGCGGCGGGATTCCTGCGCATCAACCATGGCGACAATCCGCTGGATCGGTCTGCGGTGCATCCGGAAGCCTATCCGGTCGTCGAACGAATTTTGGCTTGCCTAGGCAAGGGGATCGGAGAAGTGATGGGCAACTCCAGCGCATTGCAGGGACTGTCAGCGGCGGACTTCACCGATGCAACATTCGGACTCCCGACCGTCCAGGACATTTTAGTAGAGCTCGAAAAACCGGGGCGCGATCCGCGGCCGGAGTTCAAGACCGCGGCATTTAAGGACGGAATTGAGACCCTTTCGGACCTTCAGCCCGGCATGGTGCTCGAAGGGGTGGTGACGAATGTGGCCGCATTCGGGGCGTTCGTCGATATCGGCGTCCATCAGGATGGGCTCGTTCACCTGTCGGCGCTGTCCAATCGTTTCATCAAGGATCCGCACGAGGTCGTCAAGCCGGGGCAGGTCGTGAAGGTGAAGGTGCTGGACGTGGATGTGAAACGGCAGAGAATTTCATTGACCATGCGCCTTGCCGATGCATCCGGAGGTAGATCACAGGCTGAATCGATGCCGACCGGTCCGCAGTCGGATCGTCGCGCGCGTCCCGCTACTCCACCGAGCGATGTCAGTAAGCCGAAACCGCTCGGAGCGCTAGCGATGGCACTCGCACGGGCCACACAGAATCCTCGTCCGACTAGAACCCCAATTGCTTCTCCAGGTCTGCTTGCCCCTGCTTGAATTGTTTCTTTTCCGCCGCCTCTTTTTTCTTCGTCAGCGCGTCCAACTTTGCTTCCTTTTTCTTGAGTGCCTCGCTTTCGGCCTTGTTGACGAGTTCTTCCTTCTCCTCCGCGAGCGAGGCGGCTTGCGCAGTCTTGATCGCGCTGTCGGGCACCGTCGTCCAATTCAACCGATAGCCTGGCCGCTTGAATGCTAATTCCTGATAGACCACCACGTATCTGGTCGGGTAGCTGCGCTGTCCGATCTGTCGTTCTTCCAACACGTACACCGTGGGCGAGCCATACAGATTCTGCTGGTAGTTGTCGAAGTACATCCGGCCCATGCCTCCTTGCATCGACAACGAACCCATTCGTTGAATGTATTCGAGGTACGCTTGCATGTTGCTCGGATCTGGACCCTTCTCCTTCTCTACCTGGGTCCGTTGCACCTGGTTCAGCGCTTCTTCTTCATCTTGCAGTTGGTAGTGATACTGCTCTTTGAATTTGTCCCATGTATACGGGCCCTTTTTGGACTTCGATTTGTAGAATTGCCCGGGGTCGCTCTTGCCTCTTGTCACATAGGAGAGACGACCCGTCGCCGCATCGCTGGAGTCGAACAGATAGACACTTTCCGGCGCGACCGGCAATGAAAATGTTCCCGGATCTGCCGGCTTTTCGGCTTCACGTCCAGTTCGCAGCGGCATGATACGCTCCTTCAGCAAGTCCAAAGCCTTTCCTTTGCCACGGGGAATCATGTTCGAGACCGCATGGCGGACGTCGGGGATCGGATCATTGACCACGGGAATGAGCATGTCGATATCGCCGTCTAGGGGACCGATCATGCCGATGGCGTCCGCCGCTGCAATGCGCAACTCCGGCTCATCGCTCCAGAACATTCGGACGATAGCCGGTAGATACTTTCGATTGGCGGTCGAACCGAGTCTCCGGAGATCCTCTATCAAGATTGCGACTGAATCCCTTTTGAGCTTTTCACAATTTTGGCCTGCTCCTGGCTTGCCGGCGCAGTCCCGTAGAAACTGGTCGACGACGCGGGATTGTGGAGCTTCACCCGGCGCCATGGCCTCCGGTTTGCCGGCCGCAGGAGGGGGGGCTGCCGAAACGGGACCAAGAACCATGGGCCATACTGCAATCAGACCTGCGATGGTCCATAAGGGGGGTAAGGGATGTCGTTTCATAGACTTCTCTCCATGACGGCTGGCTTCCTCGTAGTTGTCAGGTCCTCCCCGGCCATCCACTGGGATCGTACGCTCGATGTTGGCTGGCAGAGTTTTCCATATGCTTGCCGAACTTGTTGATGCGCCATTCGGATTCGTCCGTCTCCTTACGAGCGGCCTCCAATGCCGCGAGTTGGTATTCGAGCATCCGTAGACTGTTGGCTTCCTTCACGCCGCAGAACATGACAAATTCGGTACCGGCTCTTTTGCCCAGATGTTGCGTGACCTCGCTGATGTCCGCTGTGGGATCTCGCGCAATCTTGAATAGCTGGTTCATGTATTCTCTGCACTGTTGGTCCGTCCACTTCTTACTTTGACTCTGTGCCGAAACGGCGAATGGTACTGCCGCCAATAGGGCCAACAATAACAGCTGCCGAAGTGCGCTATGCCAGGTCCTCATCATCACCCCCTATCCCAACTTTCGGCGATGCAGTATAACGAGTCCCGTGAACGATAAGCTCAAGGTCTCAGGGTTGGTCGTAGTACTGTTCACCGCCACGCTGAGCCTGTACTGGTCTGCCTTCGACGGCGATTTTCAGTACGACGACTCATTGAGCATTCTGCAAAATCCCCACCTGGATCGCCTCGATATCTTCATCGGCCATCTTGATCACATGGTGAGGCCGATGCTGTACGCGACGTTTTTGCTCGACCGCTCGCTGTACGGAGCGAATGCCGCCGGCTACCATGTGCTGAATCTCTTGCTGCATCTTGGTTCTGGGCTCCTGATCTATCGGATTCTTAGCATCGCAGTGCGCGACGAACGCTCTTCCGTTCCCTTCTGGACCGCGCTGGTGTTCCTGATCCATCCCATTGCGACTGAAACCGTGACGTATATCTCGGGGCGCGCTTCGGGTTTGATGGCTTATTTTTATCTTTTGTCGCTCCTCCTTTACATCAAGGCATCGGAGCCATCTGCAGGCAAGGCACTCTCCCGACTCTATCTTTCAGGAGCCGCCGCATCATTCGTGCTGTCGATCGGTGCTAAGGAAACGGCCGTCACGCTACCGATTATTCTCCTTCTTTGGGACGCCCTGATCCGCCGTCTGAACGGCCCGGATTTACGTTCGGCGATCTTGTCACGTCATTCGCCCTTTTGGATTGTTCTGCTCATAGCCTCGGCGTGGGCTTGGAGTCATCCTCGCTATTCCGCGCTGGCGCAGTTCAGTTTCAACATCCGTCCCTTCTGGACTCATCTGTTGAGTCAGATCCATGTCGTGGCCTATGGCACCTCGCTCATATTCACGCCTTGGAGTCAGAACTTTGATCACGATCTGCCCCTGTTCCATTCACTCGCTGAGTGGTCGCTTCCGCTCGAACTCTGTCTGCTCGCGGTCGTGGCGGCCGGCGCCTTCCTCTGGGCAAAGCGACTACCGCTTGTTACCTTCGGGCTGGCTTGGTTTTACGTCCAGCTGCTGCCGACGCTCCTGATCCCTCGCAATGACCTACTGAGCGAGCGTAATCTGTACCTGCCGGCGATGGGATTGCTGCTCGCCAGCGTCGCACTTGGTCCGCACCTCATCCAGCGGCTCCTGACCATCGTCCGGCGGCCGGCTGTCCTTCGGTTCGGGACGTCGGTCGTTGGCATGCTGTTGGTTGCGGCCCTCTGTTTCTTCACCTACCAGCGAAATCTTCTCTACCAGGACCGGCTTCTGCTATGGGCCGATGCAGCACGAAAATCGCCCAATAAGGCGAGGCCGCATAATAACCTAGGCTATGCTTACTCCCTGCACGGCGACTGGGACCGGGCCGTCGAAGAGTTCCGGACGGCGGCTCAGTTGGATCCCGATTTCACCCTCGCCCAGGAAAACCTTCGAGATGCCTATTTGCATCGCGTGGGCCGCCGGTAATGAAACGTCTTGTTGCCTCAGCCGCCCGCGCCATGCAGGACCTCATGACCATACCGCAGGAGCCGTGAGGCCTGCTCCCACTGATCCATGAGATTCAAACCAACTAGCAGCAATCGATGTCCGTCTTTAAACATGCTGGCGATGAGGCACCGACCGGCCTTGCTCGTATAGCCGGTCTTCACGCCGTTGACGTCCGGATCGACCAGCAGTTCGTTGGTGCTATACAGCGACACCCGCCTCCTTCCGTCCACGCTGGCGATGTCGCGCGTCAATGTCCGGACCATCATCGAAAAGATCGGATTTTGCAGGGCCTGCTGAGTTAACTTTGTAAGATCCACCGCAGTCGAATAGTGTCCATGGGCGTCAAAGCCGCAGGCGTTGGCGAAATGCGTATTCTCGAGTCCGAGCTGACCGGCGCGATCGTTCATCAGCGCGACGAACCGTTGGTCGTCGCCCCCGATGTGCCAGGCAATCGCCTCACAGGCATCGTTCGCGCTCGCGACCAGCATGGCCGTCAAAAGATCACGCAGCAAGAATGCTTCTCCTGCTCGGAACTTGAGTGAGGATGGATGGATGATCGCCCGGCGATCGATTTTCACGACGTCCTGCAATGGCGCCGATTCCAAGGCGACGAGGGCAGTCATGATCTTGGTAAGACTGGCGGGCGGGAGGCGCCGGGTGGCATTTTTCTCGAGCAACACCCGCCCGGATGTGAGGTCGACCATATAGAGTGCTGCAGCTTTGACGACGGGTCGATCGGGCGGGATGGCAGAGCTCTCCTGCGTGGCGTTCGCGGCAGACGGCATGGCGGCGGCGGCCAGCATCACGGCAACGAACAGTGATCTGCCCAGTATCCACCTCTTCATGTCGCGAGCAACCTAGCGGCCGAACAGGCCCTTCATGAAATTGCCGGCCTTGTCGATCTCCGACGGCTCTTCGGCCTGGGGCTGAGGTTCCGGACTTTCTTGTGGTGCGAGGATCTCCGGTCTGGTGCCCGGTTGGCGCATAGGGGGAGGCATCCCGGCTTCACTCATATCAGGCCGGCTTGTCGGTTGTCCCATACCGGGCCGTCCCATGCCTCCGCCCATCATCCCCATCATGCCGCCCATGTCGAATTTCGTGAAGCCATCCGGGATTTCAAATAGCTTGGGGTCCTGCTTGCCGATCTTGAGATTGGTGAGTTCGGTGAGCATCCGCTTTTTCTCGGTGCCTTCTTTATACAGAAGGTCTTGCTTGAGGTTGATACCCTCTTTTGTCCGCCAAGAGAACCCGCCGTATTTCTTCCCGTCCGTGCTGGTAGCGATGGTCTTGTACTTTGTCACCTCGACCCCATCAACGTTTCCTCTCCCACACTGGTATCTTCATAGGTCCACTGGGATGGATCGTTTCCCTGACCTTGCCCCCCCTTAAGAGCGTATTCCATGTACATGTTTTCCGACGGCATGAGCGTCCACATGATCTTGGTGTCGTATCGGAAGATCTGGACGGCACCTTCACCGGAGCCGGTCAAGGTTTCCTTGCGCTCCTTCATCGGTGTGACGTAGACATGCTGCTGAATGGTGCCCTCTTCGGTTTGCATGGTCGCGTCGGCGGAATATTCCGCCTGAGCGCGAGCTGGTGGGCCGGCCATGGCCGGGCTGACATTGAAGAGGCCTGCAAAGACGATCATCACACACAGGCGTTTGGACATGATGGATTTCCTCCGACTCATGACAAGGTTGTGCAGCATACAGCCGAGGCAGGGGACGGGGGAAGGGTACTGCTTGCAGAGAGAGAAGTAAAGTCCCCTATGGAGACCTTCTGAGCACGGTTCAAGTCGATGCTTCGTACTGCTTGAGCCTACCGAGGAGCGTCTTATAATCGATTCGGAGAATTTGCGCAGCCTTGGTCTTGTTGCCGCCGCTGGCCTCGAGAACCCGTAGAATATGCTGGCGCTCGATTTCCTCCAGCGGCAACTGGCTGGAGTCGACCGGCGTGGTCTGGATAACGCGGTGTGGTAAGACTTGCACCACGTCGGCCGGGGTGATCGGGTTACGACCGGGACTGAGGAGGACCAAGCGCTCGACGACATTGCGCAGTTCCCTGACATTGCCGGGCCAATGGTATGCGGCGAGAGCGGCCAGCGCCTCGGCGGTGCAAGTGCGGCCGACAGTGCCGGGAATTCGGAGGGTCTTGAGGATATGGTCGACGAGGCGGGGGAGATCCTCCTTACGTTCACGCAAAGGGGGCACGCGCAACGTGACGGTGTTGATCCGATAGTACAAGTCGTCGCGAAAACGTCCTTGTAAGACGAGTTCTTGTACGTCCTGGTTGGTGGCGCCGACGACTCGCACGTCGGCCTGTAGCGTGCGAGTGCTTCCGACGGGCCGGTATTCGCCGCGATCCAAGAACCGGAGCAGACTGACCTGCATGGCGCCGGGCATCTCCCCCACTTCGTCGAGAAACAATGTCCCGCCTTCGGCGGCGGAGATCAACCCGAGCTTGCTGACGGTCGCCCCCGTGAAGGCGCCTTTTTCATGACCGAACAGTTCGCTTTCCAGGAGTTCGCGGCTCACGGCCCCGCAATTTACGGCGATGAATGGGCCGGTTGCGCGCCGGCTTTGAGCATGAAGCAGACGCGCCACGACTTCCTTCCCCGATCCGGTTTCTCCCTCGATCATGACGGGCGCGTTGGCCGGGGCCACCCTGGCGATTTGACCTTTGAGCGCCTGCCAGGCCCGGCTGGTGCCGTCGACGATCAGGTCCTGATGGTAGCCGCCGTGCCGTGCCGCTAGATTCTCCTGCCGCAATTCTTTGAGCTTGCGCAGTTTGGCCAACGCTGCCTTGACCACTGCCGCTTCAAAGGGGATGTCCTTGACTAGAAAGTCCCAGGCGCCGTCCTTGATCGCTGCCACTGCGTCTTTCACGTCTCCGTGACCAGTCAGGACAATGACGTCCACCTCGGGTTGCTGTTCTCGGACCCAACGCAACACGGCTCTGCCATCGACACCTGGCATCCGGAGATCGGAAATGACGCAATCGAATCGAGCGGCGGCCAAACGATCGATGCCTTCTTGTCCGCCGCCGGCCGTCTCGACATGGCAGCCCTCATCACGGAGTGTTTGCTCTACCGTGAGGCGTACGAATTCCTCATCGTCGATGACCAATATGCGCATAAGCAGGTCTGTGCGCCCCAGCGTTCGCCGCAATGACGACGGGGGCGGCTGTGACATCAGGTCGAAAGCTGACGGCTGACGGCTTCTTGCCCGTCCGGAAAAGCGAGATGAAACGTGCTGCCTCCGCCGGGCGTCGATTCCGCCCAGACACGACCGCCGTGTTTTTCCATGACCATCTTCACGATGGCGAGTCCGACGCCGGTTCCTTCATAGTCTTCCGGCCGGTGCAGCCGCTCGAATAGCCCGAAGATCTTGTCTCGTTGCCCTGGGTCGAATCCGATGCCGTTGTCCCGGATCCAAATGATGCGTTCGGAGGCCGTTTGCCGCCCTCCGATGGCAATGTCCGGCGCTGCGGCGCGGCGTGAGAATTTGATGGCGTTGTCAAATAGGTTGACGACCGCCTGGCGGATGCTCACCGGTTCCCCATAGAGGTCGGCAAACGGGAGATTCATGTGGACCTTGGGTTTCGCGCCTTGTACCCCGGCAAGCCGTTCGGTCAGGATATTGCTGATCATCTCCAGCACATTGAATCGCTGGCGCGGCAGATCTTGCTGCTCCAAGCGGGAATACTTCAATAACGCGTCGATCATGTGGGTCAGCCGAAGCGCGGAGCGGCGGATCACCTCGATATGGTGGCGAACTTGTATGTCTTCCTGATCGGCGAATCGCTTTTCCAGCAGCGATGAAAACCCCTCGATCTCGCGTAGCGGTCCCTTGAGGTCATGAGCGACCGAATAGGTGAAGGCTTCGAGTTCTTTGGTTTTTCTCGCGATCGCGGCGGTTTGGTCGCGCAGGCTCGTCACCATCGAAGAGAGCGCGGCGGCCAGTGCGCCGACTTCGTCTCGGTGCGGCCAATCTTCGAATTGTGCATTGAGATCGTGATGTGCGACTCGGTCGGCGGTAGTGGCCAGCCGGCGCAGCGGTTTGGCGATCGAATGACGCATCACGCCGTACGTCAGCAGAATAAGGAGTCCCAGCAGTCCGACGAACCCTAGGACAAGTGTCCGGGCTTCGGCGACCAGCCGATCTCCTTCGCGTTTCATTTCGATGTCGATCAAGCGATGCACGTCGATGAGCGTGCCGATCGAGGACTCGAGTCGTTCCACTGCTTGTTCGTACTGTCGTTCGATACGCGGGCTGCGGAATTTCTCGGCTGTGACGGCAGCCTCCTCGACGGCCATGACCCGGCGGAGGGAGGCCAGTTCGGTGAGATCGGCTGCGATGTCCGACATCGCCCGATCTTCTCTGTCGGCCAGATCCGCACGCCCATGCTCCTTCAGCATGCCGAGCATGATCGGATGGGTCCGGGCGGCGTGACTGGAGCGGTAAGTTGCGAGCGACGTGCTGGTTTGGGCCTGCATGGCGTCGATGCGCGCCAACGAATCAGCTTGTTCCGCTGGTGCGTGATGCTCCAAGACATGATGTGCCAATTGGAGCATGTGGGCGACTGTCTGTTGCATGGCAGCTGCGGTGACGACCGCGGGCACCGTAATGCGTTGATGTCGATCGACGTAACTGTTGACGCGAGAGAGATAGAAGAGCGTGGCGCCGAGCGTCAGCAGGAGCAGGACGGCGATGAGGCTGAAGGAGACAAGAAGCTTTTTGCCGATCGACAGGTGTTGAAACCAGCCACCGGTAGCGTGCCGCATGGCGTAAGGTACCACAGCGGATCGAGCAGTACCATGACAGGCTTCTTCTCTTGCAGCCCCCCCTGGTGCATCAGCCCGTTGAGCACTGGTGCGCCAGAGCTCCACGGTGCTCTTCTCGATCGACTCAGCGTTGCTCGAGCGCCTTTTCGCCATTCCCTTCGAGCCCAGGCTGTATCGGCATTGAGCCGAGCGCGTCCCGGTACCGGATATCCAGTTCCTCCCGTTGATCAGGGGCGAAGAGCCGCCCTCCCGACTTTACCCCGATGAGGTATTCCTCCGGTTCGAAGGTGGCGTCGAACGCGGGTGATTGCTCCGGAACATTCGGCATCTGCCGGTCATATTTGCTGATATCCGGGCCGGGACCGTGACGGTCATGGACTGCGCTGAGCGCCAAGTGAAGAACCGGGTCTTGTATCGAAATCCATCCCCTGGTGGTCTCCTCCTGACCATGTTCCGTGGCATGGCTCAAGTGATAGCGCACCCGTTCGGATGGAGAGGCCTGCGACAACGCCTTCGATAAGGCCGGAGCCAGCACGGCGATCTCGTCATCGCGGAATGCCCTCGTTTTGTCGGCCTTGCCGCTGAAGAACTGATGAATGAAATTTCGTCGTTCCCACACTCGTACGCCTCGCAACAGCGTACCAATTTCGGTCGGGGACAATGATGCCGGGTGGGAGTTCGATTTTGACTCCGGGTCCGGTTCCACCTGCACGCTGTTCAAGCCCGACTGATAAATGACTTTGGGCGGTACCGCCGGCTGGGATGCGCACCCGGCCAGGAGAACCAGCCCTAGCGCGAAGGTTGCTGCTCGATGGACCTGGACCTGGTTTGGTGTTGCTGATTGCCTCGCGATGGTCATGGTTTCACCTCAAGCCGTTTCGCGAAGCCGACTTCGGACGGCACGCGATCGAACCCATAGTCCTGGAGCATTGTTTGGATCTGGGGGCTCAACAAAAACTCGATGAAGTCTCCGGCTCCAGAAATGTTCTTCGCCGTCCACACGGCGGCGACACCGTAACGGACCGGTATGTGCGAGTGTGGGGGAGCGGTATCCAAGATGCGAACGCCGGCATTGGAGACGGCATCCGTTCGATACACAACGCCGATTTCTGCTTCACCCTTGGCCACCAGGTCCAAGACTGCACGGGAATGTTCGCCGAAGACGTATTGAGCCTTGAGCTTGGGTTCGAGTTCGCTGTTCTTTAAGAACTGCGCCGCGACCTTTCCTACTGATGATGTTTTCGGATCGCCGAGTGCAATGCGGCGGACCGGGACGG
>DASTLA010000113.1:0-34147 GCA_035715525.1 Nitrospiraceae bacterium
GATGCGCCGCCCACGGTCGAGACTCCGCTCGGGCGCCTGCACCTCAGCCACATCAGTTTGAACGACCGGTCGGTCGAAGGCATGGTCTGTCTCGACCGTCCCGTGTTTTCCGTGCAGTATCATCCGGAGGCTTCCCCCGGCCCCCATGATTCGGCTTACTTGTTCGAGCAATTCGTCACGCTCATGGAGAAACAACATGCATAGTTCGCAGCAGTGGTTCGCAGGCATCGTCGTGGGAATCGTCGCGTTGCTGCAGGCAGGATGCATCACGATCAATCTTCCGCCGGGCCCCGGCGCCCTCGAAGAGTACAAGCTCAGCGGAACCGGCAAAGACAAGGTGCTGCTGATCGACCTGTCAGGCGTCATCAGCTCCGACAACAAGGACAGCTTTTATACCTATCCCGGCATGGTCGCGACGCTGAAGGAGGAACTGGAGAAGGCAGGGAAGGATGACCGCATTAAGGCGGTCGTGATTCGGATCAACACACCGGGCGGGACGGTCACGGCGTCCGACATCTTGTATCACGAACTCAAGGCCTTCAAGAACGCCAGAAAGGTGCCCGTCATCGCGTCGATCATGGATATCGGCACGTCGGGCGGATATTACCTTGCGGCGGCCGCGGACAGCGTGATGGCGCATCCATCCTCGGTCACCGGAAGCATCGGCGTCATCATGCTCACGGTCAATGCCCGCGGGCTGCTCGAAAAAGTCGGCGTCGAGGCGAACGCCGTCACGTCCGGCCCGCGCAAAGACATGGGCTCGCCGTTCCGTCAAATGCTGCCGGAGGAACGCGCGATTTTCCAAAGCGTCATCGACTCCTTCTATCAGCGCTTCCTGCAGGTCGTCCAGGAAGGCCGCCCCAATTTGCCGTCCGAACAAATTCGAAAACTGGCCGACGGCCGGATCTATTCGGGCGAACAGGCCAAGGCCGCCGGCCTGGTGGATGAAATCGGATATCTGGATGACGCCATTCAAGCAGCAAAGAAGAAAGCCGGGCTTGCCGAGGCGAAGGTAGTCACGTATCGCCGACCCGGCGAATACCAGAACAATATTTACTCGCGGCTGTTCGGTCCGACCCCCGGCCTCGCGCAGTTGGCCAATTTTGATTTGCTCTCACTGGTTCGAGGCGGATCGCCGCAGTTCATGTACCTGTGGATGCCGTAGCAGGACGCGCCGTTGTTATGACTCCTTCTTTCTCAGATCGGTCCATCGAAACCCTGCTCGCGGCCTCGCTCGGACGGCGCTCGGTGCTGGCCTTGGGCGCCCGTGCGCTCTCTTCACTCTGCGCCGTGATGGGAACCGGCGCGACACTGGGCCTGTTGCAATCCTTGGCCGGATGCCAGCGGGCCCCGGGCACGGCGAGGGAGCAATTCATTTATATTTCCGAAGAAAAAGAAATGAACATGGGGCTCACGGCATTTCGCGAGGTGCTCAGGCAGGCGCCGCTGAACGAGAATTCCGAGATCAACGAAATGGTGCATCGCGTCGGGAACCGAATTGCCAAGGCTGCGAACAAGCCTGAATACCAATGGGAATTCGCGGTGATCCAAGACGACAAAACGATCAATGCCTTTGCCCTGCCCGGCGGAAAGGTGGCCGTCTTCACCGGCATCCTGAAAGTGACGAAGAACGAGGACGGGTTGGCGACGGTGATGGGACATGAGGTGGCGCACGCGCTTCAGCGCCATGGAGCGGAACGCATGAGCCGGGGATTGTTGGAACAGATCGGGCAGCTGGCTGCCCTCGGTGCGGGGGCGGCAACCGGACGACCTGATGCGGCCATGGCCGCGATGACGGTCTATGGCGTAGGGGTGTCGCTGCCCTTCGATCGTCGCCAGGAATCGGAGGCGGATTTCATCGGCCTCCGGCTCATGGCCCAAGCCGGCTACGATCCGCGGGAAGCCGTCGCCTTCTGGGAACGCATGAGCGGTTGCCCACGCTCGATGATCAACAAGCTCTGCTTCCGGTCGCAACAGGCGATCCCCGAATTTCTCTCGACCCACCCGTCGGACGTGACCCGCATCAACCAAATCGAAGCCTGGATTCCTGAGGCGCTCAAGCATTATCATCCGGCGCAAGCACCTGCACCGCTCATGCCGATTCAGCCCTATCGCCCGCCGATCGGCCCCATGCCCGAGGCGCCGCTTCCGACCGGATAAGGTTCAAGACGCGATGCATGCAGAGGTCCGCGATGCCGGGTGCAGGGCGGAGCCAGTAACTGATGACTCGTTTCGTGCAACGTCCTCAAATGCGAGCGGGAGGTGGCCCTGAGCCGGCCCGGTCCGAACGAGCTTAAGAGGGTTTCCTAACTCCCGCGATACAACGAGGTTCCACGTGCCCCGACGAACAGACATCCGCTCCATTCTCTTGATCGGCTCCGGCCCCATCATCATCGGGCAGGCGTGCGAGTTCGACTATTCGGGCACGCAAGCCTGCAAGGCGCTGAAGGAAGAGGGCTATCGGGTGATTCTGATCAACAGCAATCCCGCGACGATCATGACCGATCCTGATTTTGCCGACCGTACCTATGTCGAACCCATCACGCTCGACGTCGTGGAGAAGGTCATCGAATGCGAACGGCCCGACGCGCTGTTGCCCACGATGGGCGGTCAGACTGCCCTCAACACGGCGATCGGGCTCGCCAAGCGAGGCGTGCTCGAGAAGCACGGCGTAAAACTGATCGGCGCATCCGTGGAGGCCATTCAGAAGGCGGAAGACCGCGATGCCTTTCGCCACGCCATGTGGAAGATCGGCCTCAGAGTGCCGGACAGCGGCGTCGCGACCTCGCTCGTGGAGGCTGAGGAGCAAGTCAAACGCATCGGATTCCCCGCGATCGTGCGGCCTTCCTTCACGCTGGGCGGCACAGGCGGCAACATCGCCTACAACATCGAAGAGTTCCGGAAGCATG
This sequence comes from Nitrospiraceae bacterium, assembly GCA_035715525.1. Taxonomy (GTDB): domain Bacteria; phylum Nitrospirota; class Nitrospiria; order Nitrospirales; family Nitrospiraceae; genus JAHBWI01. The sequence continues at coordinate 2,910 of DASTLA010000113.1, forward strand.
TCGAATGGGGCCTGGCGATGAGTCCGGTCCGCCAGGTGCTGATCGAACAATCCGTCATCGGATGGAAGGAATTCGAATTGGAGGTCATGCGGGATCTCAAGGACAACGTCGTCATCGTCTGTCCGATCGAAAACCTCGACCCGATGGGGATCCACACGGGCGATAGTATTACGGTGGCCCCCGCGCTCACGTTGACCGACAAGGAATATCAACGCTTGCGGGATGCCTCCATACGCATCATCCGCGAAATCGGCGTGGACACCGGCGGGTCCAACATTCAGTTCGGGATCAACCCCGCCAACGGCGACGTGGTGGTGATTGAAATGAATCCCCGGGTGTCCCGAAGCTCCGCCTTGGCATCCAAAGCCACCGGCTTTCCCATTGCAAAAATTGCCGCCAAGCTGGCCGTGGGGTACACCCTGGATGAAATTGCCAATGACATAACGGGGGTCACCAAAGCTTCGTTCGAGCCCACAATCGATTACGTCGTGGTAAAAATTCCGCGCTTTGCGTTCCAGAAGTTTCCCGGGGCGGATTCTACGCTCACGACCCAAATGAAATCGGTCGGGGAGGTGATGGCGATCGGGCGGACGTTCAAGGAGTCGTTGCAGAAGGCCATCCGGTCCATGGAAATCGACCAATTCGGATTGACGTCCAAGATGAATTTGGACCGAGGGGTGCCGGCGGAACTGGACCGCGATGCCGCATTGGCGCAGCTGCGCAACGCGATTCGGACTCCGCTGCCCGATCGGCTGTGGCGCCTGGCGGACGGGATGCGGCTGGGCATGACGAACGAAGACTTGTTCGGACTCACCAAAATCGATCCGTGGTTCTTGGAGCAGATCCGGGAGATCGTGGAATTCGAATGCCACCTGGTGGCCCAGGCCACGGAGGCCGGATCGCAAGGGCTCGATTCGGCGCTGCTCGTGGAAGCCAAAACGATGGGCTTCTCCGATGAACGCATCGCCCAGCTGGTGGGTGTCGATCAGGCGAGGGTCCGAGGCTGGCGTCACGCGCTGGGCCAAGGCCGTGAGCCGCGAACCGTCACCTATAAACGCGTCGATACCTGTGCCGCGGAGTTCGAAGCCTATACGCCCTATCTCTATTCGACGTACGAGCAGGAATGCGAATCGCGCCCCACCGATCGCAAGAAGGTCATCATCCTCGGAGGAGGACCCAATCGGATCGGCCAGGGAATCGAATTCGATTATTGCTGCGTGCACGCCGCCATGGCGCTCCGGGAAGAAGGCATCGAGACCATCATGGTCAATTGCAATCCGGAAACGGTGAGCACGGATTACGACACGTCGGACCGGCTCTATTTCGAACCTCTCACCGAAGAAGACGTGTTGAACATCGTGCAACGCGAACAGCCGCTCGGCGTCGTGCTGCAGTTCGGCGGACAGACGCCGTTGAAGCTCGCGCTCTCGCTCTCGCGCGCCGGTGTGACGATTCTCGGCACCAGTCCGGACGCGATCGACCGGGCCGAGGACCGCGAGCGCTTCCGCGAGCTGCTGAACAAGCTCGGACTTCGCCAAGCGGAGAGCGGCACGGCGCGGTCGGTCGAGGAAGCCCTGTCGATCGCGGCACGGATCACCTATCCGGTGATGGTACGCCCGTCCTATGTGTTGGGCGGCCGCGCCATGCAGATCGTCTATGACGAAGCGGGGCTGCTGTCCTATATGGGATCCGCCGTCAAGGCGTCCGACAAACATCCGGTCTTGATCGATCAATATTTGCGCGATGCCATCGAGATCGACGCCGACGCCATTTCCGACGGAAAGACGGTGGTGGTGGCGGGGATCATGGAACACATCGAAGAGGCGGGCGTCCATTCGGGCGACTCGGCCTGCTCCTTGCCCCCTTATACGCTCGGCTCAGCCACCATCGAAGAAATCCGCCGGCAGATGACCGCTCTGGCACTGGAGCTCGGCGTCATCGGACTCATGAACGCGCAATTTGCCGTGAAAGACGACACCATCTATGTCCTGGAAGTCAATCCACGCGGATCGCGCACCGTGCCGTTCGTCAGCAAGGCCATCGGCACCCCTTTGGCTAAATTGGCCATGAAAGTGATGGTCGGCAAGACTCTCCAGCAGCTCGGGTTTACGACCGCGCCGAACCCGTCCCATCTCTCCGTGAAGGAGGCCGTGTTTCCGTTCACGAAATTCGCCGGCGTCGACGTGCTCTTGGGGCCGGAGATGAAATCCACAGGCGAAGTGATGGGCATCGACAGCGATTTTGGTTGGGCTTTCGTGAAGTCGCAAGCGGGCGCCGGCGCCATGTTGCCCACCGGCGGCACCGCCTTCATCAGCGTCAAACCCGAAGATCGGCCGTTGGCCTGCGACGTCGCGCGGCGGCTGACGAAACTCGGATTTCGCATCATCGCGACATCGGGCACGGCCGACTATCTCAACGAGCAGGGCATGACGGTCGAAGCGGTCAACAAGGTTCACGAGGGCCGGCCCCACATCGTCGATCACATCAAAAATGGCGAGGTGGCCTTGGTCGTCAACACGGTGCGGACGGCGACGGCCCAGGCCGATTCGCTCTCCATCCGTCGGGAAGCGCTCCACAAGAGCGTGCCCTATTACACGACGATGCGGGGTGCGCTGGCCGCCGCGATGGGGATCGAGGCCTTGATCAAAAAGGGGCTTGCGATTCGAGCTTTGCAGGAGTATCACCGAACCTGACGGAGGGATGAAAACCCTATGCCGACACCGATCACGAAAAAAGGGTACGAGGCGCTCAAGGCCGAATTGGACCGGCTCCGAAAGGTAGAACGGCCGCGGGTGATCGAAGCGATCGCCGAGGCCCGTGCCCATGGCGATCTCAGCGAGAATGCGGAGTACGATGCCGCGAAGGAGCGCCAGGGCTTCATCGAGGCCCGCATCGCGGAGCTCGAAGGAAAGCTCGCCGAGGCCCGCATCATCGAAACGGCGGGACGCGTGAGCGATACGGTCGTGTTCGGTGCCACGGTCGTGTTGATCGAACAGGAGGCACAGGAAAAAAGACAGTATACGTTGGTCGGCCAAGATGAAGCGGATCTGAAGTTCTCCAAAATTTCCGTCCAATCTCCGGTCGGCCGCGCGCTGATCGGGAAACGCGTTGGTGATTTCGTGGAAGTGAAGACGCCGGCCAAGCTGGTGGAATACGAAGTCGTTGAAATCCGCTTTGACGAGATTTGATGCCGGGCACGCCCGCCATGCCGCCCGCACCTCCATCGACGCCGCAGCCCACCCGAGCCAGTTGAGTCGCCCATGCCCGCCGCGCTGTCGCTGATTACCTTATTGACCGATTTCGGCGATCGCGACTATTTCGTCGCCAGCATGAAGGGCGTCATCCTGAGCATCAATCCGCAAGCGCAGATCGTCGATGTCTCCCATCACATCCAAGCCCACGATATCGCCGAAGGGGCGTACCTCCTGAAATCCTGTTTTCGTTACTTTCCCGAAGGGACGGTGCACGTGGCCGTGATCGACCCCGGGGTCGGCACAGCCAGGCGACCGATTCTGGTCTCGACTTCCCGGTACCATTTCGTCGGCCCCGACAACGGAATCTTCACGCAGGTCCTGGCGGAGGAGCAGCAGCCGGAAGTGCGGCAGATCCAAAATCGGCAGTACCGATTGGACGCCGAAGGCGCGACCTTCGACGGACGGGATCTGTTCGCACCCGCCGCCGCATGGCTCACGAAAGGCCAACCACCGAGCTCGTTCGGGCCTCTGCTGTCCGATTATGAGCGATTCTCCATCCGCGAGCCCCGGTGGGAGCGTCAGGTGCTGGTGGGCGAAATCGTTTATATCGACCGATTCGGCAATCTCATTTCCAACTTCACTCGTGCCCATGTCGACGAGGTGGTGGCGGTGACCAAGCGAGGGCGGCCCGTCATTCGTCTCGCAGGTATCGCGATCGAGGGCCTCGTGCATGCCTACGGAGAAGGCCGCTCCGATGTGCCGGGCGCGTTGATCAACAGCAACGGGCAACTGGAGGTCTTCTGCAAGGAGAGTCGCGCCGCCGATCGGCTCGGCTTGTGCCGCGGTGCGAGGATCGACCTCTCGTAGTGCGAAGAAGTTCTATCCACGGTCAATTGACAGCCCTCGGAATCCGGTGATGTAATAATCTGCTTGCCCGCGACGGGTCCGTGGAGAGGCGCCCGAGACTCGAGGGCCTGGATAGGACGCTCGGTGGCGGATCGGAAAGAGTGCCCCTCATGAAGTACCGCGATGCACGACTCGTACTGACATTAGCGGCCTGCATGGCGGCCGCCTGCAGCGGACCCGATACACCGCTGCCTCCGAAAGAGCAAGGCGCGGCTCCGCAGGCGGTCAGACAAGAGGACGTCGCCACCATCCTCGTCGGCGCGGAGAGCCTCCCGCCCACCCTGACGCTGTCGGCGCGGATCACCTATACGGAAGACGGATTTTCTCGCGTCTCCTCTCCGCTTCAGGGCCCTGTTCTCGATGTCCGCGTCAAACTGGGCCAACCCGTCAAGGCCGGCGACATTCTGGCGGTCATCGATGCTCCCGATATCGCGACCGCTTACGCGGCCTACGTCGAAGAAATTTCTGAGCTGGGTCTGGCAGAACGGAACTACGAACTGACTCAGGATCTCGTCAGGGCCCAAGCCATTCCTCTCAAGGAATTCAAGCAGGCCGAAAACGATCTGAATCGAGAGCGGGCGGAATTCAAGCAAGCGAAGGAACGGTTGTTGTCGCTTAGAGTGCCGGCCGTCGAGCTCAGCAAACCGTTGGACCAGCAGCAAATCACCTCGCGGTTCGAGCTCAGGAGTCCGTTGACCGGTACCGTCGTGGAACGCACGGTCACCCCGGGACAAATCGTCGGCCCCGGCACGGACGTTCCGCTCTTTACGATTGCCGACCTCAGTCGTCTCCAGGTCGTGGCCGACGTCTATGAACGAGACCTTTCCGGCATTCAGGTCGGGCATGTGGCCGTCATGACGGTCGAAGCCTACCCCGGCGTGGAATTCCCTTCCATCATCCGCGTCATCGGTGACGTCGTCGATCCTTCTACGCGAACGATCAAGATTCGCGCCCTGGTCTCCAACGGCGATCGCCGCCTCAAGCCGGACATGTTCGCCAAATTGACCCTTCCTGTTCGTAGCGGCCTGTCGAGGATCACGATTCCGAAAGAAGCGGTCATGCAACACCACGGCAAGCATTGGGTCATGATTGAAACGACCAACGGGCACTTCGAAGAGCGGGAGATTCAGGTTGGGGCGGCCACTCAGGAGCAGTTTCTGGTGAGGGAAGGACTCAAGCCCGGCGAGCGAGTGGTGCGCAGGCCCGGCGCGATGTCACGGACGCCCATGGACGGCTCACTGGGCGGGGCGTAGTCCGCATCTCAACTCACAAGGATGCGATCAACAGCCGTACGAGGCCGGACAGGTCTTCCGTCTCCGGACTCGTCGCCGCGTGATTGCTCGTATTCGTATAGGCAGCTTCCAGCGATAGCATGGCCGGCCGGCCGTAAATGGGGTCCAGGTGATAGGCAAACATTCCTTTACCGAGCACGCTTTCCATCTCGATCAGTCCATCAGTCGACGAGGAGCTGGTGTATCCGCCCATGGCACTTACGAGCAATCGTTGGCTGTGCTTATAGAGGACCGACAGTGACGCCGTCGGCGTCCGAATGTGAGCTCCGGACCAACTTTGCGTCTCCGCACGATAACTCACCGCCGGGGAGAGGGTGAGCGTATTCCAGGGACGAAAGGCTCCGGTGAAGCTTTGTGCGAAGGCGGTCGATTCTGCTCCATGCTGCATGTCGTCGCTGGTGAGGACATAACTGGAGGCCAATTTGGCCGTCCACGTCAGACCACTGTAGGCCAACGCCGCCTCGAACCCGTGACTGCGGCTTTTCAGCGGAGCCACACCGGATGGGTCCATCGTGCTGGTCAGCGTGCTCCGCGCGTACATCAGGCTCAGTTCAGGCCAAGCCGGTTTGCTGACAGCGAGGCCGAGGCGATTGAAGGATTGCTCGATCCGCGAACGTGTCGGGTCGAGATCGACATTGTTCCAGACCTGGCCGACGGAGCTTCTCAACTTCGCGATGCCCAGTCCCCATTCCCCCCATACCTCTCGCACTGTTTGATCAGGCGAGTTGAAAAAGGCTTTGCCGGCTGAGCGGTAGGAGGCCCCGTACCGAAACGTGCCGTTCGCCCCGGTGAATGCGAAGCGTACCATCCGCTTTGACCCATCCTCTCGTTGGTCGATCCGGCTGGGCATCCCCGCGTCGTTCGTCGCATTGTTGGCGACCTCGCCTTCCGTGTTGAATTGTCCTTTGAGCCAACTCGATGCCGCCACGACACCTTTCGTCTGCGGCCGGTCCGATTCCGGAACGAGGTCTTTCAAACGAGACGAGGTCGACGGCGCAGTGAAAAACGTCGTTCGAAACGATGTATGGAGAATCGGCGAGGCTATGGAAAACGGGATCGCGCCCGGCCCGGTTAGATTGGCCGTGTCCGACAGTTGCACCCGTTGAAGGAGTAATTCCGGTTGTGGAAGAGGATCGGAGTACCCCGGGACGGGTAGGAGTCCGAGTAACGCGACAACTGCGGAGACCCACCGAATACTCATCAATCCTGCCCGTAATCAGGTGATGGCCTGTGCGACGGGAAAAAGTCTAGCACCCCCTCATTAGAGCGTAGGTGTTTCTCCTTTAACGAGCACGAACCGACCTGCAACGGGCGCTATCCAGCTTGCACGAGGAACAGAGACTTCGAAAGGAGGGGAGCGTCGGGACGATCAAAGCAGGAAGCGGGCGACCGAATTCAGGAACTGGTGACGCGCTCGATGGCGTGATGCAGGATGGCCACCATGCGATGCAATTCCCGCGGGCTGACGGAGAGCGGGGGCATGAGGACCAACACATGGCCCAACGGTCTCAGCAGCAACCCGTCGGCTCGAGCGGCCATGGCCACGTGATGACCGATGCGGCGTTCTGGCGGATACGGCGCGCGAGTTACGGGGTCCTCGACCAGTTCGATACCCACCATCAGTCCGCATTGCCGCACATCGCCGACGTGGGGCAAATCCGAAAGAGACCGAAGCTGTCGCCCCAGGAGGCGGATCTTGGGACGCAGCCGCCTCAGTGTTTTCTCGTGCCGAAAGATTTCCAGATTCGCCAAGGCGACCGCACATCCCAATGGATTACCCGTATAGCTGTGGCCGTGAAAGAAGGTCTTCCAATCTTCGAATCGTCCGAGAAAAGCGCTATAGACCTCCTCGGTCGTCAGGGTCGCCGCAAGGGGCATGTACCCTCCGGTCAGTCCCTTGCTCACGGCCATCAGATCCGGCGTGACGCCTTCCTGCTGGCAGGCGAACATCGTTCCCGTCCGGCCGAAGCCCGTGGCTACCTCATCGGCAATGAGCAATACCCGGTGTCGCGTGCAGAGTTCTCGCACCCGGCTGAGATAGCCTTTCGGCGCGACGAGCATCCCGGCCGCCGCTTGGACGAGCGGTTCGATAATCACCGCCGCCACCTCCCGGTGATGCCGTTGCAGGAGCTGCTCAAGCGGTTCCGCGCAAGCTAATTCGCAGGACGGGAACGTCTTCTGAAGCGGACAACGGTAGCAGTAGGGGGGATCGATCTGGTGGGTCGGGAAGAGAAGGGAGCTAAAGCGCCCATGGAAGAGATCGATATTGCCCACGCTCACCGCCCCGATCGTATCTCCGTGATAAGCCAATTTGAGATGCACGAACGTTCGCTTCGGTCCGGCGGACGGGTCTCGCTGTTGCCAATACTGCACCGCCATTTTCAAGGCTACTTCCACTGCGGTCGAGCCGTCGTCGGAATAGAACACTCGGGTCAGGCCTTTGGGCGCAACACGGACCAGTTCCTTGGCCAGCCGAATCGCCGGAGGATTCGAGAGCCCCAACAGGGTCGAATGGGCAAGCTTGCGGACCTGAGCGATCAGGGCACGGTCGAGCCGGGGATGGCGATGGCCGTGGAGATTGACCCAGATCGATGAGGTGCCGTCGAGATATTTCCGGCCTTCGGTATCGATCAGATAGGATCCCTTGCCGCGTTCGATAATGATGGGCGACTCCCGCACCCATTCCTGCATTTGGGTAAACGGATGCCAGAGGTACCGATGGTCCCACGCGGCAAGCGGCAGCGTTTTGGGCGATGGCGTCATTGGGTAGGAACGGGACGTGAGTGCACGCGCGCGAAGCGGCTCGACATGTGGAAATCCGCACTGCGCGCGGATTATAGCGGCGGGCGATTTCTTTGACAACATTCTGAGTGGCTACTATAATGAACCGATTTTTGGGAGACATGAGTCAAGACGCGCAAAGTCTCATCCGGAATTTCTCGATTATCGCCCATATCGATCACGGTAAATCGACCCTCGCTGACCGGTTCCTAGAAGCCACGGGCGCCATCACAGCCCGAGAGTTCAAAGAACAGATCCTCGATGCGATGGACCTTGAGCGTGAGCGTGGTATCACGATCAAAGCTCATGCGGTGGCCATCCGCTATCAGGCTCAGGACGGGAAGACCTATTTGCTGCACCTGATCGATACGCCCGGCCACGTCGATTTCACCTACGAGGTGTCTCGAAGTTTGGCTGCCTGCGAGGGCTCGCTGTTGCTCGTCGACGCGACGCAGGGCGTCCAGGCTCAAACCATCGCCAACGTCAATCTGGCGATGACCAACAAGCACGCCATCATTCCCGTCATCAATAAGATCGATTTGGCGAGCGCCGACGTCGAAGGCACGAAGCACCAGATTTCCGAGGTCTTGACCTTGGACGCGAGCGACGCGATGCTCGTCAGCGCCAAGGAAGGCCGCGGGGTGCCCGAGGTGCTTGAAGCGATCGTCAAACGGATCCCGCCTCCGTCGGGCGATCCCGAGAGTCCTCTCAAGGCCCTCATTTTCGACTCCTGGTTCGACAATTATCAGGGCGTCATCGTGCTGACCCGGATCGTGGACGGGTCGGTCCGACCTGGCATGAAAATCAAGGTCATGTCCAACGACCGTCTGTTCGAAGTGACGGAAGTCGGGCAGTTCACCCCGAAGCGCACCAAAGGGACGCAGCTCTCGACGGGTGAGGTCGGGTATCTATGCGCGAACATGAAAGAAGTAGCCGACGTCAAAATCGGCGACACGCTGACCGATGCCGCACGGCCGACGGCACAACCCTTTCCCGGCTACAAGGAAGTCAAACCGCTGGTGTTTTGCGGCCTGTATTCGACGGATACGGCCAGGTATGAAGATCTGCGCGACGCGTTGCTGAAGCTGCGCCTCAACGATTCTTCATTTATCTACGAACCCGAGACGTCCCTTGCGCTCGGATTCGGCTTTCGCTGTGGATTTCTGGGACTCCTGCATATGGAAATTATCCAGGAGCGGTTGGAGCGGGAATACGGCTTGACCTTGATCACGACGGCTCCGACGGTCGTCTACCGGATCCTGACGACGAAAGGGGAGGTGCTCGAGATCGACAACCCGGCCGAGTTGCCCCCTCCTGGATCGATCGAGGCGTTTGAGGAACCCTTCATTCTTGCGACCCTCATTTCTCCCGAGCGCTACGTCGGGACGCTGCTGCAGCTTTGCCAGGAACGGCGCGGCATCCAGCGGAGCATCCATTACTTGGACCCGACGCGCGTGATGATCAGCTATGAGCTTCCCTTGAACGAAGTCATTCTGGATTTCTACGACAAGCTGAAATCCAAGACGCAGGGCTACGCGTCGCTGGACTACGAGCTGATCGGCTACCGAGAGTCCGATCTGGTCAAACTCGACATTCTCTTGAACGCAGAGCCGGTCGATGCGCTCTCTTTCATCACGCATCGGGATCGCGCCTACCAACGGGGACGACAGCTTGCGGAAAAGATGAAAGAACTCATTCCTAAGCAAATGTTCGAAATCGCAATCCAGGCGGCGATCGGCAACAAAGTCATCGCACGAGAGACCATCGGGGCGATGAAGAAGAACGTCACGGCCAAGTGTTACGGCGGCGACATTTCTCGCAAACGCAAGTTGTGGGAGAAACAAAAGGAAGGCAAGAAGCGCATGAAGGCAGTCGGCAAGGTGGAAGTGCCTCAGGAAGCCTTCCTCGCCATCTTGAAGGTGGGCGAGGAATGACCCCGGATCCCAATCAGCCCTCCCGCGATGAGCTGTCGGCGACGCCGGGGCCGGTCCGCTCGCCCTCATCCGAGGAGGCAAACCGGGAACCCACCGCCGTCGCAGCCACCGCTTCCCAAGCCGGACGCAAGTCCATCGTCCGGGAATACGCCGAGGCCATCGTCGTCGCGATGCTCCTGGCCTTTGCCATTCGGGTGTTCGTGGTGCAAGCGTTCAAAATCCCCTCTGGGTCCATGATTCCCACCCTGCTCATCGGCGACCATATTCTGGTCAGCAAGCTGTCCTATGGCTTGCAATGGCCGACGAACTGCAGGTTTCAACCGGGATTTCCGCCCATCACCTGTTATTCCTCGCAGACGCTCGTGTCGTTCGGATCCGTGCAGCGGGGCGACATCATCGTCTTCCGCTTTCCCGAGGACGAGGACAAGGACTTCATCAAACGGGTGGTCGGGCTGCCGGGCGACACGATTCAAATCCGGAACAAAGTGGTCTACGTCAACGGCGCAGCCTATGACGACAAGGCCTTCACACAACGGATCGATCCCGGCGTGATCGACGGGCATATCAATCCGCGGGATAATTTCGGACCGGTCACCGTACCCGAGGACGCCTATTTCGTCATGGGGGACAACCGAGACCAAAGCTTGGACAGCCGCTTCTGGGGCTATGTCCGCACGGAAAAAATTCGCGGCAAGGCCTTTCGCATTTATTGGTCCTGGAGCGGGCAGGGATCGTGGACCGAATGGGTACGATGGGAAAGATTCGGAAAGGCCATCCAATAGCACGCACCGGCGCCTCGACCCACCGCCCGGGCACAGATGGGTCGCTCCCGACGGACGGCGCTCGCCTGAAGCCTTACATCCAACGGTTTCCCCAAGTCAACGTGCTGGTCATCGGCGATTTGATTCTGGACCATTATGTTTGGGGCCTTGTCAGCCGAATTTCGCCCGAAGCTCCCGTGCCCGTCGTGCACGTGGAATCCGAATCGTTGAAACTGGGCGGAGCGGCGAACGTGTTCAACAACATCCTCGCCTTAGGCGGACAGGCGGACCTGTGCGGCGTGATCGGCTCCGATGAAAGCGGCCGGCTCTTGTTGAAAGAGTTGGGCGGCCGGCGTCAAGGGCGCGGCGGGGTCGTAATCGATCACGAGCGGCCTACCACGAGAAAAACGCGTGTCGTCGCGCATAATCAACAGATCGTGCGGTACGACATCGAGCGCCGGGCGGAGTTGAAAGACCAGCTGCAGCGCAGGATCCTTCGCTATGTGGAATCGCGACTGAAGGAATTGTCCTGCCTGGTCGTCTCCGATTATGCCAAAGGCGTCGTGACGCCGTCGCTCATGGCCGAACTGACCAGGCTGGCGGGGCAACGGCGCATTCCGGTCGTCGTCGATCCCAAAGTGGAGCATTTCAGCTATTACAAAGGCGTGACGGTGATCACCCCCAATCACCTGGAGGCGACGCAGGCGGCCGGCCTGCATGGGAACGACGATCAGACCATGAATGAAGCGGGAGCCCTCATCCGCCAGCGACTGGGATGCCAGACCGTCCTCATCACGCGAGGCGAAAAGGGGATGAGCCTCTATGAAGGTGAGGGGATGCACTGGCACATTCCCACCAAAGCGCGACAGGTGTACGATGTGACCGGCGCGGGGGATACGGTCGTCGGCACCTTGGCCCTCGCGCTCTCTGCCGGCGCGACGATGCGCGAGGCTGCCATGTTGGCGAACCAAGCCGCCGGCGTTGTGGTCGGGATGGTCGGGACGGCCGCCGTGACCGCATTGCAGCTGGCCGATGCCTTGGAGCACGGATAGCGTGAAGCCGACGGTGACGCTCGTGATTCCGGCCCGTTACGGATCATCGCGGTTTCCCGGGAAGCCGCTTGTCGATTTGCTGGGAAAACCGATGATCCAGTATGTCTACGAGCAGGCCGCCGCCTGTCCGGCGATCAGTGACGTGTTGGTCGCCACGGACGATAGGCGAATCCAGTCTGCGGTGGAAGCGTTCGGAGGGCGCGCCCTTCTCATGGCCGAGCCCTACCGCACCGGGACGGACCGCGTGGCCGGGGTAGCCCGCCGACAAGAGGGAGCGTATTTCGTGGATCTCCAGGGAGACGAAATTCTTCTGCGTCCGGATCTGATCACGGATCTCGTCGAACCGTTTCTGACAAGCGGCGCGCCGATGGGAACGCTCAAGCGGCAGATTCACTCCACGGAGGACTTGCGAAATCCCGGCTGCGTCAAGGTGACGACGGATCATGAAGGCAACGCCCTCTACTTTTCCCGCGCTCCGATCCCTTTGGTACGGGATGACCCGCAACAGGCCGCAACGCCGGGGCTGCATTACATTCATTTAGGGTTGTACATCTATAGCCGGGAGACATTGCTGCGTCTGGCCGATCTCCCCAGCGGACGGCTCGAGGAGGCTGAAAAACTGGAGCAACTCCGGGCTCTGGAATACGGCATCCGCATCCGAGTCTGGGAAACGAAACATGCGTCGATCCGCATCGATGTGCCGGACGATGTACCGGCCGCGCTGGAAGCCCTCCGGCGACATGACACGGCGCGCTGCGTGTCGTGATGACGATCGATATGTCTCCATCATCTAAAGGTGCGACGATGAGCAAGTTCATTTTTGTGACGGGCGGAGTCGTGTCGTCGTTGGGAAAAGGCCTTGCCTCGGCCTCCATCGGCAATTTGCTGGAGAGCCGCGGCCTCAAAATCACGTTTTTGAAGCTGGATCCCTACATCAACGTCGACCCCGGAACGATGAATCCCTATCAGCATGGGGAAGTTTACGTCACCGAAGACGGAGCCGAAACCGATCTCGATTTGGGACACTATGAGCGGTATACCTCGCTGACGCTTTCGCGGGAGAACAATTACACCACCGGCCGCATTTACCATTCCGTCATCACGAAGGAGCGGCGCGGCGACTATCTCGGCGGCACCGTGCAGGTAGTCCCGCACGTGACCGACGAGATCAAGCAATGCATCACGCGCATCTCCCAGGGCATGGACGTCACGATCGTCGAGATCGGCGGTACGGTCGGCGACATCGAAAGTCTGCCTTTTTTGGAGGCGATCAGGCAGATTCCCTATGACGTCGGCCGCGACAATGTGCTCTACGTACATCTGACATTGGTGCCCTATATCGGAGCGGCGGGTGAATTGAAAACGAAGCCGACGCAGCATTCGGTCAACAAGCTTAGGGAAATCGGTATTCAACCCAATATCCTGCTCTGTCGCACCGACCGCTACCTGCCGCCGGAGTTGAAGGCCAAAATCGCGATGTTCTGCAACGTCGAGAAGGACGCGGTCATTACCGCCAAGGACGTCGATACCATCTATGAAGTGCCCATCGTCTTTCGGAAGGAGGGCCTCGACGAACTGATCGTGCGGCAACTCAAGCTCGAGACGGGTCCTCCGAACCTGCGCGAGTGGGATGCCATGGTGCAGAAAATCAAGCATCCCAAGCATGAAGTCTTGGTCGCCCTGGTCGGAAAGTACGCCGGGCTGAAGGAGTGTTACAAGAGCCTGGCCGAAGCCTTGGTGCACGGAGGCATCGACCATGAGACCCGCGTGCACATCGATTGGATCGAATCCGAGGATATCGAACGACAGGGCACGGAGCGGATTCTTCGTGAGGCCGACGGTATTCTGATTCCCGGCGGATTCGGAGCTCGCGGCATCGAGGGCAAAATCGTCACCATCCAGTTTGCGCGCCAGCGGAACATTCCCTTCCTGGGCCTCTGTCTGGGAATGCAATGTGCGACCATTGAATTTGCCCGGAACGTCGCCGGCTTGACGGGGGCCAACAGCGCGGAGTTTGATGAACGGTGTCCCCACCCGGTCATTCATCTGATGTCGGATCAACAGCAGGTCAGCGACAAGGGGGGTACCATGCGCTTGGGATCCTATCTCTGTCGGTTAGGGGCAGGGACGCTGGCGCAGAAAATGTACGGGGTGAGCGAAGTCCGCGAGCGCCATCGCCATCGCTACGAATTCAATAATGCGTACCGCGACCGATTGACGGCCAAAGGCTTGGTGCTCAGCGGCCTTTCCCCGGACAATCGCCTGGTGGAGATCATCGAGTTGCCGAACCATCCCTGGTTCCTGGCGACTCAATTCCATCCCGAATACAATTCGCGTCCGCACCATCCGCATCCGTTGTTCAGTGGATTTGTGGGGGCGGCGCTGCGCAGGAAGCTCGGCCAGTAGCGATGCTAAAACAGGCGATCAACTTTGTTTTCGGCTCGACGAGATCCTTAACGTAGCCCCGCGGCGACGCCCGCAGTCCTGTCGTTGCACGGGCCTCGTTGATTATCCTGTTTGAGCATCGCAGCAGAAGCAGGGAGAACTATGTCGTACGACGTTCAGATTGGAGATTTTACCGTCGGGGCGGGACATCGCCCTTTTTTGATCGCCGGACCTTGCGTGATTGAGAGCGAGCAGCTGGCGATGGAGACGGCGGGACGGATAGCGGACATCGCGAAGGCCGTGGGTATGCCCTATGTATTCAAGTCATCGTTCGATAAGGCGAATCGAACGTCTATTACCTCCTTTCGTGGGCCGGGCCTAGAGAAGGGCCTTGCCGTGCTCAAGACCATCCGAAGCCAACTCGGCCTTCCCGTCCTGACGGACGTGCATACTGAAGAACAGGCGACCGAGGCGGGGAAGGTCGTCGACGTGCTACAAATTCCTGCGTTTCTCTGTCGTCAGACGGATCTGCTCATCGCCGCCGCACGAACCGGAAAAATCGTGAACATCAAAAAGGGCCAGTTTCTGTCACCGCAAGAAATGGGACATGCCGTGAAGAAAGTCGAGGACTGCGGAAACCGGCGCATCCTGCTGACCGAGCGCGGAACTTCATTCGGCTATCACAATTTGGTGGTCGACATGCGCAGCTTGCCGATCATGCGCCGCTTCGGCTATCCGGTGGTCTTCGATGCCACGCACAGCGTGCAGTTGCCGGGGGGCGGCGGTACGACGTCGTCGGGCCAGCGGGAATTCGTCGAACCCTTGGCTCGTGCCGCAGCCGGCGCCGGCGTCGACGGATTCTTCATGGAAGTGCATCCCCAGCCAGATAAGGCGCTGTCCGACGGCCCGAACATGGTCCCGCTGCATCAACTGCAACCTTTGTTGGAACGGATCCTCCGAATATGCGACGCCGCCCGATAGCGAAACCCGCAAGATTGGCGGGACCCCGTCGGCCGCAGCCTCGCGGGCAGGAGACGGACAGTCTCACGGACGGGAAGCGCGTGCTCGAAATCGAGGCCCGCGCCGTGCAGGCCTTGATCGAGCGCATGAATGAGAGCTTCGCCAAGGCCGTCGATGTCCTCCATACCTGCTCCGGAAAGGTCGTGGTATCCGGCATGGGAAAATCCGGATTGATCGGCCAAAAAATCGCGGCGACCCTGGCCAGCACCGGCACGCCTGCTTTCTTCCTCCATCCCGCAGAAGGGGTCCATGGCGATCTCGGAATGCTGGCGCGCGGGGATGCAGTGATCGCGATTTCCAACAGCGGTGAAACGCACGAAGTCCTGCAGTTGCTGCCATTCGTCAAGCGCCTGAACATACCGGTCGT
This sequence comes from Nitrospiraceae bacterium, assembly GCA_035715525.1. Lineage (GTDB taxonomy): Bacteria > Nitrospirota > Nitrospiria > Nitrospirales > Nitrospiraceae > JAHBWI01. The sequence continues at coordinate 18,602 of DASTLA010000113.1, forward strand.
GGCGCTAACCGGCAAGATGGCGTCCAGCTTGGCCAAGAACAGCGAAGTGGCCTTGGACGTGTCGGTCAGCGAGGAGGCCTGTCCCATGGGGCTGGCCCCGACAGCCAGCACCACCGCGACACTCGCAATGGGGGACGCGCTGGCGGTCGCGCTGCTGCAACGGCGCGGATTCAAAGAAGACGACTTTGCCCGATTTCATCCGGGTGGCGCGTTGGGACGACGGTTGCTGGTCAAGGTACGGGATCTCATGCATGGGGGCGACGACGTTCCACGTGTCCGGTCCTCCCGGCAGGCAACGGAGGCCCTTCTGGAAATGACGGCCAAGAAACTCGGCATGACCACGGTCGAAGACCAAGCAGGCCGGCTCGTCGGCATCATCACCGACGGCGATCTCCGGCGATTCATCCAGCGGGGTGGCGATTTCGCTCGAGTCACCGCCGGTGAGTTGGCGAGCCGCAATCCCAAGACCATCCATCCCGATGAATTGGCCGCAGGGGCCATGGAGTTGATGGAGCGCTATTCCATTACGTCGCTGGTCGTGATGGAGAGGCGAGGCGCCGTCGTCGGGGTCATCCACTTGCATGATCTGCTGAAAAGCGGCATCGTATAGGCTCGCCATACCGGCGACAGTGCGAAAGGAGCAGGGGAGTCAATGAGCGAAGGGCGGAAAGAGGCGGAACTGGTCCTCATGCGAGCAGCGGTTCAGGAAAGCAATATCAACCTGCCCAATGTGTTGACGCTCGTCCGGATCCTGCTCATTCCCGTCTTTATCGTCTTGATGATGGTTCCGGATCCCGAACGCTCGTTGTCGGCTGCCGTCATTTTTGTCGTGGCGGCCATGACGGACCTCCTGGACGGTTACGTCGCCAGGAAGACGGGGCAAATCACGAAACTCGGCCGGCTGATGGATCCTATTGCCGACAAACTGCTCGTGCTGTCGGCGCTGATCCTGTTGGTTCAGCTGGATCGGGTGACCGCCTTGGTCGCCATTCTGATCATCGCACGGGAAGTCGCCGTCACCGGCATCCGGGCCATCGCAGCGACCGAGGGAATGATCATTTCAGCCGAGGTGACGGGCAAGTATAAGATGGCGCTGCAGGTGATCGCGATCGTGCTGCTGATTCTGGAAGGTACGGTGGTGAACGACATCGGCAATGTCCATCTGGCCGGCATCGTCACGCTCTATCTCTCAATCGTCCTCGGTTACGTCTCCGGCACGCAGTACGTGGTGAACTTCTGGCGGCAAGTGACCGCCAAAGGGCTCTAGCCGCTTCCCATCCTGATCCTGTGCAGACGCCCTCGCTCATGGACAGTCCCTGGCTCATCATAACGCTGGCCCTCCTCGGTTACGTGATCGGATCGATTCCCTTCGGGGTCGTGGTGTCGCGCCTTCTCGGAGTGGTCGATCCGCGGAGTGCCGGCAGTCGCAACGTCGGATTCACCAACGTGCTTCGGGTCAGTGGTCGGAAAGCCGGTATTCTTACCCTGGCCGGCGACATCGGAAAAGGGTGGCTCGTCGCCTGGTCGGGCACGCTGCTGTTGGTCCAGGAATCCTCCATACTGCTCGTCGCCCTGGCGCCGATCGTAGGTCATCTCTACTCGGCATTCTTGCGCTTCAAAGGCGGGAAGGGCGTAGCGACGGCGCTGGGCTCGGTCCTCGGCGTGGATCCACTCGTCGGCCTGATTTTGATGGCCCTGTGGGTCAGCGCGGTGGTCCTCTGGAAATATTCGTCGGGTGGGGCTTTGTTGGCCTTCGGATTGTTTCCGCTCGTCGCGTTGATCTTCAATCGATCATGGCTCTTCGTGGGCTTTGCTTTGTCGGTCGCAGCGTTGATCTGGATCCGGCATAAGGACAACTTGGTGCGTCTCTGGAGCGGGACCGAATCGCGGATCGGACAAGTTAGTTGACATAATAGATCTTATCGGACACGAAGCCATATGCTGTCCTTCGAGTTGTTGGCCCGATTCCGCAAGGAGCTTTCTCTCACCGCGAGCGCCTTCTACGAGACCATCCTTGCCATCGCAGAACGCGTCAATCGGAAAGTTCATGTCCTACGGCTACATAGTCAAGCCACCACGCTGTTGCATCAAATCCGATCGATTCACCGACAGGTCGGCCAGCGCGTCGCGGCCCGCGTGGCCGATCCGGCGAGACCCCATGCCGACCTGACCGCAGATCCAACCCTGACTCCCTTGGACGAAATCGTCCGCACAGCCGCCGATCGCATCGCCTCGCATCGGATCCTGCTCCAGCAAGTGGAAACCCGCATTCGCGAATTGAAGGAGGAATTGGTCCACGACGACTTGCTCAAGATTCAACGCGACTTGGGCGCGCGCGGCGCCGCGATCGAGCGCTTCGTGGTGGCCCAGGGAGCCCCGATCATCGGCCATCCGATCGGCGAATATGATATCCCATCCACCATGCGGCTCGTCATGGTCGTGCGAGGTCCTTTTTTGCTTCCCCCCGCTGCCTCGCTGACGCTCCGGGCCGACGACGTCGTCGTGCTCGCCGGATTGCGTGAGGATCTGGTTCGATGGGCTCCGCATTTTCAAGGCGTCGCCATGTCTTCGAAGAGCGCCTAGACGTTCTTTCCCGCCCGATCGCCGATCTGGTATTCTGTACGCGACCGCCGGACTTCACTGGAGCACCGCAATGCCTATGCCCCCATCGTCGCCGAGATGCGTTCTTCCGTGGCTGCCGAGCCTCCTGTTGGGCTTGACGTTGATCGGTGTCCCGTTGTCAGGTGAGGCCGTTGCGCCCGAACGTCCGGCTCCGCCCCACAAGGACTCGCCCGGCCTCCGACTTCTCGAAGATATTCAGGCTGTCATCACCGACCTGGCCGAGGAAACCAAGCCGTCGGTCGTGAGTATTTTTCCCATCCAGGCGACCGGCCGGACTCGAGAAGGTTCCGGTGAACGGATGCCGAACCCCACTGGATCGGGGTCCGGGGTCATCGTGGACTCCGAGGGGCATATCGTCACGAACAATCACGTCGTGGGCGAAGCGAGCGAAGTCGAAGTGCGGCTGTCCGACAAATCGAAGCTCTATGCGCAGGTCATCGGCAAGGACCCGGATACGGATCTCGCCGTCCTGAAAGTTTCCAGCGATCGTCCCTTGGCCGCCGCGCGGTTCGGAGATTCTGGCACCGTCAAGGTCGGTCAATGGGTGCTGGCTGTGGGCAACCCCTTCGGATTGGACCGCACGGTGACGCTGGGCGTCGTCAGCGGAGTCGGCCGCGAAAACATCAATCTCTCTCGTTATGAAAACTTCATCCAGACCGATGCCTCCATCAATCCCGGTAACTCGGGCGGCCCGCTGTTCAATCTCCGCGGCGAAATTGTCGGCATCAATACGGCCATTATCAATTTTGCACAGGGGATCGGTTTCGCCATCCCCTCGAACATGGCCAAGCAAGTGATGCAGCAGTTGATCGCTAAAGGCCGCGTGGTGCGCGCCTGGCTCGGCGTGGGGCTTCAACCCTTGACTCCCGACCTGGCCAAAAAATTTGGGGTCGACGAGGGTGAAGGCGTCCTGGTCAACGAAGTGTTCGAAAAGGACCCCGCGGCGCTCGCGGGCATCAAACCGGGAGATGTCATCACGAAAGTCGACGGCGCGCTCGTCGACACCCCCAACAAGCTCTCGCGCCTGGTCGCGACGCTCCCCCCTGGATCGACGACCCGGGTGGAAGTCGTGCGCGATGGGCAGCGAATGACGGTCACGGTCGCCTTGAGTGAACGCCGGGATGCGGTCGTGGCAGCGTCGCTGCCGCAATCCCGATCCGACGTGAAACTCGGCATCGACGTTCAAGATCTGACGGCGGGGTTGGCCGAAAAGTTCCATCTGCGGGAAACGAAGGGAGTGTTGATCGCGAAAGTCGAAGCTGGGAGTCTCGCCCAGTCGGAAGGCCTGCGCGAAGGCGACTTGATCAAGGAAGTCAACCGCGTGGACATCGGCACGGTGGGAGAGTTCACCGTCGCGGTCTCGAAGGTGCGTCGTGGAGAAACCTTGCTCCTCCGCGTGCTCCGTGAAAACCGCGCGTTCTATGTCGTCCTTAAACCGGCCGACCACTAGCGGGTCGGAGACAGGACGACGAGCAGTGCGCCGCCATCGTCCTGCTGGCTCCCGCTCGCACCGGCGTCCCAAGCGCGCGGCGTTCTGAGTCGACGCCTCCCCTCTTCGTTCATGGCGACCGCGCGCCCAGTGGCCGCTGGGATTTCCCCCGGTCTTGTCCGAGCGCTCCGATGTGGTCCCACGTGCTTCAATGCGCCGCGACAGCCTGCCGCCCGGCCTTGTGCTCCTCGATCACACGCGCGGCAATTTCACGGGGCACTTCCTCGTAGTGCGCATACTCCATGACGTAGCGACCCCGGCCAGCCGTAATGGAATTCAGAACAGGCGCGTATTTCAGCATGTCCGCCAAGGGTACGGTGGCCGTCACTGTTTCGGTCTGGCCGTTCGCCATCACCGTCACGATGCGCCCGCGGCGTGAATTCAGATCGCCGATTACGCTCCCGATGCAATCGTCCGGTGCGTCGACTTCGACCGTCATGACCGGCTCGAGTAACACCGGATGCGCCCCTTCCATCGCCTTCTTGAATCCCATCGAGGCCGCGATCTTGAACGCCAACTCGGACGAGTCCACCACGTGGTATGACCCGTCGTACACAGTCACTCGCACATCGACCACCGGATAGCCGGCGAGCACTCCCTCCGACATCGCTTCGACGACACCCTTTTCCACTGCTGGAATGAAATTCCTGGGAATGGCGCCACCGACGACTTTGTTTTCAAATTCGAATCCCTTCCCTCGCGGCAATGGAGAGAGCTCCAGCCAACAATCGCCGTATTGCCCGTGGCCACCCGTCTGTTTCTTGTACTTTCCTTGGGCTTGGCTCGTGCTTCGAATCGTTTCGCGGTACGGAATTTTGGGCGTATGCAGCGTCACGTCCGCACCGTATTTGCGGTGTAACTTCTCCAGCGCGACGTCGATGTGCAATTGGCCCATTCCGCTGAAGACCATCTCCTTCGTCTCGGCGTTGCGGACAAATTCCAAACTAGGATCTTCCTCGATGAGCTTATGGAGACCGAGACTCACTTTTTCGATTTCCGCCTTCGACTTTGGTTCGATCGCAAAGGAGACCACCGGCCGGGGCACCGTGATACCGGCATATCGGATAGGCGCATGTTCGTCGCAGAGGGTGTCGCCCGTCAGACTATCTCTCAGCTTCCCGATGGCTATGACCTCACCCGCGGCGGCTCGTGGAATGGATTGGTACTTCTTTCCGAATATCGAAAAGAGGTGCCCACCTTTCTCCTTCACATGACGGGACGCGTTGTACACCGGCTTGTCGGCCTCCAATGTCCCGGAGTAGATCCGTACGTACGAAAGACGGCCGAGAAACGGATCGATGATGGTCTTGAAAATGAACCCAGAAAACGGATCGGTCGGAGCGGGTTGGCGGACGACGATGGAAGCCTCGTCGGTGAGACCTCGTCCTTGAAGCGGCGCCGCTTGAGCGCGGTCGACCGGAGAGGGAAGAAAGGCTGTCACTGCGGAAAGCAATGTATGGACCCCTACCAATTTCGCCGCAGACCCGCCGAGTACCGGGAGCAAGGTGCCCCGCTGCACCGCAGCCTTCAGACCGGCCAAGAGATCGGACTCGGATAATTCGTTGCTCGCCAAATAGCGCTCCAAGAACGCTTCATCGGTCTCGGCGATCTCCTCCATCATGCGACGCTGGCCTTCGTCCGCCGCGGACGCCAATTCCGGGGGCACAGACCCCTCCTGCGCCTGGGGCCGCTCGCTCATCGGGGTAACCAGGACGCTCCGTAACAGGTCGATCACACCCGACAGCTGCGTCTCCGTTCCGACGGGAATGACCAAGGGCACAATGGCCACGCCAAGCTCCTTTCCGATTGCCTCGACCGTGTGCGTGAAACTAGTTCCATCCTTATCGAGTCCGTTGACGAAGATCAGACAGGGTAAACCGGCGTCGCGGATGCCAGCCCAAAGTCGCTGGATCTCGGTCCGCACGCCCATCCCGCTATTGATCACGAGAATGCATCCGTCGGCCACACGCAACGCCGCACGCGTCTCCAGGCTGAAGCTGGCCGAGCCCGGGGTGTCGAGCAGGTTGATCGCGGATTGTTGATAGGAACAATGAAGAACGCCGGTATTAAACGAGGTGCGGTGGCGGATCTCTTCCGGTTCGAAATCCGAGATGGTGGTCCCCTGCAGGACGGATCCCGGAACCGATACATGGCCGGTACAGAACGCGAGCGCTTCGACCAACGAGGTTTTTCCCGCTCCCGCATTCGACAGCACAGCGACATTCCTGATGGATTCGACGGGCGGAAGATGCATAGCGACCTCCTCCGGTTCAGCGGCGGGTCCGGGGACCCGCAGGACATAATAGATCGATGATTTACATGGTGCCCTTCTCTATCAACCGACTGTCGGACCGATGTACCCTTGTCATACTCCCGCTGATTCGCTCTGTAACCACCCTTGGTCGGCGAAACTCACGTACCGCCCGTCACCGACAATCAGATGGTCAAGGACCGGAATGCCCAGCAAGTGACCGGCCGAGACCAATCGGGCGGTTAACACGCGATCCTCGGCGCTGGGCGTGGGATCCCCGCTGGGATGATTGTGCAGAAAAATCACCGCGGCGGCGGACGCGCGCACGGCGGGCAGAAAGACTTCTCGCGGATGGACGATGCTGAGAGTGAGACTCCCCTCGGAGACGGTGACTTCGCGGATGACGCTGTGCTTGGCATCCAACAGGACGGCTGCGAAAATCTCATGCCGCAGATCGCGAAGGCGCGCATGGTAATGCTTGAAGAGATCCGCGCTGGACTGGATCCGACTACCTCTGGACAGCGGTGCCGCCATCGCTCGTTTGCCGACTTCGATGGCCGCTTTCAATTGAGCCGCCTTGGCTGGCCCGATTCCCGCGACTGCACAGAGTTCTTCGGCACTGGCGTGAATGAGGCCTTGAATGCCGCCCAGCCGGCCCAACATGTCCATTGCGACATGGACGGCGGACGCCTCGGCTCGCCCTACTCGAAGCAAAATCGCCACGAGTTGCGCGTCCGAGAGGCGCTCCGCACCCTGGCGCAGCAGTTGCTCGCGCGGGCGTTCCATGGCGGGCCATTCCCCAATACCACCGAGTTTGCCTCGAGCAGTCATAGGTACTTTCTACGACAAAAAAATGTCGGCTCGCACAGTTTTGTACCGGGACTTTGACGCCGCCGGGGCAGATTTTGACGGTCTTGCGTCACCTAACCGGTTGATAATCCAATAAACGACATTTTGGTGCAGGTCTTGCTTGGGAATGCCTACAGCTGTAAACGTCGCCACCCAGGAGGGGCAAATGGAATGTCCGAAATGCAAAGGGCTCATGATGCTGGAGCGGTTCTCAGATTTCTTTCTCATCTTCTACGCCTGGAAATGCATCAACTGCGGTGCGATCATTGATCGGACCATTTCTTCGAACCGCCGCAAAAGTTTGGCTGCTCGTGACGCACAACCGGTGGCCAGCCGATAGACCGACGGATCGCGTATTGTCTGCGGTGCGGTGCGAGGGCCCGATGCTTCGGATTTCCTTTCCACCTGCACATCTGACCGACGACCCGGCCCGATTATAGCGAGCCTCCTCCCAAGCGTCAAAACGATCAAGCCCGGACGACGTTAACAGCGACTCCCCGCCTGGCGGCGGGGAGTCAAATTCCAGCCACATTCAGAATCTCCCGGCCCTCGGTTTCTCGCAAGCCCTCTCGCCTTGACCCCTGCAAAAACGCTGTGTTAGATTCACACACTCCTTCGCCATGAGCATCATGGCACACACCCTCAAACGGTCATGCGCGTCATCGCAGGGGTTCATCGAGGCCGTCGATTGATCGGTCCGACGGGGCAGGCTATCCGTCCGACTGCGGACCGTGTGAGGGAGGCCTTATTTTCGATCCTCGGTCAACGTACGCCTGGTGCGCGGCTGCTCGATCTCTACGCCGGAACCGGCGCGATCGGTATCGAAGCGCTGAGCCGTGGCGCCGCGCACGTGACGTTCGTCGAGGCCAATCGGCAGGCCTTGCGTCTACTCCATAGGAATCTCGCCGCCTGCGGGATGGAACAGCAGACGCGCGTTTGCGCAGGCCGAGTGGAAGACTTCTTCCGACGGAATCAGCCGACGTCCGGTCCGTACGACATCATCTTTTGTGATCCGCCGTACGATGTCACCATAGATCTCATGACCAGCATACAGACATGGGACACCGGCTGGTTCGCCGACGACGGCATCGTCGTGGTCGAGCATGCGCGGAAAGCTGCCATACCGCCGACCCTCGGGTGGCTGATGCCTGGCAGACGCTATGATTACGGAGATACGGCGCTCACCGTCTGGCGGGTCGGGTCAAAGGATGCCCCGCCGTCATGAAAACTGCCGTCTATCCGGGAACGTTCGACCCGATTACGCACGGACATAGCGACATCATCCGGCGCGGCTTACGGATCTTCGAACAGATCATTGTCGCCGTGGCGCCCAACCCGAGCAAGCATCCCATGTTCAATCTGCAGGAGAGGTTGGAGATGGTCCGGTTGGCGACCAAGGATCTGACGCATGTGGAAATCACGACATTTGATGGCCTGCTCGTCGAGTTCGTTCGCAAGCGGGGGGCCCATGCGGTACTCCGAGGACTTCGAGCAATCTCTGACTTCGAACATGAATTTCAAATGGCGTTGATCAATCGTAAACTGGCAGAATCGGTCGAGACGGTTTTCTTGATGCCGAGTGAAGAGTATTCCTATTTGTCCTCCACCATCATCAAGGATGTCGCCAGCCACGGGGGATCGCTCGAGGAGTTCGTGTATCCCGAGGTGGCCAAGCGGCTCCAGGAACGAATTCGGAGTTTGAAAGGATGAAGCTTGCAGCCCGTGTCGGACGCATCGTTCCCTCCCCGACCTTGAGCATTACTGCGACCGCGAAATCCATGGCGGCTCAAGGCATCGACGTCATCGACTTCGCTTCGGGCGAACCGGATTTCGACACGCCGGAACCGGTGAAGGCCGCGGCGGAAGCCGCCATTCGTGCCGGCTTTACGAAATACACGCCTTCGTCCGGCATCGACGAGCTGCGCGGCGCCATCGCCGACAAACTGCAGGCCGAACAGGGACTGCGCTACGACAAATCGCAAATACTCGTGTCCTGCGGGGCCAAGCATTCCCTCTACAATGTAGCCGAAGCACTCCTCGAGGCGGGCGATGAACTGATCATTCCCGTCCCATTCTGGGTCTCGTATCAGGATCAGACGCTGCTGAACGATGCGACGCCAGTCCTGTTGCCGACCGAAGAAGAAGACGGCTACCACATCCACCCCGAGGCCTTGGAAGCCAAGGTCACGGCCAGGACCAAGGCGATCATCGTCAACAGTCCCTGCAACCCGACCGGGGCGACCTACGACCGTACCACGCTGGAAGGGATCGCCGCCGTGGCGTTACGCCATGATCTCGTGATCATTTCCGACGAGATCTACGAAAAGGTTCTCTACGACGGCCTTCGGCACGTCAGTATCGCGAGCCTCGGCCCTGAGGTGGCCGCCCGAACCGTTGTCATCAACGGCGTGTCGAAAGCCTATGCCATGACCGGATGGCGCATCGGCTACGCGGCGGGCCCGAAAGACTTGCTCACCGCGATGGCCAACATTCAGAGTCAGAGTACGTCGAACCCCTGCTCCATCTCCCAAAAGGCCGCCGTCGCAGCGCTGCGGGAAGGAGCCCGCTTCACCGAATCGATGGTGGCAGAGTTCGATCGGCGACGCCGCGTCATAGTGGAGCGGTTGAATGGGATACCGGGCATCAGCTGCCGCATGCCGACCGGCGCCTTCTATGCGTTTCCGAATGTCAGCCGCACTCTAACGCGCCGGTGGAACAAGCAACCGCTGGGGTCGGCGGCGACCCTGGCGAACTATCTGCTCAAGGAAGCGCAGGTGGCCGTAGTCCCCGGAGAACCGTTCGGGAGCAGCCAGCACATCCGGCTCTCGTATGCCACCTCCATGGAGGCGATCGAGCGCGGGTTAACGCGAATCGAGGCGGCCCTCAGCAAACTGGAGTAGTCGCCTTTACAAGGACGAACGATGATCTCTTGATTTCGTCGGGATCGGTGTTATCACCGTCCAGCAGCTACGACCCGCCCCCATTGAGAAGTGACAGACGGGAATTGACCGACACTAAGGAGAGGACCAGGTGCCGATTTACGAATATCAATGTACGAGCTGTGCCTACCGTTTCGAAGTCAAACAGGGCATCAAGGACGCCCCGATCACGGAATGCGCCCGCTGCGGGCAAGCCGTGTCCAAGTTGATTTCTCCTCCCGCGATCATGTTCAAGGGCAGCGGCTGGTACGTGACCGACTATTCGGACAAACTGAAACCGGCAGCCTCGGCCGACGGCGGCGAGAAGCCGGCGGTCGAGACACCGGATCAGGCCAAGCCCGCTGTCGCTGCGGACACGGCCAGTAAGCCTGAGTCCTCGACGAGCGCTGCCCCTGCTCCCGCAGCCCCCCCGTCGGCGTCCGCCTCCGGCACGCCATCCGGCAATACCTCTTCCTCCACCAGCTGACCGTTTGCTCGGGGATTCGCTACAGCGGATTCAGCGATCAGAATTCGGCGCCTAGCCGATGCGTTTGGCCGCAGCCGGCTTGCCCTTGGGTGGAGTCGTTTTCTTGCTGGACGGTTTCGGGGGCGCCTTGGTCGCGGGTTTCGCAGGCGGAGTCTTCGATGGCTTCGGCGATGGCTTGACAGTCGTTTTGGCCTTGGTGGCCCGTTCGCGTTCGGCGGCGAGGCTATGTTCCAAACCGGCGATCATCGCCGACTTTTCCTTGTTCACGCGGGTGAGTTCTTCCACCCGTGACTGCAACTCTTCTTTTGCCTTGTTCGACGCATTGAGCTGGTTTTGCAAGAGTGCTCGATCCGCTTGAGCCTGCTGCGCTTCGCTTCGCAACTGTTCGATCTGTGCTTGCAAGGCCGGCGGCCAGTAGTCGCAGCCGGTCAGCCCAAGCGCGGCTAAGAGACCGAAGGACCCGATTGCAAGCACACGACGCGCAGCGCACATAGTCATGGTCACGTTCCTCCCTGTGGCGGCGGATTATACAACCAACCCAGCCGTCAAATCATGACGAAAGTGTGTAGCCTCCTTCACCCAGCGCCGTCCGCAGCATCTCGATGTCGACCGCGCCCGGACGGAGGAGACGCAACGGCGAGCGGGTATCCACTATCGTAGACACTGCTCCTCCGGGCGTCCGTCCCCCGTCGAGAATGAGGTCCAGTTCATCGCCCAGCGAACAATCGACGGCGGCGGCGGTGTCGAGCGCCGGCTCTGACGAACGGTTCGCGCTCGTACCGGTCAAGGGACCGACCACCTGCAGCAACGCCCGCAGATGCGGAAGTGGTGGAAGACGCACGCCGATCGTTCCCGTGCCGGCGGTCAGCCGCGGTGACAGCCCTTTCGCGGCGGGAAAAACCAACGTCAGCGGGCCGGGCCAGAACCGGGCCATCAATAAGGAGGCCGCCGGGGGAATGGCACTCACGAGCGGCCCAAGCTGATCGGGGTGGCCAATCAAGAGCAAAATCGGCTTGTCAGTAGGCCGGCCTTTCGCTTCATGGAGCCGGTGCAACGCCTCCTGGTCCATCGGGCGGACGGCAAGCCCGTAGAACGTCTCGGTCGGCAACGCGATCAGGCCGTGACGATCCAATCTCTCGCGCACCGGCGGGACGACGGCTTCCCAGTTGTCAGCGGTAAACGGTAACAGGCGAGCCATGATGCGGAACAAGCAGCGTCGTCAGGGGGAATCTGGCAGCGCGCGTTTCGCGATATCGCTTCGGTAATGCCGTCCATCGAACACGATTGAAGGCACGCACTCGTAGGCCCTGGCCCGGGCCAGTCGCAGGGAAGCGCCCCATGCCGTGACCGCCAATACCCGGCCGCCGGCGGTCAGAACCCGTCCTCGCTCCCGCTTGGTCCCCGCGTGAAACACAGCCAGCCCGGGCTCCGTCGGCAGAGTCGTCAGTCCCTCGATCGGCAGCCCGGTCGTATAAGCCCCAGGATAACCTGGCGACGTGAGGACGACGCACACCGCAGTATCCTGCCGCCACTCCACGGTCTGTTGATCAAGTCGATGCTCCACGACCGCTTCCACCACCTCGAGCAAATCCGATTTAAGCAGCGGCAGCACCACCTGGGTCTCGGGATCGCCCAAGCGAGCGTTGAACTCGAGCACGTAGGGGAGGCCTTTGACGATCATAAGGCCCGCATAGAGCACGCCTTGGAACGGCGAACCGATTCGAGCAAGCGCATCGATGGTCGGCTGGAGGACCTCCCGCGTAATCTGGTCGCACAAGGCCGGGGTGCCGAGCGGAGCCGGAGCATAGGCCCCCATGCCGCCGGTGTTCGGGCCAGTATCGCCGTCCCCCACCCGCTTATGATCCTGCGCCGGCAGCATCGGGACAACCGTCTTGCCATCGGTAAAGGCCATGATGGTGAGTTCCTCGCCGTCGAGAAATTCTTCGATCAGCACACGGTGCCCGGCCTGCCCGAAGACCGATTTTTCCATCGCATCACGCACGGCCTGTTTGGCTTCACTGCGCGTCGCCGCCACGACCACGCCCTTGCCTTGCGCCAGCCCATCGGCCTTGACGACGATCGGCACCGGCTCGTCTTCCAGATAGGCGAGAGCCTGATCCATCTGCTCGAAGCTGCGGGCCTTGGCCGTCCGGATACGATTGGCGGCCATGATGTCCTTGGAGAAGCTCTTGCTGGACTCCAGGCGTGCCGCCGCCTTGGTGGGACCGAATATGCGAAGACGCGCTCTGCGAAACTCGTCTACGATACCGAGAGCCAGCGGCGCCTCGGGTCCGACCACGGTGAGGTCGATGCCTTCCCCGAGCGCAAACGCTTTCAGACTCGCCACATCGTCCGCTGCGATGGGCACGCAGGTCGCGAGGTCTTCGATCCCCGCGTTGCCCGGAGCACAATAGATGACGGGCTTGCGGGGGCTTTGTGAGATCTTCCAGACCAAGGCATGCTCACGCCCCCCGCTACCAACCACTAAGACTTTCACAGTTCAACCTTTTCCTGAGCTCAAACGCATTTGTTCACGAGCCTCGTCCACGCAACCCCGCCGCCACAAGAGCGCGCCCTTCCCAGCCAAGGCCGGAGGTCGCAACGCCCGGAGGCGTACTTTCTCCGTACGTCGAGGGGATGGAACGGCCGAGGACAGAGTCCGTCAATGGCGAAAGTGACGCATGCCCGTCAATATCATGGCCATGCCGTGCTCGTCGACCGCCTTCGTCACCTCGGCATCGCGGATTGAACCACCCGGTTGGATGACACAGGTAATGCCTGCTTGCGCCGCCGCATCGATGCCGTCCCGGAATGGGAAGAATGCATCGGATGCCATGACGCAACCCTTAATCGCGGACTGCGCTTTCATGCCGGCGAGTTTCACCGAATCCACGCGGCTCATCTGCCCGGCGCCAATCCCGACGATTTCGCCGGGACGGCCATACACAATCGCGTTCGACTTGACATGCTTGCAGACGATCCACGCAAAGCCACAGGCGGCATACTCGTCTTCCGTCGGCTTCCGAAGGGACGGCACCGACAATGCCTTTAAGTCGGTCAACGTTCCGAGGTCGCGGTCTTGCACGATCAACCCACCCACGAGTTTTTTTAGATCGAAGCCTTCGGGACCGGCTTTGGACAGCGGACCGACTTCCAGCAAGCGGAGGTCCTTCTTGCGTTTCAACTCGGCCAATGCCTCGTCGGTGAAGCTAGGCGCAATCACCACTTCGACGAAGGTAGACGTGATTTCTTTTGCGGCCGGCAGATCCACGGGGCGATTGAACGCGAGCACACCGCCGAAGGCCGACACCGGATCGGTGGCGCGCGCCTTCACATAGGCTTCGACCGGCGTCACGCCGAGCGCGCACCCGCAGGGATTGTTGTGCTTGATGATGGCCACGGCCGTCTGATCGAATTCCTTCACGAGCTCGAGAGCGGAGTTGGCATCGAGAAAATTGTTGTACGACATCGCTTTGCCATGGAGGATCTTTCCGCGGGATACCGCCGGTTCCTTGCCCTGCAGCTCACGATAGAAGGCGCCCTGTTGATGCGGGTTTTCACCGTACCGCAGCGTTTCGACTCGTTCGAATTGCAGCGAGAGCATGGCGGGAAATTTCACCTCGCCGCCCTGCACCTGTTTCTCGAGATACCCGGCGATGAGGCTGTCGTATCGCGCGGTATGTTGGAACACTTTCATCGCCAGTTCGCGTCGCAAGGGCGGGGCGACCGGGCCAGCTGTCACCGCCTCGAGGACGCGACCGTAATCTGCCGGGTCCACGACGACCAGGACGTCCTCGTGGTTCTTGGCCGCAGACCGCAGCATCGATGGCCCGCCGATATCGATGTTCTCAATCGCCTCTTCGAAGGTGCACGCGGGTTTGGAGATCGTCGCCTCGAACGGATACAAATTCACCACCACGACGTCGATCGGTCCGATCTGATGCTGCTTCATTTGATCGACGTGCGCCGGAAGTCGCCGGCGTCCCAACAGACCACCGTGGATTTTCGGATGCAGCGTTTTAACGCGGCCATCCAGAATTTCCGGAGAGCCGGTATAGGCTGCCACATCGGTGACCGCGACACCGGCCTCACGCAGAGCCTTGGCGGTGCCCCCCGTCGACAAAATTTCAGCGCCGAGCGCCGCCAGCCCTTTGGCCATTTCGACCACACCCGTCTTATCAGAAACACTGATCAGTGCCCGCGCAATGCTGGCCATGTCGAACTCCTTCGCTCAAGTATATGTTGCAGATCGGCAGGGTTGAGGACAGATGAAAAGCGGCGTGAGAATAGCAGATGCCCTGAGAACACTGCAAGGTCGGAGCCAGCCGTAAATTCTCTGCCCCGCGGGCTAGCATGAGATCGGACGATGTGTTACCCTCCCCCCTGTCACGGGCGGCCAGCATGCGGGCGGAGACTGCAAGTTAAAGTAATTCTGCAAGTTTGATCCAACCGCATCGCCGAACCCGAGACACTAGTTCATGATACGCCCGACGAGATCGTCTCGTGTTTTTGTCGGGCATCCGTAAAGGTTGGTGCATGTCGCGCGGAACGATCCTCGGGACCGGGCTCTTCGCTCTCACATTGGTGGCTCTTCTCTGTATCCCGCGTCACCTCCCCGTCGCACCTGCCGCGGCGGTACCGGCCTCGTTTTCGGCCAACCTCGACAATGGCCACCTCACGCTGGCCGGTGTGGTGACCACCGAACAGGAGAAGGCACTCGCCCTTGCGCGGGCTCAGGAGCTCTTCAGGGGCGGAAAAGTCCGCATCACGGATGATCTGCGCGTGGAGCCGGACGCGAAAGCCGAAGGATGGGAAAGTGCGCTTCCAGTTCTACTGACCCAACTGTACGCGCTGCAATCGCCGCACGCCTCGGTCACACTCGACGGCCGCATCGCCACCTTAACGGGCACCGTATCAAGCGCCGACGCGA
>DASTLA010000114.1:0-6042 GCA_035715525.1 Nitrospiraceae bacterium
TAAGCAGTCGATCACGTTCGAAGAGGTCTACGATCTCGCCGCGCTTCGCATCATCACGGATACGAAAATGAACTGCTACGCGCTGCTCGGCGTCATCCATTCCTTGTGGCGCCCCCTGCCAGGCCGGTTCAAGGACTACATCGCGATCCCCAAGTCCAACATGTATCAGTCGCTGCATACGACCGTCGTGGGACCGAAGGGAGAGCACGTCGAGTTTCAAATCAGAACAGAGGAGATGCATCGCGTCTCGGAGCACGGCATTGCCGCCCACTGGAAGTACAAGGAGCAGGGACGCATTGACGAAAAGGACGGCAAAGTATTCAGCTGGCTCCGGCAGTTCGTGGAATGGCACCAGGATCTTCCCGACAATCGCCAATTCATGGATTCCGTTAAACTCGATCTTTTTCACGACGTCGTGTACGTGTTCACGCCAAAGGGCATGGTGAAGGAATTGCCCAAAGGGTCCACACCGGTCGATTTTGCCTACTCCATCCATACCGAAATCGGCGACCATTGCGTCGGCGCCAAGGTCACCGGCAAGATTGTTCCGCTCAAGCATTCCGTAGAGAGCGGGGATACAGTGGAGATCCTCACCTCGCCCAATCAGACGCCCCACAAGGACTGGCTGAAGTTCGTCCGGACGTCGCGTGCCAAGACCAAAATCAAACACTGGATCAAGGCGGAAGAGCAGTCCCGTAGCGTCGAAATCGGAAAACGTTTGTTGGAGGCGGAATTTCGCCGCCACGGGCTCGCTCCGGCTCAGATGATTCGCTCGGAGCAGTTGCTGGATGTGGCTAAACAGTCCGGGTACGCCACCACCGATGAACTGGCGGCGGCGGTGGGCTTCGGGCATTTGCCGACTTCGCAGGTCATCAGCAAATTTGCGCCTTCAACGGCGCCAGGGGCGCATCCGACGGTGGAAGAGGCTCCGGTCCCGTCGAAATCCGTGGTCGGACGGGCTGATCATCAGGGTGTACAGGTAAAAGGCGCCCGGGATCTATTGATGCAACTGTCCCGCTGCTGTAATCCGGTCCCGGGAGATCGGATATTGGGGTACATCACGCGGGGCCGTGGCTTGACGATCCATACCGTCGATTGTCCGAATCTGGAGGCGTTGGACTACGACAAGAACCGTCTGGTGGAAGTGGAATGGGACCTCGGTATGCCTGGCACCCACGCGGTGAAAGTATCGGTCATCGCCGTGGACAAGACGGGTGTGCTGGCAAATGTCTCGGCGGCCATTTCCGAATCTTCGGCGAATATCAGCCGGGCCGAGATCACGACCCGCGAGGATCGCAAGGCCGTATTGGATTTCGTCATAGAAATTACGGATACAGCGCATTTGCACCGCGTCCTCAAAGCGATCGAGAAAGTAGATGGGGTGATTACCGCACGCCGGATACGGTCGTGGCAGGAAAGGGCATAAGGGGGAGATGCCGGTGTTTCATGGAGGGATGAGTCGATCATGAATGTGGGCGTTCTGATCGGCGGCTTCATTGGGATTGTAGCTGTCGTTTTGTTGCCGATTCTTGGCGTGGGCTACCTATCGTATCGTCGAAGTCGTTCCATCCCCTTGTTGGTCCTCCTCTCCGGAGCGCTGACCCTTCTGTTGGGCAGCGCAGCTCTTTTTCTACGGAGCGATGCGGCCGGTGACGTATCTCACCTAGCCCGTTCAGGTCTGGACGTGGCCGCTGCCCTGAGCGCCTCGTTTTTCCTGTTCTCGCTTCTCGATGTTCTGATCATAGGCGAATGTCTAATCGAACGGGGCAATCGGTACATCCCGGACGTGGTGCGCCATCTCTTGATCGGAGTTGAGGTGGTGGCTGCGGGCGTGCTCGTTCTCTGGCTCATCATGGGCATCAATCTGGTGGCCCTGGTCGCGTTGCCCACCGTCGCCGCCGCTGTCGTCGGGGTCGCGCTAAAGGATACGCTGGCGCGATTCTTTGCCGGCGTTGAATTGGGAAAGGTGGTCAAAGTTGGCGACTGGATCGCCACCATGGATAAGGAAGGAACCGTCACGCACATCGGGATGGAACATATCATGCTCAAGACGCGTGAACAGGATGCCATCTCGTTACCCAACGACAGCGTCATCGGGGCGGGGGTGACGAATTACAGCCGGCCGACTTCTACACATCTATGCTCGGTCTATGTCGAGGCGGCGTATCGCACACCTCCCGAACTCGTGTGTGAAACGCTCGTACAGGCGGCCGCGGCTGTGCCTGGGGTTCTGGAAGAGCCCAGGCCTTACGCGATGGTTACGGCTTTCAATGAGTCCGGCATTCAGTATCGCGTCAAATTTCCGATCGCAGAATACGCAGGATATCCGGTGATCGAAAGCAATGTGCGGACGTATGTATGGCATGCATTTGCCCGGAGAGGTATCGAAATTCCGTTTCCGCAAAGAGTGCTCCACCAGCCGATTGAAGCTCTTGCCGAAGCCACCGAGAAGACCATCCAGCGCATCGCCGGCCGGTTGAGCACCATCGATTTTCTTGCGGCGCTAAATCAGAAACAAGTGGAAACGCTCGCCCGAGAGGCGCGCATGGAGATGTACCTTCCCGGTGAACGGGTGGTACGGCAAGGTGAACCAGGACAGGACCTGTTCGTCATTGTTTCCGGGAAAGCAGATGTTCGGTTGGAACAAGGGAGTCTCAGTTCAGTGGTCACCACTTTGTCGGCTGGTCAATTCTTTGGAGAGATGTCGCTGCTGACAGGGGAGCCTCGGTCGGCCACAGTGGTGGCCGCCGAACCATTGCAGGTCATAGCGGTGGGCAAAGAGGCCCTTATTCAAGTGGTGCATGAGGACAGGAGGCTCGTGGAACAGATCGGTGAGGTCGTAGCCCGCCGTCATGCCGCGACTGCTGCGGCAAAAGAACAACTCTCTCGGGAAGCTGCCGCTCTTGCAGCCTCCTCGCAAACCCGGTCGTTGGTGGAACGAATTCAGAACTTTCTGTGGGGATCGAAGAGGACCTAAGGTAATTTGAAATCGAGCCGCATGCCGCGTTGAAGTTGCAGCGAATCTGCCCTCCCCGCGCCGAGTTCCAGCACATAGAGCGCCCCTTCGTTCGGGCGGTATTGCGGACAGCTATCGTCCTGATATGTGCAGATCGGAACGTTTCTTTCTATGTGGATGATTTTTCTCTTGTCGTCCATCCAGATGATGTCGAGCGGGATTTTCGTGTTTTTCATCCAGAAGGTATGCGGTTGCGCATCCGTGAACGTAAACAGCATGCCGCGATCATCGGCGAGGTGTTCGCGGAACATCAACCCGCGCCCGCGCTTCATCGGCGTATCGGCCAACTCAGCGGTGACTATGAAACCTTTGGGTGTTTTGATCGGGATGAGTGTTTCGGACGTGGTTTCGCCGGCTACGGACTTAAGGGATAACCAAGGAGAAAGGACAATCACCATCCCCACGGCAAACGCTGCAATGGCCGACGGGTAGGTCATCACGTACGTCGGTCCGGACAGAAGGGTCCCATGCCTGCATCCTAGCGGGGCGCCGAAGACCCGTCAAGCTTGAGGCATGCTGAACGTCAATGCGGTTCTTCGCCTTGCATTTGTGCGGCCGGCTGTGCCATCCTTCCCTTGATGATATCGTAGGGGAGGTTTTATGAAAGAAAAGCGCCGAGTGCTTTACAAAAAGGGCGTATTCGTGTGTCCCAAGTGCCGTCAGTCGTATGTCCAAGAGAAATGGATCGAAGAGTTTCGGATTCGCTGCCACAAATGTGACTACCGCGGCACATTAACCGATGTTTCGGTCGAAGAACACATGGATGAAGAAACAGTCCGCCACTAACCGACCCTCCTTTCGTTCGCTCTAATGAATTGCAGCGTCAAACGCTCTATCGGCACACGATCCTATCGTCATTCGCCTGATCGATTCGCCGCTGTCAGTCGCTAATGCATGGCGAGCGTGGCCCTCTGGCACGGTCCCTTCCTAATGAGGTCCGGTAATGAATAAACTCGCAGCGTTGTTCTTCTGTTTGGGATGCTGGGCTGGACCGATTTCTCTGGTAATGGCCGCCGATGATTCACCCGTTCTACGAGTGCTGGTAGCTTATCACTCCGCGTCGGGTCATACGGCGCAGATGGCAGAGGCAGTCGCTCATGGCGCTCGCAGCACCGACCGCACGGAAGTGGTTCTTAAGCGCGTAGGCCAAGTGACGGCCGATGAGTTGTTTGCCGCTGATGCCATCGTTGTAGGTTCCCCCGTGTATTGGTCAAACATGGCCGGTGAGGTCAAAGCGTTCATTGATGATTGGCAGTTCAAGTTCGGAGTCTATCCGGAGTTCAAGCTGAAGAATCGTGTAGGTGCGGCCTTCGCCACCGGCGGCCAGATATCTAGCGGCAAGGAACTGACCATGCTGTCGATCCTGGCAGCCATGCTGGGAAACTACATGATCGTTGTCAGTGGGGGCGGGGCGTTTGGAGCCTCTGCCACGACTGAGGGCGACAGTCCCGGGATTGACGAAAAAGAACTGACGGCGGCGCGTGAGCTTGGCCAACGAGTCGCCGAGGTTGCACGGGCTGTGAAGAGAGGATTTTCGCGCTAGTGTGATCGGCTCCGGGTAGAGGCTCTAACCGTCGCGTGCGGCGTTTTCAGGACGTGACTTTATGGTACGCAGGTTCCAGCTGGCTCTTGGCGAGCGCCACCAGTTCATGAATGTTCCTGGCACATCGACCGCAGCATCCGTTGTCCCGTAATCCGAATTCCGCGATGATCTGACGAGTCGTAAAACAGCCCTCCCGTCCAGCTTCCCGCACGTCCGATTCAGTCAGTCCCTTACAGAGGCAAACGTACATTTTGCTGCTCCTTCGGCTGATTTATGTCGCGATCATCGGGTGAACAGCGGTCGATTATGAGAAGCATTATCAACATGACTCAGTATACCGGGCAGCTTCGGTCCTGTCAACCTTCTAGGCCCGCTGGGAGCGTCTAGGAGCTGGTGTTACTGAGGAATGGTACGACGTCAGGCTCGCCGATTGGATCCCTGGGGACAGCAGCGACCTCGTGAAGTCTCGGTGCTTATTTGAGGGTTTGCTTGTACGGTTCGGTCACGAAGGGATGAGAAGGTTCTCTTGACGGACGAAGAAAAGCCCGGCTCAGGGCAACGCCGGCAAAGATTCCTGCTGCATCCAGAAACAAGAGCTGCCATCCGGCGCGCGTCGCCCATGATTCGGTTCCAGGGTCGTCTCCTGGAATTTCACGGTCGATGCGATTCTCAAAATCCTTGAACGCCTTTTCGATGGTGAGAAATAACGCGCGACCGTCCCCGACGCGGACATATAGGTTCACTTGGTCCTTTTGTCCGCTATCCGCAATGGCGGTCAAGCTGTTTTTGCTGCTGATGAATTCCTTGAGTCGTGACCGCAGGACGTCCACTCCTGCCCGCAAGCCTGGGTCCAATGCCGTCAATGTGATCAAGCGGTCCGAGATGGAAGTCAGGCGACCGTCGGCTGCTTGCAGTGGCTCCAGGAAGGAACGTTGCCCCGCCAGCAGATAGCCCCGAAAACTGGTCTCCACATCGACAACGAGGCGCTCAAGTCTCAGGACCTCTTCTATGATCTTAGCACGCCGAAGCTGCTTGTCGTAGTGCGCTTTCCATTGCTCAAAGAGTGTCACGTGGCCTAGGACAGACAGAGTCAGAACGATGAGAATGGCGGGGAGAAACCAGAGGAATCCACGGTGCATGGTCAATGGGTGCCATCGCTCGTCATGGTGAAGTACAGGGGCGGGTGGTGCCCGCATCAACCGGATCTTGGAGCCGATTGAGCCTTGGGAGACCGTGAGGGAGACGTTCGTCTCCCTCACGGTCGGCAGAACAAGCCTCGCGACTACGTTCCACCCCTCTCAGGGCCTAGAGCCAGTTGACCCGTTCGGCGGGCCGGATGTAGATCGGCTCTTCGACCTGAATGCGCGCCACTTCCTTGCCCGACTTGTTGAAGCCCAGCACGGTATCGTTGTACATGTCGAACCGCTTCCCGTGGATCTGGGTTTCGAACACTTTCGGGCCCGGAATGACGTCGTACCGGAAG
>DASTLA010000115.1:0-22734 GCA_035715525.1 Nitrospiraceae bacterium
CGAGCGGGGTCAAAGCGCACGTGTTCGTTTCGTGGCTGCATCCCTACAAAGAGCAGAAGCTCATCGTGGTGGGTGATCGGAAGATGGCGGTCTTCGACGATCTCGAGAAACAACAGAAGCTCATTCTCTATCCACATTCCATCGAGTGGAAGCATCAACAGCCGGTCCCAAACAAGGGAGAAGGGCAGCCGGTGTCGCTCGAGGCAACGGAACCGTTACGAGCCGAATGCCAGCACTTTCTGGATTGCATACGGACAAGGCACCAGCCCAGGACCGACGGCCGTGAAGGACTCCGGGTGTTGAAAGTGCTCCAGCGATGTCAAGGTGCGCTGGACGTGCGGACGTTCCTGTCGAATTCTACTGAGGGTCCGGCAGCCGCTCCGCCCAAGCGGAGTTTTTTTGCGCATGACTCCGCCTTCGTGGATGCGGAGGTGGAGATCGGGGAAGGCACCAGCATCTGGCATGTCTCGCATGTGCTGAAGGGATCGAGGGTCGGCAAGCATTGCAAAATCGGGCAAAACGTGGTCATCGGTCCCAACGCAGTGGTCGGGGATCGGGTGAAGATTCAGAACAACGTGTCGGTCTACGAGGGGGTGACGTTGGAGGACGGCGTGTTTTGCGGTCCATCCATGGTATTTACGAATGTCTTCAACCCGCGGAGCGAGATTCCGCGTATGAATGAATTGCGGGCGACGGTGGTACGGCAGGGTGCGACGCTCGGGGCCAACTGCACGATCGTGTGCGGCCATACCATCGGTCGGTATGCCTTCGTGGGAGCGGGCGCCGTCGTGACGAAGGACGTGCCCGACTATGCACTCGTGCTCGGCTCGCCGGCTCGCATTACGGGCTGGATGTGCGAATGCGGGGTGAAGTTGAAGGTCAAGGGGGCCAAGCTTGACTGTCCCACCTGCGGGAGGCAATATCGCAAGGTCGATCAGCGCGTGGTCGCGCTCGCAGACCAGGACTCGGTCAGGAAGTCCGTCGCCTAGCAAAATGTTGACGGTCCCATTAGGGTACGTCCCGGAAACCCATCGCCCTGCCCGTTCCACCGCCTCCATGAACGGGCATGCAAGTCTCGAAGCCAGAACCACTTGAACACGTCCAGAGAGAGGACATGAATCACCAGAAAGGCTTGATATTGGTCACCGGTGCCGCGGGGTTTATCGGCTTCCACCTGACCAAACGTCTGCTCGGTCGCGGAGATCGCGTCATCGGCCTCGATAATCTGAACGACTATTATGACGTGCGCCTCAAGGAGGCTCGGCTGGCCCAGCTGCGTCCTCATCAGCAATTCGAGTTCGCCAAATTGGATCTGGCGGACCGGGCGGGGATGCAAGATCTCTTCGCGCAGCATCCGATCCGGCGCGTCGTGCACCTCGCCGCCCAGGCCGGGGTACGCTATTCGCTCGTGAACCCGCATGCCTATACGACCAGCAACGTCGACGGCTTCCTGAATATCTTGGAAGGATGCCGCCATCACAGCGCAGAGCATTTGGTCTATGCCTCAACGAGCTCCGTCTACGGCGGCAATACCCATATGCCGTTTTCCGTGCACGACAATGTCGATCATCCGGTTTCACTCTACGCCGCGACGAAAAAGGCGAACGAACTGATGGCGCATTGTTATGCGCATTTGTACCGGTTTCCCATTACAGGACTAAGGTTCTTTACCGTGTACGGCCCCTGGGGACGACCGGACATGGCCTTGTTCTTGTTTACCAAAGCGATTCTCGAGGGGCGACCGATCGACGTCTATAATCATGGAAAGATGCAGCGCGACTTCACGTATGTAGACGATATCGTCGAGGGGGTGATTCGGACGCTGGATCGGCCGGCGCAGCCCGATCCGAAATGGTCCAGCGACAAACCCGATCCCAGCAGCAGCTCCGCTCCCTACCGGCTGTACAATATCGGGAATCACCAGCCGGTCGAACTGCTCCGGTTCATCGAGGTGTTGGAACATGCACTCGGCAAAAAGGCCGAGAAGAACTTCCTGCCGCTCCAAGCCGGCGATGTCCCGGCGACCTATGCGGATGTGGCGGACCTGACCCGCGACACCGGCTTCAAACCCGCCACTTCCATTGAGACAGGCATCGCCCGCTTCGTGGAGTGGTATCGTGACTACTACAAGACCTAAGCCCTTCAGCCCGACCGTTCGGCCCACCGTTTCGCATGCATTATCATCTGCCGTGGGATGGCAGGCTTCGCTGCTTGAAAAATCAGCCTGCGCCCGGTACAACGCGGACTGGCCACCCCAACACTTTTCATGCCGCATGAGTCTCCGCGACGTCTATTCTCGCCGCGAACTCCTCAAGATCCTCACGGGACTGGGGCTGTCCGTGCTGCTCCCTGCCGGCGGTTCCCACGCTTCCGGTGGGGAGGGTGATGGCTTCCGGCATTTTGCTTCCCCGTTGATACATGCCCCTCAGGATCCGAAGGAATGGGTCGCATGGCGCGCCCGATTAAATGATTGGCGTGAGGCAACCAAACGAACATTAGGGTACGACGACCGGCGGTACAGGGACTCAGCGTCGTCCTGGTGCGCTTCGAGTTTTTGCAGCTGCTTTCTCATGCTGTGCGATCAGACATTCTGGAACGCGAAGACCGGTCGATACGACGTGGAATCGTTCCTGACGCAAGGCGAAGAAGCGTTCGGGGGTTATGACAACTTGATCCTCTGGCATGCCTATCCAAGAATCGGTGCAGACGACCGCAACCAGTTCGATTTCTATCGGGACATGCCGGGTGGGCTTGAGGGCTTGCGCCATGTCGTCAAACGCTGCCACGCCCGACAGGTCAGAGCGCTGATCGTCTACAAGCCGTGGGATACGGGCACCAGGCGAGAAGCGCTTGCCGACGTCGAGATGCTGGCGTCGTTGGTGGCCAGCCTCGAAGCCGATGGCCTGTATCTGGATACGATGCAAGAGGCGCCGGACGGCTTAAGGTCTGCGATCGACGAAGCGGGACCCGGTTTTGCGCTGGAAGGCGAGGGCGCATTGCCGCTGGAACGAGTGCATGACCATCACATGTCCTGGGCGCAGAATTTCGAGGATAGCCCCGTTCCCGGCATTCTCCGAAACAAATGGTTCGAACGCCGCCATATGATGCATCTCATTTCACGCTGGACCGCCGATCGTACGCCCCAACTTCACAGCGCTTGGATGAACGGCACGGGCGTCGTGGTATGGGAAAATGTTTTTGGTTCGTGGCGTGGTTGGTCCGACCGGGATCGATCAATGCTGCGAAGGATGTTGGCGGTTCAGCGGCGATTCCAGCCCATTTTCGCACAGGAAAGATGGACACCGCTTGTGCCCACGGAGATTCAAGGGGCCTATGCAACGCGATGGGATGCGGACGGCGTTTCGCTGTGGACGTTGGTCAATCGTTCGGATCGCCCTTGCTCCGGAACGCTACTGCGGATTCCCTGGAATGGAAGTCGAGGCTATTTCGACGTCATCGCGGGCGAGCGGCTCGTTCCAGTCGTGCGAGACGGCATGGCCGACATCGCTCTCGTCCTGCCTCCCCGGGGAATTGGGGGCATCGTCGAAGGAAGCAAGCATGCATTGGGAGAGAATTTTGAGGGTTTCCTGGCACAACAACGCCGGTCTTCGGATCTCTCGCAGGAATCCTCACTCGTCGCGCCGCGTCGCGTGACGTTGGCTGACGTGCGGTCCACCTCTTTGTATCGCTCCGCCAATGGGCCGGCCGGCATGGCCAAGATTCCACGGGTCACCTACGCCATGAAAATCCGGCTCCGGACGAGGGAGTGCGGCTTCTACGAGAACCTGGATCCGATCGCCGGCCATCTGAACAAGCCGAAGGATTTCGAACGAGCCGCCACGGTGGGGCCTCTTGCGATCGATCTCACGCTTGTCACGAATCGCCAATTCGAAGAGTTCATCCGGCTCGCAGGCTATGAGCCACGGCATCCCGACAACTTCTTGAAGCACTGGGTCGACGGCAGGCCACCCCTGGGGAAAGAAGAACACCCCGTCGTCTACGTAGATTTGAACGATGCACGGGCCTATGCGAAATGGAGCGGAAAGCGACTGCCTACCGAAGAGGAGTGGCAGTATGCCGCGCAAGGTCCAGAGGCACTTCTCTACCCATGGGGGAACGAGATGGCGCCGGGCCGCTGCAATGGCGGGGAAACCGGCACCACTACGAGCGTGAGGGCGTTTCCCGAGGGCCGGTCTTATTGCGGTTGCTACGATATGTGCGGAAACGTGTGGCAGTGGACAGAAAGCGAGCGCGCCGACGGCAGAACCCGTTTCTGCATGATCCGAGGAGGATCGTATTACCGCGCTCAAGGGTCGGACTGGTATATGGACGGCGGCGCGCAGCCGTCCAACTTCGCCGCCAAATTTCTTCTGATGTGGCCGGGCCTGGACCGATGCGCGACGATCGGCTTTCGATGCGTCGTAGACCTTGCCGGCGAATGACGCACGCTACGGTGCTGGGGCGACGTCCGAGACGCAGCCGGTTTTGAAGCGGGACAAGAACCGGCAGAGAGCCGTAAAGTTCTCCATCCGGTCGGCTACTTCCATGCACAGCGGATGGGCCAGGATGGTCGCGATGCCGCCATGCTGTTCGATCTGTTCCACCTGCCGCTCCACGGTCTCACGCCATTCTTCAATGCTTTTCCGATTTCTCAGCCGCTCGAAGTTGGTCCGCCCCGAGCGATACTTGCCGTGCAGCAGATGCTCGTGGTCGGGCATCGTGTTGATGGGAAGCGACAGCAAATCACGGCTGATCCGCTCGGTTGCCCCTTCGACGCCGCTGACGCGGTCCGACACGATGCGAATGCCATGGGACGCCAATAACGGATAGGTATATTGATCGAATTGATAGCCGTGATTGCGCCACACCAGCACTTCCTTCCCGGTGATGGCCCGAACGGCTCGGATGGTGCGGATGATGTCTCGCTCTTGATACCGTTTGGGGCCGAGACGCGAGCCGGTGAAGGTCCGTGAAAGCCAATGCCCGAACGAGCGATGGGCCGAATAAGTATGGCCGCCGATCTCACAATGAGGGAGACGAGCCAAAGCGGCCACCCGGTCGGTTTCCTCCAAGCAGGTTCGTCCGGTGACGAACAGGGTGACTTTCACGTCATGTTCCTGTGCAATCTCGCAATACCGTAGGGCGAGTTGGCTTTCGGTCTTGTCGGCATAGGGCGTATCCACTCCCCGATACGATCGCTGGTGCACGTCTCCGGTGAGGCAAATCACAGTAGTTCCCGGTACACCGCTTCGGTGCGATCGACGGCACGAGAGAGGGAATAGCCCTGTAGGACAAGTGCGCGCGATCGGTCGGCCATGGTCTGGGCCCTCTCGCGATCGTCCAAAAGCCACAGCACGGCACCGGCCAGTGCCGTGGCGTTCTCCGGTTCCACCAGCGTGCCGGTCTCGCCATCTGTAATCAAATTCGGGATACCTCCGACCCTGGTCGCGACCACCGGCCTTGCCATGGCCATTGCTTGCAGCAAGACCTGCGGAGTGCCTTCGATCTTGAAGGAAGGGAAGACGAGACAGGTCATCGCGGCCAGGCACTCGGGGACATCCGATCGAAACCCAGCCAGCATGACATGGGTCCGCAGTTTCAGCCGGTCCAGAAGCTCTTCCGCCGTCTGCCTGTCCCATGGAGGACCGTCGCCGACTAAGAGAAACTTGGTATGCGGCCATCGGGCAAGAATGGCCGGTGCGGCCTCCAGGAGATACCGGAATCCCTTGCCCCGTTCCAACCGGCTGAGGTAGCCGATGATCGGCTGGACCGGATCGAGGCCCAATTCCTTTCGAACTGTCGCGCCGCTCACTTCGGGAGAAAACCGTTGCAGATCGATGCCTGCAGGGATCTCGACGACGTGATCGGGACGAAGCCTCGGTATACGCAACAGGTCGATTTTGGTATCGGCCGATGAAGTCAGGACGCGATCGGTTAACGCCGTATAGATCAGACTGGAAAAGGGGTTTGTTTTGACCGGAGTGCCGATGTGACGGGTCCGCACGATTGGGATGCCCCTCAGTTTCGCGGCAGGTCCGCAGATCCAATGGTCCTTGGACGTGTGGGTGTGCAGAATGTCGACGCTCTGCCGTCCCAAGAGAGACCAGAAGCGCATAATGGAGGCGAATTCATACGATTGCCGCATGGGCAGCGAGATGGTCGCAATGCCCTGGGCGCGAGCACGCTGGGCCAATGCAGCCCCGGGGTTGCACACGAATGTCAGCCGATATCCTCGGGCTCTGAATTGCTCGGCTTCCTCGAGCATACGAATCTCCAGGCCACCGAATCCCATGGAAGCGCTGGTATGCCAGATGGTCACGGTTGACGGCGATCGATCGGCTTGCATCCGGATTCGGGCTGGTCAGGGGCACCTGTGAAGTGTATGCATAGCGTAGGGACTTGGCCGGCTGCAAGAGCAACAGAGTGATGCGAAGCAGCCACAGGTGAGACATCTTGGAGACAGGCTACTCTCAGGTCGCGATGAATTTGCAATGATTTTCCGCTTGGCCTGGTTGTTGCTCGTTCGATGATGTTGTAGATTGTAGGCATGCATCGATCGGACCGGCGCACATGAAAGCAGAGAGACGGTTCCGCTGCCACATCATCGGCGCGGCCTATTTCATTTTCCTCACGGCAACCGTCATGGGCGGCACGGCGGTCGGAGGAGAGTTGCTGCAAGAGTATCCCGCCTTGGCTGGGCTCCGAACTCAGACTGCGGTCGAATCATCCGGCGGGGTCCCCTCGGTGGAGACGAAACAGGAGGTCATTCGCCAGGCCCCATCCATCAGCGGCAAGTTTCAGCTCCGGGATCAGACGCTGTTGCCTTTTGTGGGGGCGGGCTTCGGCGCCGGCTATGCATCCGAACGTGACCGGGCCCTCGGTGCCGACCTATCTTCCCAATCGTCCGGCCTCTTAGGCAACGGCCCGACCAGAGGCTTCATGCCGAACGAATTTCAGATGGGTATTAAGATTCCCTTCTAGCCTTTGCCGACCGATTGTCCTTCAGTTGTCTTTCCTTTCCTGCACCAGCCTTTCGATAGTGTCCGGATCGACTCCCTCCAGATGCGTAAGGATCGCGTGAGCCACTCCCAGTTGCGAAGCCGGGTACGTGGTGGCCAGTGCCAGGACGCGCATCCCGGCCTGCAGACCCGCCTCGATCCCAGCGCGTGAATCTTCGATGACCAGACATTCCTCCGCACGCAAGAGCGGTGGTCGCGGGAGACGGGCGTTCAGCAGCCTGAGTGTCAGTTCATAGACGGCTGGATCCGGTTTGCCGACCGTGCATTCGTCGGCCGACACAATGACTTCGAACAACCGTTCAATCGGGGTGTCCCGTAAGGCGTGGAGAATCTGCTCCCGTCGGCCGCCTGACGCCACAGCAAGCCGGTAACGCTTTGATGCCCGCTGAACGAATTCAGCGACCCCAGCGAACAAAGTCGGTCTGTGGGATGCAGTGTAATCACGAAATAAGCGGGCTTTTCGTTCCATGATCGCGGCGTGGGTCTCCGGGTCGGCTTTTCCATCCCGCTCCTTGAGGAGGGCTTCGGCGCAGGTCCGTTCGTCCATTCCCAGAAAAGTTCCATAGTATTCTTGTTTGCTTAAAAACAGGCCATGCTCGGCTAGGGCTTGCTGAAAACAATGGACGTGAGGTGTCTCGTCATCGGCAATCACTCCGTTGAAGTCGAAGATCATGGCTCGGATGGACGGCGAGGGCGGCATGCTGGCCTTATGGATGCTCCACCATAGCCGATCGCTCGGCGCAGGAACAAGCGGTTCGGCTTGTTCGAGCCAGATACCTAAGGTATGCTGCTCCGACGCTGCCTCCGCTTCACTTTGAAACAATAGGACTGTCCGTGAGGGCATGAGCGACTACGCAGTCTTAGGTGATCTCCTCGTCATCTTCGCGGTCTCCACCGCGGTGGTGTTCGTGTTCCATCAATTTCGGCTGCCTTCGATCGCCGGATTCTTGGTGGCCGGTGCACTGATCGGTCCGCACGGGCTTCACCTCATTCCGGACGCCTCTCAAGTCCAGGTGCTGGCCGAAATCGGCATCGTGTTGCTCCTCTTCACCATCGGGATCGAGTTCTCCTCAGTTCACTTTGCCGCCGCTCGCCGGATGTTGGCCGTCGCGGCGCCGGTGCAGGTCGGCGGGGTGCTGTTGCTCGCGCTGATCGTGGCGGTCGCAGCCGGACTCTCCTATCAGCAGGGCATCTTTTGGGGCTTTCTCCTCTCGTTGAGCAGTACGGCGATCGTCCTCAAGGCGCTCTCGGAGCGAGGGGAGAGCGATTCCTATCATGGCCACGCCACCGTGGCGATCCTGATCTTTCAGGACTTGGCAGTCGTGCCGATGATGTTGATCACACCGATCCTGGCTACGCCCAGCGGCAGCGCGCTGGGATCGGTCTTCTTGACGCTGTTGAAGGCCGTTGTCGTCGTAGGCCTGATCGTGGCGGCGGCCTGGTACATCGTGCCGCCGCTGCTTCAACATATCGTGCGCAGCCGCAGCCGCGAGCTGTTTCTCCTGTCCATCATCGTGCTCTGTCTCGGGATTGCCTGGCTGACCTCGCTCGGCGGCCTATCGCTCGCGCTCGGTGCGTTCATCGCCGGTCTGGTCATCGCCGAATCCGAATATAGCCATCAGGCGCTGGCGGAAGTCTTGCCGTTCCGCGACAGCTTCAACAGCCTGTTTTTCGTCTCCATCGGCGTCTTGATGGATCCCCGCGTCGTCCTTAGCCATCCGCTGGTCGTGGCTGGGCTGTTGGTCGCGGTCATCCTGGGAAAATTCCTGACCGGAACGGGTGCGTTGTTGGCGGCCGGTGCCCCGCCGCGTTCCGCCATTTTGGCCGGCGTCGCCTTGGCCCAGGTCGGTGAATTCAGTTTTATCCTGGCGCAAGTGGGGCAGGAGGCCGGCCTGCTGACCGGCGATCTCTATCAGTTGTTCCTCGCTGTGTCGGTCCTTTCGATGGTGGTGACGCCGTTTTTCATGCAGTGGTCTCCGACGCTGGCACGCCGGATCGAAGCGATGCAGCGTTTGCGGCATTGGCTGCCGGATCGCACGGCGGCCCATGTCGCGCAATTGGAGGGGCATCAAGTCAGGATCAAGGATCATGTCATCATTCTGGGTTACGGACTGAACGGGCGAAACTTGGCGCGGGTCCTCGGCGAAACCGAGATCCCCTATGTAGCGCTGGATCTCGATGGCGATACCGTCCGCCGGGAGTCCCGCCACGGCGTCCCGATCTATTATGGAGACGGCGCCAACGCGAACGTCCTCCGGCACATGCGGATCGACGATGCGAAAGTGCTCGTGGTGGCCATTTCAGATCCGTTTACGGCGAGACGGGCGGTACAGGTCGCGAAGGGACTGAATCCGAAATTGCACGTCGTGGTTCGGACTCGGTACTTGCGCGAACTGGAGGAGCTCCACCAATTGGGGGCCGACGACGTCGTGCCGGAAGAATTCGAGACGTCGATCGAGATCTTTGCGCTGGTCTTGCGTACCTATAACCTGCCGCAGGAATTCGTTGCTCGGAAGGCCGAACAGGTTCGCCGTGAAGGGTATGCGTTGCTTCGTCGCAGCGAGATGCCGGACCTCGCGCATCATCTCCGAGGCGGGACATTGACCGACGTCGAGGTCGAGACCTGCCGCATTGACGAGGAATCACCGGCGGCCGGCAAATCGCTGGCAGAACTGTCGGTGCGACCCAGAGCAGGAGCTTCCGTCATCGCCTGGACCAGGAATCAGGTGACCCAATCCAACCCGTCTGAAAAAGTCCGCTTGCAGGCCGGTGATATCGTGACCCTCCTCGGATCCCGCGAGCAAATCCGCCGGGCGGTGGCCCTCTTGAACGAGCCCGGGAACAGAACGAGCCAGCACGTCTTGTGACGAGGTGATGGCGTTTCAACGCGGGTCGCCGACTGTTGCCTGTCAGTCGTCATAGGTGAATCGAGACTTTGTCGTCCTTGGCTGGCCGACCGACGCATGCCGAGGTCGGCGCTCAGCTGCGCCAGCGCAGGGTGACCGGCCCCTTCAAGGGATGGTCTAGCGGTTGCCCGGTTTGTGCGGCGGCCAGGTACGCCGCTTTGAGCTTGTAGTACCACTTCGCGGGCGTATCGGCGTCGTCGATCAACATGAGCGGTGGTTTGTATTTGAGTCCGACCGCCTGACGTTCCATGGCCTGTTTATCCTGTTTGAGGAAGATGTTGGCGAAGTATCGAAACAGCGGCTCGGCGAAAGGCAGCCAGCGGAAGGCGTTCCAGGAGGCCATGAAATCGATGCGGCATTGTTGCTCGCTGACGGGTGTGACGGTTGCGCGCGTGGAAACGAACAGGGAGCCGCACTGGACGAACTCGAACCGCTGATTCGGTAGAACGAAATCAATCGTGGTCGTGAGGGGGCCGCCATAAAACATGTTGAGCAGTTTATACGGTCCGCTGTTCTTCGAGGGCGCGTGGGGCACCATGCGAAATCCATTCGGAATGGGTTCGAACGTTTTCGCTTTATCGTGCATGCTGGCTTGGGTCCGCCACCAAGAACTTTGATGGACGAAGGGTCCGTGGGCCGGATCCATTAAACCCACGATGCCATCATCGATCGTGCACTCGAGCAGCGTGGAGATCTGAATCGTGCGGGACGGTTCGGACGGCAGCGGAAGGCGGGGCACTTCCGGAATCGGCCGGTGGGGCTGTTGCGGGTCGGCAAAGTAGACCCACACATAGCCGTCGTATTCCCGACAGGGGTACGCCGCAATTCCGATCTTCTCGGGCTTGAGGGGCGATCCTTCGATGAGCGCGGGAATGTGCCGACAACGCCCGGTCGTGTCGAATTGCCATCCGTGATACGCGCATTCCACTCGATTGCCGTCGAAATGCCCGTATGAAAGCGGCATCCCGCGGTGCGGACAGATATCCCGCATTGCCGCAACCTGGCCTTGCCGATCACGGCAAACCAGGATGGGCTGTCCGAGCATCACGGTTGTCTGCATCTGTCCCGGCTTGAGCGATGAGCCGGTGAGTGCCGGATACCAGAATCCGAGCAGTGGAGCGCTCTTAGTGGGTTTGACTTCGGTAATCAGCTCGCTGGTCATGGACGGTGCGTTACGGCGGCTCGAGCAACATAGGCGATCGATCTGCCTAACGGACTATAACGGTGGGGCTATGGGAGGTCAAGCAACCGGCGGATGGGGCGAAGGACCCGAGAGACGGCAGTTCGCGGCCTCGGCAGGCTCGGTTTCTTGACAAGAAAAACGAGCGGAGACTATAGTCATTTTTCGGAAAAGACATCGATCGTGACGTCCCTACCGACGCGAGGTGAGCGATGAATACCGCACAGATTGAGCCCTCTTCTGCCCTGGCGGAGTTGCGCGAATCCAAGCCGGACCGAGTGACCATCGTCCTCTTGAGCGGCGACCTCGATCGGGCCATGGCTGCGTTCATCATCGCGACCGGTGCTGCCGCCATGGGAATGCAAGTCACCATGTTTTTTACCTTTTGGGGGCTGAACACGATCCGCCGGAAGGGCGCGACGAGCTCGGCCACCGATTGGCTGCGCCGCATGTTCGGCATCCTCAATAAAGGCGGTGCCGAGGGGTTGCCGCTGTCCAGATTCCACTTCTGGGGATTGGGCACCAAGATGATGCAAAAAGTGATGAGGCAGAATCGGATGCCCGGCGTGCCGGAACTGATGGAAACCGCGATGGACCTAGGCGTGCGCTTCATCGCCTGCACCACGACCATGGGGTTGATGGGCATTTCGAAGGACACGCTGATCGACGGAATCGATCAGTTCGCCGGGGTCACGACCTACCTGGCGGAGGCCAAACAGGGCAATGTGAACCTGTTTATTTAGCAGAGAGCCCTCGACCGACAACCGGCAAAGGCAAAGGAATGACATTGTGAACGCCGATGTAAAACTTGATACGCTCGGGTACTTCTGCCCGATGCCGATTATTCTGACCTCGAAGAAGATCAAGGAATTGACGATGGGGCAGGTACTGGAGGTCGTCTCCGACGACGAGGGTATCAAAAAGGACATGCCGGCCTGGTGTCAGACCACGGGCCACGAGATGCTGGCCATGGAAGAGGAACAAAGCGCTTCCAAGCGGATCTACAAGGCCTTTGTCAAAAAAACCAAATAAGCGGCACATGCTCCGCGGGCCGGAGGCAGGAGCAGCGAGCCGGAGGGCAGCCTGAGCATGCCCCCGGCTTTTTTGTTGTGATCAGACCGCATCGCATGAAGGCCGGAAACGATCATCCGGCAACGGAGAGAGCGCATCGTGAACCAACTTGTAGAATGCGTGCCTAATTTCAGTGAGGGCCGCAGCGAAGAGACCGTTCGCGCACTCGCGGCGGCCGTGCGGAAGGTGCCCGGAGTGGCGTTGCTGGATCACACGATGGATCTCGACCACCATCGGTCGGTCCTCACCTTCGCAGGCCGTCCCTATGCGGTCGCGGAAGCGGCATTTCAGGCTGCGCGGGTGGCCTCGGAACTGATCGATCTACGAAACCATCGGGGCGAGCATCCGCGAGTCGGGGCTGTGGATGTCGTCCCATTCGTACCCATCCGTGGTGTCGGCATGCAGGAATGCATAGAACTTGCCCGCATGGTCGCACAACGAATCGGCAATGAACTGAAGATCCCGGTCTTTCTCTATGAGCAGGCGGCTTCGCGTCCGGAGCGGATCAGTTTGGAGTCCATTCGCAGGGGCGGGCTCGAGGGATTGGCGGATCGCATGGAAAACGACGCTGCCTGGATTCCCGATTTCGGACCGAGGAAGCTGCATCCCACGGCCGGTGCCGCGGTGGTGGGTGCTCGGTTGCCCCTGATCGCATTCAACGTAAATCTCATGATCTCTGACGTCGCTGCGGCGAAGGACATCGCTAAAGTCGTTCGTCAGTCCGGCGGCGGGCTGCCGTTCGTGAAGGCCATCGGAATCAATCTCGCAAGCCGCGGGATGGTGCAAGTGTCGATGAACCTCACGAACTATGAAGAGACTCCGGTCCATGCGGCCTTGGCGGCGGTGCAACGAGAAGCCGAGCGACGCGGGATCGAGGTGGCCGGGACCGAGATCGTGGGTTTGATCCCCCAATCGGCCTTGTTGGATGCGGCTCAACAGGCGCTTCGCCTCGAACGGTTCGATGCCCACCAGGTTCTCGAGGCTCGGATGGAAGCGTCCGAGTCTAGAGAGGCGGTCGGCCGATTCACGGTGCCGGAGATTGCCCAAGAAAAGATGGAGCCTGCGACCAAACCGGCGGCTGTCGAAGGATCAATCCAAGAGGGCCATAGTTTGACCGGAGGAAGCGTCGGAGCCTTGGCAGCGGCATTCGCTGCCGCCCTTGGCGTCATGGTGGCCAAGTTGACCAAGGTACGGTCGTCGGAAAAGCGGCTGGCGGAGATTCGCACGCGCCTCCACGAACTTGTGCAAGCTGACCGGGCGGCTTACGCCAAGGTACTCCAAGCGGTGCGCGTTCCCCCAGCCCAGCCGGATCGTGACCTGCAGCGAGCGGAGAGTCTGCTTGGAGCGGCGGAAGTGCCCTTGGAGATCATGAAACTGGCATGCGAAATCGTTCCGCTGCTGCGTGGAATGTTGGGCCGGGCCAATCCCGAACTGCATGCGGACCTTAAAATGGGCCTCGGTCTCGCCGACGCCGTCATTGACGGCTGTTGGGCTATGGTCGAAGAAAACATGAAAGAACAACCAAATCAGAGACTTATCTATATCTTGAAAAGTCGGCTGGCTGCTGCGGAACAAAAACTTGTAGATGAAAAAGCGCTATGCTACACTCCCGCGTCTGACCAGTGGTCCAAGAAGATCATTGATATTCTGAAACTTCGGTGAAGGGAATTCGAAGGTAGCCGACGATGGAAATAAAGGTTTTCAATAACAACGTCGAAAAGGCGCTCAAAGTCGCCAAGAAGAAACTGGCGGGAGAAGGGCTATTCCGTGAACTGAAGCGCCGCCGGTATTACGAAAAGCCAAGCGTTCGCCGCAAAGCCAAGGAGCGCGAGGCCCAGCGTCGTCGACAAAAGTGGTTGGCGAAGCGTCGGTCCGACTAACGCCGTTCTTTTTCCCACCGCTGCTCACTCCAATCCAAGCCGTCCTGTCAGTCGTGTCATGGATTCTCGCCAGGTTCATGCGGCGCTCCGGATCGTAAGACGCGATATTGCCCAGTGGCAGGAACCGGTGGTCGGCCTGGTGGCCAGCCGATCGGACCGCGACCCGTTTCTCATCTTAATCTCCTGTCTCCTCAGCCTTCGCACCAAAGACAAGACCACAGCCGAAGCGAGTGACCGACTGTTCGCGCTCGCCTCGACTCCGGCGACGATGAAGTCCTTGCCGCTTCGGACGATCGAGACCGCGATCTATCCGGTCGGATTCTATCGGATTAAGGCGAAACAGATTCAGCGTATCTGCATTAGACTGTTGGAAGAGTTCGAGGGCCGCGTTCCCGATACCATCGAGCAACTGCTAACCTTGCCCGGCGTCGGCCGCAAAACCGCCAACCTGGTCGTCACCGTCGGCTATGGACGGCCGGGAATCTGCGTCGACATTCACGTCCACAGAATCTGTAACCGATGGGGCTACGTGAAGACGAAAACGCCGGAGCAGACCGAGCGCGCCCTTCGAGACAAGTTGCCGGCTCGCTACTGGATCACCTTCAACGACCTCCTCGTTCCCTATGGGCAAAACCTCTGCCAGCCCGTTTCACCGTTCTGCAGCCGCTGCAACATTGCCAAATATTGCGACCGGGTCGGCGTTACGAAACATCGATAGACCAGGGCTCTTCCTAGCTGCTCTCATACAACCTCCGGGCTATACAGATGGCATCTTGAACCAGGAGGTGGCCATGCCCGATATCAATGCCCCATATCATCCGAAGATGCGCAGCGATGAGATCAAGGCACAAATCCAAAAGCTGGAAGCGCTGGACCATCGAACTCCGGTGAATCCTTCCTTCGAAGCGTTCGATTTGGAGACGCAGGAGCTGCTCGGAAAGATGGCGGGTGAGGGGAGTAAATATGTCGAGTCCTACCAATATGCGACAATGGGCGAGTCCGAAGCCATAGTGAATCTTCCCGAATCGGCTCAGGAGCCGTTGGCCCGCGACCTTCCGAAGACGGGTCTTCAGCAGCGTCGGCAGGTACTGCAGAGTGTGCTGAGCGAAATCGAGGAGTTGGAAGCGGAGGAAGCGCAGGTGCTCAACGGAGAAGACCGCGAGGACCCGCCTGGTATGAGTTAGCGCTAAATGAACAGCTTGGTTTCTGCCTGGGCGGTCAGGTTCAATATGGCCGGTAGACCGAGCACCTCGTCCACGTTCTTTTCGACGGCGGCGGCATCGACGCCCATATACTCGAGTCCGGCGCTGCAGGCGATGAGACGAAAACGTCCCACGAGCCGAGACTCCTGAAACATTTCAGAAATCTTAGGAACTTTCTTTTCCTGGAGCAGGCGCGCCACCTGCTCGGCCGACCCGGCATACTCCGGCGGAAAGTCGAGCCGGTCGAGGTGGCCCTCGGCCAGCTTCTTGATCGTCCAGAACAGGAGCACCACGATAACGTCTTTGCCCATCGCGGCGGCCGTGAGCCCCAATGTGGCGACCTGATGCAGTTTGTCGTAGGTGGCGTTATGGGCGAAGATGACGAATTTCGGTGCGTCCGGCATGGGGATTACTTCGACCGTTGGCGCGTCTTCACGCTGTTCACGAAGTCGGCGATGGCCGCATCGACCTCTGCCGCGGTCATCGATCGGTCGTGCGTCTCGCTTTCGTCGAGAAGATAACGTTCGCCTTCCTTTTCCTGCCGCACCACCACGGAGTTTTCCGGCGTCACTTCGACTCGCATGAACCATTCCTTGCTGCCCTTGGTAATAACCACTTCCTTGCCGAGCCCGATTTTCGTGACATCGATCTGAAGCCCTCCCTCCGTGGTTGACGAGGTGGGGTCTACAGGCCAGGCCGCATGCGGAGCCGCTAGGAGACTCACTATTGCCGCCAGGACAATGCAGCCGGGCTCGCTTAGGCAGCGCCGACGATGGGTCAAGAGTCGGTCTCGCATCACCGTGAATTATAGCCCGATGGCGCGCGGCAGGTAAACCGCTGGATCGGCCGACCCTTTTCGCCGTTCGAAGCCCCATGCTAGGATGCGCGCGAGATGAGCGATTTCTTTGAGCAGATTTCTTCTTATGTGCCCGGCCAACTGCTGATCTGGCTTGCCGTCTCTTCCCTATTCATGTTCGTGGCCACGCTGATCGCGATTCCCGTTATTCTCATGCGGCTTCCGGCAGATTACTTCGACATTCGCAAGCCGCGGCCGTGGATGGAGAATCACCATCCCTTGCTTCGCGTAGTGGGGCATCTGGTGAAGAATCTTGTGGGCGCGATTTTCCTGTTCGCAGGTTTTTTGATGCTTTTCCTGCCAGGACAGGGAGTCTTGACCATGCTGATCGGTCTCTCGTTGATCGAGTTTCCCGGCAAACGGAGGCTGGAGGCAAAGATCGTAGGACAGCCGACCGTGCTGAGCACGATCAACGCCATGCGGGCGAAGTTCAACAAGCCTCCGCTCATCATTGCGCCGGACTAGGCTTTCGCGTGAAGGAGTCCATGTCAAGTTCCCAACGCCCCAGCGCGCTCTATCTAATCGACGGCAGCGCCTATATCTATCGGGCGTTCTTCGCCCTGCCGCCGCTGTCCAACTCCAAGGGGCTTCAAACCAACGCCGTCTATGGCTTTACGACCATGCTGCAGAAGATCCTCCGGGATCATCGGCCGGATTTTGTCGCGGTGGTGTTCGATGAGCGAGGTCCGACTGTCAGGCATGACGAATATAAGGAGTACAAGGCGCACCGCCCACCGATGCCCGATGGGATGAGCGCCCAAGTGCCCTTGATCCATCGGGTAGTCGCTGCTCTAGCTGTCCCGATCGTGCGCCAAGCGGGCTTTGAAGCCGACGATCTGATCGGCACGCTGGCGCGGAAAGCGGAGGAGTCGGGGATCGATGTCGTCATCGTGACCAGCGACAAAGATATGTTCCAGCTGCTGACACCCCGGACGCGTATCTATGATCCGGTGAAGGACAAGTGGTTTACGGACAACGATTCAGTCGCCCGCTTTGGCGTGGAACCCTCCCGAGTCGTCGATATTATGGGATTGATGGGCGATACGACCGACAACATCCCCGGCGTCAAAGGGATCGGCGAAAAAACCGCCGTCAAGCTCATCACCCAGTTCGGCACGATCGAGCAGCTCTTGGCCCGTCTCGAAGATGTGACGCCGGCGCGCACCAGGCAGCTGTTGCTCGAACAGGCAGACAATGCGCGGCTGAGCAGGCGGCTCGCGACGATTCAGCTCGACTGCCCGATCGATTTCGTTCCCGAGCAGTTCAAAGCCTCGGCTCCCCATAACGACGAGCTGTTGGCGTTGTTCCGCGAATTCGAGTTCACCTCGCTGGCCAAATCCCTGCAGGCTACACAGCCGCAAGAAGAAATTCGGCCCGTCGTGGTCCGGCAACTCAACG
The DNA here is from genome assembly GCA_035715525.1 of Nitrospiraceae bacterium. Classification (GTDB taxonomy): domain Bacteria; phylum Nitrospirota; class Nitrospiria; order Nitrospirales; family Nitrospiraceae; genus JAHBWI01. The sequence goes on from DASTLA010000115.1 coordinate 17,513, forward strand.
ACGTCGGAGAGGCGAAGGAATTCGTAGGCCGGCTCCGGGGAAGCGGTGCTGCGGGACTCTACGGCATTCTTTCAAAGGAGCCGGGAGTGCGCGCAGAACTTCAGGGATTGGCTGTGTCGGATGCTTCGAGCGAAACTGTTTTTTTTCAGGGTGATCCGGCGCTGTGGCCTGAGCCCGTGAGAGATGTGCTTGGTGAAGAGGGGGTGCAGAAAGCGGCCCATGACCTCAAGCCCCTCATGCTGGCCTGTCTCCGGCAAGGCCTCGAGATTGCCGCTCCTTACTTCGATACGATGATCGCGGATTATCTGCTGAATCCCAACCGGCGTGATCACACGCTCGAAATGATTGCGTTGGAATCGACCGGCCGTCGGTTGACCCATGGAAAGGACGAGAAAGATTCGAAGGTTCCCCAGACGCTGTTCGATGTCGACGAAGGGCTCGTGCAGCGAGCGGCTCAATCTGCGCTGGCGGTAGCCGAGGCCGTGCCGATCCTCAGGGAGCGATTAAAGGAACAGGACAGCCTGTCGCTGTTCGAACAGGTGGAAATGCCGTTGGTGCCGGTGCTGGCCGACATCGAACGGAACGGATTTCTCCTCGATGTGCAGGGGCTGATCGACCTCAGCAAGGAACTCGAGCGAGAGCTGGGACAGATCCTGGTGAAGATCCATCACTTGGCCGGTGGGGAGTTCAATGTCGGCTCCCCAAAGCAGTTGGCCACGGTCCTGTTCGCGAAAATCGGGTTGAAGCCGTTACGGAAGACCAAAACCGGGTATTCCACCGACGAAGACACGCTGACGCAGCTCGCGGTGGAGCACGAGCTACCGGCGCAGATCCTCAACTACAGGACCCTAAGCAAGCTCAAGTCCACCTACGTGGATGCTTTGCCGTTGTTGGTCAACCCCGACACCGGAAGACTGCATACCTCGCTGAACCAGACGGTCGCAGCGACGGGGCGGTTGTCATCGACCGATCCCAACCTGCAAAACATTCCCGTGAAGGGAGACTACGGACTGCGCATTCGAGAGGCCTTCGTCGCTCCCAAGGGGCATGTTCTGCTTTGCGCCGACTACAGCCAGATCGAGCCTCGCATTCTGGCGCACCTGTCGCAGGATCCGCGGCTGCTACAGATCTTCGAGCAGAGCGAAGACATCCATTTGGCGACCGCGGTGGAGATCTTCAAGCTTTCCCGAGAGCAGATCACGCGAGAGATGCGACGGGCGGCCAAGGGCGTGGTATTCGGCATCGTCTATGGGATCAGCCCCTTCGGGTTGGCATCCAACATCGGCGTTTCCCAGGCGGAAGCCAAGAAATACATCGAGACCTACTTCGAACGATACCCCGGCGTCCGCGCTTTAATGGACAGGAACATCGCAGACGCAAAAACGAAAGGGTATACGATGACAATGTTGGGGCGACGGCGGCCGATCCCTGAACTGCAGAGCAGCGATCCGACTCAACGAGGATTCGGAGAGCGCATGGCGGTGAACAGTCCTATTCAAGGGTCGGCCGCGGACCTCATCAAGGTGGCGATGATCAACGTGCACCGCCGGCTCCGCGAAGAGCTGCCCCGCACCAAGACGATCCTTCAGGTGCATGACGAGCTGATCTTTGAAACGCCCGAGGAGGAATTGGATCTGGCCAAACAGCTGGTCAAGCAGGAAATGGAAGCCACCGGCACGAAGCTGGGTATCTCCGTGCCGCTGAAGGTAGATCTAGGGGTTGGGTGCAACTGGCGGGCCGCTCATCCTTGAACAGGAGTTTGAGATTGTCCCCGTGGGGCGTCGATCGCCAAACGTCAGTCTGCTTATGTCGCCGCGAAAGCATGAATTGACGATCACCGAGCCGGAGTTCCAGGAGTTGGTCCGACAAGCGCTGGACGGCCTTCCAGATGAATATGCCAGGCTGCTTGAGAATGTCGCCGTGGTGGTGGAGCAGGAGCCGACGCCCGAAGTCCTCGCCGACTTGGACATGGACGAGGACGACGATCTGCTCGGCCTTTATCATGGCCAATCGATCGACAAAGAATCGTTCTTCGGCGCAGGAGGGCAGCTGCCGGCGCGGATTTCGATCTACCGCGGACCGATTCTTCGTCTTTGTCGCAGTAAGAAAGAAGTGATTCAAGAAGTGCGCGACACGGTCGTGCACGAGATCGGGCACCATTTCGGGCTGGACGATGACGATATGCCGTATTGAGCGTCGGAAGAATGTGAAATCAAAACGCGCTTCCCGAGGTTGGCATATCCTGCTCGCAGCCGAGCGAATGTCCGATTTATGACTTGGCCGATGCGACTTGCCGCCGGATCAAATAATACGGTTTCCGGTCTTTTTCCAATACCCGATCACGATCGCCGGTCGTAAAGATGGTCCATAGATCGGCCATGTCCAATGGCGGATGGGCCACGCCGCATTCCTCGCTCACGTAACCAGACGAGCCTGCGAAAGCCTGCTGTATCCTCCGCGAGCCGAGAATCAGCTGGAACCGGTAGAGTGCCTCTTGGCCAGCCTCTTCGCGGATCTCCTTGAGCACGATTTTTCCCCCGGATAACAACCGTATTTGATTGACGACCGAGGGGCGCAGGCCGACGGCCGCGATACTCTCCGACAAGGGAGACATCTGCAGGAGTCGACTGGTGATGTCGGCAGCCGGCGACGTGATGATCATGGGTTTGAGGAACTGCTCCAGTGAGGCGAAGGTGGCCATGATGCCGAGGCTGAGCGCAATCATGATCGGGATCATGCGTCGTCGGAACGCGAGGACATAAAGAATCGTCAGGAACGCCGCAAGGAGAATTCCACCTACGGCGACGCGAGCATCGAGTCTTGTCCCCGTGAGCGCCACGACAATGCCGATCCCGATTCCCGCAAGGAAGAGCCAGCGAGTGATCCGGGATGCCAGCGCGTTCAACGCGTCGCTCCGAAGCAGATGTTGCATGACATGGGCCAGCAATAGCGCGAGGAGCGGATAGGCCGGGAGAAGGTAGCGCGTGCGCATCAAATTACCCAGCGAAAATACGACAATATTGAGCGCCAACCAACCGAGGACGAACCAGATGAGCCGGCGATGCGAACGGTAATAGGCCACCATCGCTGCGCGCCGCGCCGCGATCAAAGCGGCCAGGATCAGTAGCCATGGTGCAAAAAATCGTACGGGCGTCAGAACATAGAGCAGCAAATTTGTAAGCACGAACGTGTGCGCGCCCTCGAGACGCTCACCGATCTGGTCTTCGAACATTGTCGACAGAGCTTCGGGGCCGCGGATCAACAGCATGCCGAGGAAACCCGAAGAGGCCAGCACCGCGCCCGTCAAAAGCCACCCTCGATGCATCAGGCCGACCGACGGGGAGGCAGGTGATGGGAACCACCGCGAAAAACTCCATACGAACCCGATGAGGAGAAGCGGGAGCAAACCCTTGGTGGCAATGCCGAGCCCGGCTCCTAAATAGAGGCAAGCGTACCATCGGGATTCCCGTCGTCCGTTCAAGAGCAGTTCAACGGCGCCCCATAGACTGATGGTAATGAACAGGCATTGCAGTATGTCCGGTGTAGACTTGGTCGCCGATTCCATGAACTGTATATTCGAAGCCAAAATGGCCGCTGCTAAGATGCCGGTTGACCGGTCTTGGGTGGCGGCCCATGCCATGCGGTAGGCAATCCATAGCGTGCAGGCGCCGGCGAGTAGAAAGGGCAATCGCGAGGAGAACAGACTAATGCCCAAGGCCGCATAGCTGGTAGCGAGTACCCAGTAGGTGAGGATCGGTTTGCGGAATCGTGCAGTCCCGTCGGCATATTTGGGCGTCAACAGGTCGCCCGTCAGGACCATTTCAATCGCGGCGTTGGTGTACCATCCTTCGTCGAAATGATAGCGTGAGAGCAGGGGCAGTGAGCCTGCCAGCGCGAGCAGGAAGGAGAAGATCACAATGGCCGCCCCTCGGCTGGTAAAAGCAGAGTCGCTTGATCCAGCGGATGGAGGGAGCGCATCGACCATGGTCACTGAACACAGGGTCGCACAGGGAGAAGTGTGAGGCGCGGTCGCAAGCCTGGCGCAGCCTCATGGATAAAAGCGACCGGCGATCTCCGTCAAATTGAATAGGAGAGCGGCCGACCTGGTGTAAGCAGCATGGCCGTAGTAGTGATCCCGCACGTTTGTCGAACCGGTGCAGTCCTTGTAATCAACGAGCAGGCATAAGCCCTCGCTGGGAAAGCGGCAAGCACGGCGCGCACATTCGACCCAGCGCTCGAACCCATCGTACGGTTCCACCAGCTCCCACACCGCCTTATTAACAGCCTTCGCAGCCTCGGAGCTCGGCACGGCGTCTGTTCCGGCCACTGCCAGTTCTTGCACGTAATCCCCGCCCCAGGCGATAGGCATCTCCATCGTGACCTGAGGCAGCTCCATTTTCGACAGCCAGGTCTTTCCGTCGGCCCGTAGATTTCGATGGTTGACGATGTGCAGCAGCCGACCGATTCCCGAGGGGTCCCAACCGTACCGCACGGGGCTCCCCAATGTGACGACGTCCAACGCCACCCCGTTCAACAGACTTCCCTTCGCCAGCAACGGTTCGATGCGTCGAAGCAATGCCGCGTCGGCCTCTCGAGCGCAGGCGGCCAGCAGTTCAAACAGCCGTTTGCGTCCCGTGATGGGCGAAGGGCAGAGAAGATTCGAGGCTAGGGCAGCGACGAGCCCGGCTTGGCCGTGCGCCAGCAAAAGGATTCGATCCCCATCAGCCAGGTGCTGTTCGGATACGATGGCCAGCAGGCGATCCAGCAGGCGGCACGCTGCCCAAGATCGACCAAGATGATGATGTTCGGACGTCCAGAGGACTCTGAGACAGAGGATGGGCCGTTCGGCTTTCTGGTTCAGCGCCTTTCGGCATTGCTCGACGGTCGCGGTCGTAAAATTTCCTGCATCCCCGATCTGATCATCCAGCAACTTCTTCGTCGCATCGTCGTCGGGCAACGGCGGGACGAGTCCCCCCGGCAAAGGCGTGATCCCGTTGGTGCCCTCGCGCATCAGCGACAACAAGGCGTCCAATCCCGAGATGCCTCGTGAATAGCCTCGTTTAAGCCCGCCGGACTCGTCCAGCCGCCCGATGCCGAAGACGTCGGTGCCCGGTATCGAGCCGTGGAGATAGACTACCGTGCGCACCCCGGCTCGGCTGATCCGACGGCCCACCTCTGCCATCGCCTCTTGCCAGGCGGGGGACCCTGGTGAGGCCGTGACG
>DASTLA010000116.1:0-3130 GCA_035715525.1 Nitrospiraceae bacterium
ACTTGCGGCCCGTGAACATTGCGGACGCGTACAACATGGCGGAACTGCAAGGCATCCATCCGTCGCTCAATCACGATACCTCCTACGACAAACGCACCGGCTTCAAGACCAAGCAGGTCTTGACGTATCCGATCGTTGCCGACAACAAGTACCTGATGGGCGTGCTGCAGCTCTTGAACAAGAAGAGCGGCCTTCGCTTCACCCGTAAAGACGAAGAGTCGGTCGCCGAGGTCGCCAAGGCCCTGGGCATTGCCTTCTTCAATCTGAAAAAGGTGTCGACCAAAAAAGCGGCGACAAAATTCGACCTGCTGGTGACCAATGGCAAAATCTCCCAGAACGAGCTTGACAATGCGATCGCCGAGGCCAGAAAAAGCATTTCCTCGGACCTCGAGAGTATTCTGATCGAAAAGTACAAAGTGCAGAAATTGGATATCGGAAAGTCCATTGCGCAATTCCACAAGTGCCCCTACATCGAATATAGCGAACGCACGCTCGTCGACATCGAATTGCTCAGAAATCTCAACGTCGACTATCTCAAGAAGAATCACTGGATGCCGCTCAAGCGGGACCGGACGGCCATCGAGATCTTGACGGACGACCCCGGGGATCTCGACCGTGTCGCGGACATCAAACGGACGTTCCCCGGCCTCAACATCCGATTTGCAGTCAGCCTCAGACGGGACATCGCCCAGTTCTTGAATTCGGCGACCGGTGGCGGCGACGGCGGCAACGGCCGCAAGCTGGACGAAAACGTTTCGGACATTCTGGGCGAGCTCGTGACCGAAGCTCAGGCCGAAGCCGCGGAAGAACAAGGCATGGGCGGCGGGCTGGACGAGAACGACAGCGCCATCGTCCGCCTGGCCAACCAGATCATCGCTGATGCCTACCGGCAGAATGCATCGGACATCCACATCGAACCCTACGGAGAGAAGCGCGAAACGTTGGTGCGGTTCCGCGTCGACGGCGACTGTGTCGAATATATGCAAATTCCGCAGAGCTATCGGCGGGCGATCGTGTCACGCTTGAAAATCATGGCGAGCCTCGATATTGCGGAGCGCAGGAAGCCACAAGACGGCAAGATCAAGTTCAAACTCAGCGAGACCAGGGAAATCGAGCTTCGTGTCGCGACCATTCCGACAGCCGGCTACAACGAAGACGTGGTGATGCGTATTCTCGCCGCCAGCGAACCACTGCCGCTCGATAAAATGGGCTTTTCCGAGCGGAACCTCAAAGCCATCAAGGACATCGCCGAAAAGCCGTATGGGATCATCCTCTGCGTCGGTCCAACCGGCTCAGGAAAGACGACGACGCTGCACTCGGTCCTGGGATTCATCAATACCCCGGATATCAAGATCTGGACGGCGGAAGATCCGGTCGAAATTACTCAATACGGGCTCAGACAGGTTCAGGTGCAGCCGAAAATCGATTTTACGTTCGCCAAGGCCATGCGGGCCTTTCTCCGCGCCGATCCCGATGTGATCATGGTGGGAGAAATGCGCGATAAAGAAACAGCAGAAATCGGCATCGAGGCTTCCCTCACCGGTCACCTGGTCCTCAGCACGCTGCATACGAACAGCGCCGTGGAAACCGTGACCCGCTTGCTCGATATGGGCTGCGATTCCTTCAGCTTCGCCGATGCCATGCTCGGCGTCCTGGCCCAACGCCTCGCACGGAGGGTGTGTAAGGACTGCAAAGAGCAGTATCCGGGCACGACGGAAGAATATGATGAAATACGTCAAGGGTACGGTCCGGAAGCCTGGGACAAACTCGGCATCCCGATGGACAATACCTTCCGCCTCTCACGGGGAAAAGGTTGTGAGAACTGCAACCGGAGCGGCTTCAAAGGCCGCGTCGCTTTGCACGAATTGCTCTTGGGAACCGACAAGCTGAAGCGGCTGATTCAGACGAAAGCCAAGACCGAAGAAATGGTCAGAGCGGCCATGGAAGACGGCATGACGACCCTCATGCAGGATGGCATCCAAAAGTGCTTACAGGGGCTGACGACCTTCAAAGAGGTTAAGGCCGTCGCCATCAAGTGACAGGATCCCGGCATCGACGCCGGGATCCCTCCTCTCTCACCCACGCTGCCCTCAGCCTCAAAACTCAAATTTCACGCGGGAGATGTGAACGCGTCCTTATTTTCTGAGTTGCTACAGATGCCAAGAAATGAGGGACGTCAGGCGTAAGGGTGTGATGACCGGGCCAGGAACTTCTTGAGGCGGGTTTCAGCCGAAATTGTCATGGAAACAAATTCCAGTCCGATCAACTGATCGTTGATCCATCTGACGATGGCGTCCAACTGCATAGCCGTCACCTGATCGGGCATCCTGAAACTGACGGCCAGATGGTCCCCCGGACTCATCGCCGCCGTGCTCATAACCTTGGCGCCTTTGAGTGAAACGTCGACAACGACCCCTAGACCGTTGCGCTCACTGGCGGTCCAGCGCTTCAAGCCCAACAGTGAAAACGCACAGGGGAATGGGGCCGATACTCGGTACCGGGGATGCCGCCGCAACTCCACATCCGCCTCACGTTGTTGTCCGAGTTGAGCCATTGACTAATCAGATCGATCGTGATGCGATCGAGACGAACTTCTTTAACCGGTCATGGGCGTCGAAGGACAGCCGGCGAAACGCCAGTCCGTAAAACTGATCTTTCGTCCAACGGACGATCGCCACGGCGATATCCGCCGAACGGATTTGCTTCGGGAGCCGGAAGCTCACAGTGACCTCGTCTCCCGGCTTGAGCGGAGCCTCCGTGCACACCCTGGCTCCGCGCACCGACAGATCGTACACCAAGCCCCAATTCCTGGGCGGCCTTCGCAGCCACCGGCGTGGACGGACCGGCGACAGGGCGCAGGCGAAGGGCGTGTGTATACGGACGCGCGGATAACGCCGAAAACGATTGAGCACGGGTGGACGCGACACATCTGACTCCATCGGACGCCCCTGCATGGGTCTACTCTACACAAGGATGGATGGATCAGATAATGATTTTTCACAATTGGCGAGGGTCTGAGAGGGTGCGGGCCACAGGCGGGCTGCCTGTGGCCCACAGCAACGCCTACCGGATCAGGATGCCATACGATAGACCCACCTGCCGGCATTTCGTCTGGCTTCCGCCAGCGCTT
>DASTLA010000117.1:0-12128 GCA_035715525.1 Nitrospiraceae bacterium
TGAAACAGTCCCATTGCATTGCTCCCGCCGCCGACGCAGGCGATGAGCCGGTCCGGCAGGCGGCCTTCGAGCGACAAGATCTGCTTGCGGGCCTCACGGCCGATGACGGCTTGAAAATCACGAATCATCATCGGATAGGGATGTGCGCCCAGCACCGATCCGAGCACATAGTGCGTGTTGCGCACGTTGGTCGTCCAATCGCGCATCGCTTCGCTGATCGCATCCTTCAGCGTGCGGCTTCCCGCATCGACCCCGGTGACGGTGGCCCCCAGGAGCCGCATGCGAAACACGTTGAGCGCCTGCCGCTCCATGTCTTCGGTGCCCATATAGATCTCACAACGCAGCCCGAACATCGCTGCGACGGTGGCGGTGGCCACGCCATGCTGCCCGGCACCGGTTTCTGCGATGAGCCGCGGCTTGCTCATCCGCTTCGCCAAAAGGGCTTGTCCGATCGCGTTGTTGATCTTGTGGGCTCCGGTATGGCAGAGATCCTCCCGCTTGAGATAGATTTTGGCGCCACCGAGCCGCTTCGTGAGCCGTTGCGCGAAGTAGAGCGGCGTCGGGCGCCCGACGTATTCCTTGAGGTAATGCTTGAACTCGGCTTGGAAGCGCTTGTCGCGGCGAGCCTTTTCATAGGCCGCTTCCAATTCGAGCAGCGCGGGCATGAGCGTCTCCGGCACGTATCTACCGCCGTACTGTCCGAACCGTCCATGTCGATCTGGTATTGCCATCACAGCCTCTTGCGCGAGAAGAAACGGAGTATAGACGCCGCAGAACTAGGACACAAGCCGCGCGGCTTTGATGAACGCCTGCAGCTTGTCATGGTCCTTCCGCCCCGGCGCGGCCTCGACCCCGCTGCTCACATCCACTCCATAGGGCCTCACCTGTGCGACAGCCTGCCCGACGTTGTCCGGGGTGAGACCTCCGGCCAAGAGAATCGAGGCGGCCTTCGCCGCTTCGGCCGCGAGGGACCAGTCCGCCAGCCGGCCAGTTCCCCCGTAAGCTCCGGTCGCGAACGCATCGATGACGAAACCTCGGACCTGCGCGCGTCCCTTGAATTCGGCCAGCGCCAAAAACGATCGGCTATCCTTGAGGCGGATCGCTTTCATGATGGGTCGCCCCAGCTGCTCGCAATAGGTCGCGGGCTCGTCCCCATGCAACTGCGCGAGGGCCAAGCCGCAGTCGTCCATGAGATCCCGCACGACCTTGGCATCCTCGTTGACGAATACCCCGACGGGCAGGACGAACGGCGGCAATTCCCGCACGATCGCCTTGACCACGGCCGGTTCGACCCAGCGCGGACTGCTCTTGTGAAAAACGAAGCCCAACGCATCGGCGCCGGCCCGGACTGCGGCCGCCGCATCGTCGGGGTTCGTGATCCCGCATATCTTGACCTTTATCGCCATGGGACTACAGGGTTCCCGATTGGATCGCCTCGGACACCAATGAACGAAACGTCTCTCCCAAGGCCCGGTCCGTGGTATAGGGCCCGCTCAGTATCTCAATGGGAAATGCGACCAGCAGCAGGAATTGAAGATACCCGCCATGGACGGCTGTTTGGGTATACCTGCCTACCGATCGGCCGTCGGCGGTGAGCAAGTCCAGCGTGACGTCGTTGCGGACCTCGCCGCTGGAGGGAATCAAGAACAAACTGGCCCATGTCCACCAGCCGGCGCGGTCGGTCTGCTGCCGCGCGACCTTCACATGAGCCACATAGTCGACGTTCTCACGCCGGTTCAATCCGACGGTTTTGAAACGGCCTGATTCTTTGAAGGCCTGATAGGCTGCGCTCTCCGCAGCGCAGAGCAAGTCACGAATATCTTCGACCGCCTGCCCGTTCGAAACGTCATCCGCCGTGATCAGAATGCCGAGCGACTTCTCACTCGGAGCCGGCGGGGGCGGCCATGCTGGAATGGCCGGATAGGGGGTCCCGCGGTAGGTCCAAATGCATCCGCTTTGCAGCAGCAACAACGACAGAAGCAAGGTCCTGAAGAGCGTCGGCACCACCTGCATCCTAGCACTTCGCCTTGCTGGTTTCCTGGCCGTAGAATCCACGATAGGTCCACTGGCACGCGATGCCCTTCTGATCGAACTGCAGCCAGACGGGCTCCGTTTTTCCACCTTCCAGGACGTAGTTCCATTCGCACAGCTCGCCGCCATTTTTGAAGGTATGGCAACGCAGGGGAACGCCCAGTTCCTTGACTCGGTTGTCCTTATCGGTTCCGAGCATGCTGTCCCAACGGTTCACATGGACCGCGCCGTCCGAGATTGCGCAGCCGCCGAGCGCCGACAGGGCCAAGGCCAGGGCGCAGCAGAGCAGTCGGTTCATGCCTCCTCCTTCTTGTCGCTTCCCAATAGTTCGCCGATCTTCTTGCCGATGTCATCGGCTCGGATCAACGATTCGCCGATCAGCATGGCATGTACGCCGGCTTCCACGAGTCGCAAGACATCGTCCCGCTTGTGGATGCCGCTCTCGCTGACGACCAGCTTGTCGGCCGGAATGCGCTTGGCCAGCCGCTGCGTCACCCCCAAATCGGTCGAAAACGTCTTGAGGTCGCGATTGTTGATGCCGATCAGCCGGACGTCGGGCAACCATTCGAGCACAGTGTCCAACTCCCGCTCATGATGCGTTTCCACCAGCACGTCCAGGTTCAATTCCCGCGCGAGCGCGAAAAAATCGATCAACTGCCGCTTCTCCAGCGCCGCCACGATCAACAAGACGGCGTCGGCCCCGTGGGCCCTGGCTTCGTAAAACTGAACGTCGGCGACCATGAATTCCTTGTCCAGCGCCGGAAGACCGACCTGCTGTTTGACCGCCGTTAAATACTCCAAACTACCTTGGAAGAAATCCTTGTCGGTCAGGACCGAGACCGCCGCGGCTCCATGTTCGCGGTAGGCGGACGCAATCGTGACCGGCTCGAATCGCTCCTCGAACTCCGGACGCAGCAGTCCCAGACTCGGCGAGGCCTTCTTGACCTCGGCTATGAGCGCCGGCCGGTCTGGTCGTCTCACGGCGTCGAGGGCGACCGCAAAACCGCACGGTGGCACGGCATCGCGAATCTTGCTCTTCAACTCGGCCAGATAGGCGCGACTGCTCTTGTGCCGGATCTCGGCTTTCTTGTGTTCGATGATGCGGTCCAGAATCACGGTCTAGGCCCTGTTCGTGAACGCGATGAGTTTGTCGAGTTTATCCATCGCCGCGCCGCAATCGATGGCGCGTTGAGCCTGCACGAAACCGTCCTGCAAGGTCTTCGCCGCGCCTGCGGATACCAACGCCGGTGCCGCATTCAGACAGACGACATCGCGCTTCGGTCCCTTGCGCCCGTGAAGAATATCGCGCGTGATCACGGCATTCTGTTCCGGAGTACCTCCCCGCAGATCTTTGGGAGCAACTCTCCCGAGGCCGAAGTCTTTCGGTTCGATGAAATAGCTCGACACCACCCCCGCTTTGCCCTCGGAGATCCTGGTGCGATCGGTCAGCGTGACCTCATCCAAGCCGTCCAAGCCGTGCACGATGTAACAATGTTGAGAACCCAAATGGAGCAGGACCTTGGCCAGCAACTCGGTCAATGCGCCGTCGAAGACGCCGATGACTTGGAAACCAGCGCCGGCCGGGTTCGTCAAGGGACCGAGGATGTTCAGCAGCGTGCGAATCCCCAGCTCCTGCCGCGGCGCTGCGCAATGTTTCATGGCGCTGTGGTACAGCGGCGCGAACAAAAAGCCGATGCCGACTTCGTCGACGCAGTCAGCTACCCGGTCCGCCGGGAGATCGAGCTTCACTCCCAGCTCGGCCAGCACGTCGGCGCTTCCACATTGCGAGGACACCGAACGGTTGCCGTGCTTCGCGACCGCGACTCCTGCGCCGGCCACGACGAAGGCCGCGGTGGTGGAAATATTGAAGGTATGCGCCCGGTCCCCGCCGGTTCCACAGGTATCGACGACCCTGCGATGCGCCACGCGGATCTTCACCGCACGGGCACGCATCGCCCGCACCGAGCCGGCGATCTCCTCGACGGTTTCACCCTTCATCCGCAATCCCATCAGATAGCCGGCGATCTGGGCGGACGTGGCGCTGCCGTCCATGATTTCCCCCATGACTTCTTCGGCTTCTTTTTCGGAAAGCGCGATCCGGTCGGCGAGTTTGCTGATGGCGTCTTTGATCATGCGTAGAGCTTCATCGACATGGAACCAACGGCGGTCGGCGGTCAGAGTTTCAGGAAATTCCTGAGCAGGTCCTTCCCGGCCGTCGTGAGAATCGATTCCGGGTGGAATTGCACGCCCTCGATGCCGAGGATCTTGTGGCGCATGCCCATGATCTCCCCTTCGTCGGTTTCAGCACTGATTTCGAAGCAGTCCGGGAGGTTCTTCCGGTTCACGATCAACGAATGGTAGCGGGTGGCCTCGAACGGATTCGGCAGATCCCGGAAGATCGTTTTGCCGTCATGGCGCACCATCGAAGTCTTGCCGTGCATCAGCCGCTCCGCCCGGATCACTTCGCCGCCGAAGGCGACCGCGAGGGACTGGTGACCCAAGCAGACGCCGAGCAACGGCACCTTGCCCCCGAACGTGCGAATGGCCTCCACCGAAACACCCGCTTCCTTCGGCGTGCAGGGGCCGGGGGAGATCACAATGCGGCTCGGCTTCAGCTCCGCGATCTCTTCGAGGGAGATCTTGTTGTTCCTGTACACGCGTACGTCTTCGCCCAACTCCCCGAAATATTGGACGAGGTTGTAGGTGAAGGAATCGTAATTGTCGATCATCAACAGCATGGCAAGAGCCGTCGAACGTCACTCGTCAATCGTCATTCGATAATCGTACGGCGCGCATTGCTTATCACCGGGATGGTTACCAATGACGTGTGCCGAGTGGCGCGTGGCGTCCTTCTCATTCGAGACCCTTCTCCGCCAACTCGATCGCCTTCATCATCGCGCGCGCCTTGTTGCAAGTCTCCTCGTATTCGTGCTCGGGGTTCGAGTCGGCCACGATGCCAGCCCCGGCTTGAATGTAGGCCTGGCGTCCTTTGATGACGACCGTGCGGATGTTGATGCACATGTCCATGTTGCCCGAGAAGCTGAAGTAGCCCACCGCGCCGGCATACGGACCGCGCGTGGTCGGCTCCAACTCGTCTATGATCTGCATCGCACGGATCTTGGGGGCGCCCGACACCGTCCCCGCGGGAAAACAGGCACGGAGCACGTCATAGGCCGTCTTGGCTTCGTCCAGCTCTCCGGTGACCTGTGACACGATGTGCATCACGTGCGAGTAGCGCTCGACTTGCATCAACGAGTCCACCGTCACGGAGCCCCGCTTCGCCACCCTGCCCACATCGTTCCTACCGAGATCCACCAGCATCACGTGCTCCGCCCGTTCCTTTTCGTCGGCCAAGAGCCGACGTCCGAGCTGCTCGTCCTCCTCCGGAGTCTGACCTCTGCGTCGCGTCCCGGCAATGGGCCGAAGCGATACCTTGCCGTCCTCGCAACGCACCAGTGTCTCAGGGGACGATCCGACCAGTTCTACACCTGCGACACGCAGGTAATACATGTAAGGAGAGGGGTTGATGACGCGCAGCGCCCGATACAGCTGAAACGGCGTCGTATGGATTTGCGTTTCCCACCGTTGCGACAGCACGGCCTGGACGATATCGCCGGCTCGGATGTATTCCTTCGTCCGAACCACCATTTTCTCGAAATCGGCCTTGCTCATGTTGGACGTGAACGTGATCGGTTTGCGCCGCTGCTTTTGCCGCACCCGTCGCGACGGCCGCTTCAATCGTGCGATCATGTTTTCGATCCGGGCCGTCGCATGGCGATAGGCCTCGCGCACGTCGCGTTCCTTGCCGGATTCCACGTAGGCGTTGGCGACGACTTTGATTTTCTGCGACACGTTGTCGAAGATGAGCAGCGTGTCGGTCAATAGAAAGGCGAAGTCGGGTAATCCGCCGCCGTCCTTTCGGCGGGACGGCAATTCTTCGAACGTCCGCACCATATCGTAGCTGAAATAGCCGACCGCCCCGCCCACGAAGCGGGGCAGGCCCGGGACGGTCACCGGCCGGTACTCCTCCATCAATTCCTGCAGACGGGCGAGCGGGTTGCCGCCGCTTTGGATTCTGATCGCCTGCTTGCCTCTGCTCAGGACCAGGTCGCCCTTTTGCTCGTGAATGACCGCGGAAGATCCGCTGCCCAGGAAAGAGTAGCGCGCCCAGTTCTCCCCGCCGGCCACACTCTCGAGGAGATAGGCCGTGGGACCGTGATCGATCTTCGCAAACGCCGACACCGGGGTTTCGTAATCGGCCAAGATTTCCCGGTACAAAGGAATCAAGTTTCCCTGCGCCGCCAGGCCGCGAAACTCGTCCAGACTGAGCGAGTAACTGTGCTTCTTCATATCGCCGGTCACGCTGGCATCAGGGTTGACTCACGATCAACTTCTGACCCACCTCGATGGTGTCCTTCGCCAAGTTGTTCCACTTGCGAATCTTCTCGACGCTCACGTGGTACTTCTGCCCGATCCGGTAAAGGGTTTCACCCGGTCTCACCGTGTGAGTCGTTCCACCAGTCCCGCTCGTGCCCATGCCGAGATCCATATCGTCGAATGCGGACTTGGCTTTTTCCGATGACTCCGTCTTGAAATCCAGCACGTCGGACGAAAGGTCGTTCTGGAGCTCGGTTCCCGCTTCCAACTCCGGAATCGGGGGTTCCGCTTTCGCCCTCTTTTCCGATTTTGCAGCTTTCTCCGCTTTCTTTGCTTTGGAAGGCACCGTCGTGAGCCGGCGCATCTCCTCCTGCGCTTTTTTCTCCAGCACCGAGGCTTCCTTCATCGCTTGCGCTTCTTCCTGGATTTGTGCGGCCTGTTGCCGTACCGCTTCCACCTGCGCGCCGAGTTCGCGGTTCCGTGCCTCGTACTCCGCGAGCTCCCGCTTGGTGCGTTTGACCTCGCTGTCCAGCTCGGCGCTGCGTTTTTCTTCCTGTGCGAGCAGCCGCTGAAAATTGAGGCTCCTGGCCTTTTCCGCCTCATATTTTTCGGACATCACACATCCTGACAGGACCAACATCACCGCCGTCATTGTGCCGGCCGTCATCCCCTTCGCCCCGAACGGCCTTGTACGGTTCTCACTCATGCGCTGACCCTCCTTGCACCGGCTTTCCTGTTGTGAGCCGCTGGAAGCGACCTTCGTCGTCCACGGATCACCGTCCTACGGCGCTCATAAAGGAGCTAAGAATACGGTCCAAATCTGCGAAAGTCAAAGTGAAACGGGCGCGAGAGCGGTTTGACCCTCTGCGCGACCCTATGTTACGGTCGAACGAGATCGCCGATCATTTTATCCAAAACTTTCATTGGAAGACTATGCCTCCCACCCCACCGCCTCGGCAAAGTCGAACCGTCCAGATCGACGGGGTGACGCTTCACCTGGCCCAGCCCATGACCGCCGCTCAGGAATGGATCGGGAATCGTGAAATTCTGAAGCAACTGCTCGCCTGCTGGCTCGTCATCGATCCCCGCGATCTCCCCCTCTCGCCGCGCATTACGGGACAGCCCGGCATCGGCAAGACAACTCTAGCCATGGCCGGCGCCCGTGAACGCAAACAGGACCTGTACGTCTACCAATGTACCGCGGACACGAGGCCGGAAGACTTGTTGGTCACGCCGGTCTTGGCGGAGTCGGGCACGATCACCTACCACGCGTCGCCGCTCGTCACGGCGGTGCTGACCGGCAGCATCTGCGTCCTGGACGAGGGCAATCGCATGAACGAGAAGAGCTGGGCCTCCCTCGCCTCGCTGCTGGATCACCGACGCTGCGTGGAGTCCGTCGTGGCCGGCATTTTGATCACTGCCCACGAACATTTTCGTTGCTGCGTCACGATGAACGAGGATGCCTCCACTTATGAAGTCCCTGACTACATTCTGTCGCGGTTGCAGCCGACGCTCGGCATGGGATTCCCCAGCCGCGAAGATGAGTTGGCGATCTTGCGGTACCATCTTCCGTTCGCACCGGCCGACATGATGGCGATGACGGTGGACTTCCTCCAGGAAGCGCATCGCTTGAGTCTGGATTATTCCGTCCGGGACGGCATCCATCTTTTGCAATATGCGTTGAAACGACGCGCGCAGGACCCCACCCATCCTCTGGGAACCGATGAGGCTTGGCATGAATCGCTCGTGAAGGTCTTGGGCGAGGAAGCGCTGGACCTGCCGCTGCAATCTCGCCGCCGGAAACGGGCCTTGGGTGATCAGGGCTTGCCGCAAGGGATGGGTGATTTCTTTTTCGAGAGCGACGACCCCCTACACCCCGGCCGCTGATGGCAGCCTCCACGTTCAATCCGGCATCCGTCTTCAAGCTGTCGCCGCGCATGGAACTGTTACCGGTCGTGCACGGCAGCGGGGACATGGCGCAAGAAGTACGAGAGACGCTGATCGGCAGGCGGTTCGATTGCCTGGCCGTTCCCCTACCCCCTTCGTTCGAGCGACCGCTGGAAGAGGCTGTCTGCGATCTCCCGATCATCGGCGTCGTGGTGCAACCGGAGCCTTCGAGCGAAGGAACGGAAAAGGCCAGCTATGTGCCGGTCGATCCTTGTCAGCCCGTGGTGATGGGCATCCGCGTGGCGATCGGTGAGGGCATCCCCCGCGCCTACATCGACCGCGACGTAGCGTCGTTCGAGCCGTTGCCGTTCGTCTCACCCGATCCGTACGCACTGAAGGAGCTGTCCCTCGGCACTTTCGCCGCTGCGCTCGTGCCGACGCTCCCGCAACCGCCCCAGGGATCGCAGCAAGCGGCTCGCATTGCGTGGATGGCCTTCCAGCTTCATCAGCTGGAATTGGAATATGAATCCATCCTCTGCCTCTGTCATTTGGCCGACTGGCCCTGGGTCAGACAGGCCTACCAACAACGTGCTCCGTTCGAGGAACCAGAAAAAACCGAGGGGAGTCCTGCTCGGTACGTGGCCGATCAGGAGTCGCTTTATTTTCTCTTGGGCGAACTGCCCTTCATCACGGAACTGTATGAACGCCGGCGTGCGACGGTTCATTCCGATCGCCACCTCTCGATCGACGGCATCAAGGAACTCTTGCTCGAAGCCCGTGCCGGCTGGCAACTGGCCCACGATGACGAGGGGCAGTCCATCCCCAATTGGGTGACGCCGCAACTGCTGCAATTGTATCTCCAATACGTTCGGAACTTGGCGTTGCTCGATCGACGGCTGACACCGGACCTGTACAGCCTCGTACTCGCCGCGAAACAAATGGCCGGCGACGACTTTGCCATTCATCTACTTGAAACGGCGAAACGCTACGCGTATCAAAACGACAAGCCGTCTTATCTCCCCAAGGTCTCGGCCGGATTGGGACAGCTGGAATTGCCGGACGGCCAAGTCGTACAGGCGACCAACCGGCTACAAGGGACGCCGCTGGTTTGGCGTTCGCTGTCGCTACGCCCGAAGCCGACACGGAGAGCAAGCCGTCGCTGGTCCTATCTTTGGAACCCCAATCGCCAATGTTCCTGGCCCCCGGAAGACAGCAAGATCGAAAGCTTCCATACCCATGTACGCGATCAGGCGAAGGCGATCATCGGCTCCGACCTTGCCAAAGTGGAAAAATTCACCACGTCCATCAAGGACGGAATCGATCTGCGCGAAAGCCTCCGGCATTGGTACAAGCGCCAGCGCCCGGGCGCATCGAACCGGCTCGAAATATATGTGAAGGACATCCCGCCCGCTCGCGGAAACGTGGACACGGTCATTTTTCTGTTCGATACGCCGGCCGATCCCGAGGACTACAGCTGGCAGGCGACCTGGTATGCCGAGCATGCCGAAGAATCTACGCTTTGCTTCTACGCCACTCCGTTCCTCGACAATATGGTGGGGCCGGGCATCGGCCAATCGCGCTACGGCGGCGCACTGTTCATTTTTCCTCCCCGCCCGATTCCCGACATTTGGACGGACGAGGCGCTGCGCTTCGCAAAGACGCTGGAAGAACGACTGATCGCCGCCGGCTCAGTCCATAGCCGGGAGTCGCACGTCGCCCTGGTGTCGCCGGTCCCGCCTCGTGCACGTTGGCGGCAGATTGCGCGCCACTTCGGCCGACGCCTGGTGCCGATCCCCTTGAGCCGGTTTTCCGGACAACTGATCGACCGGCTGAGGCGTTTTCACGTGTTGAACGGCCACGAAATCCGCAGCTTCGCCGCGCAATTCATTCGCGAGTCATGAGCATGTCGCGCACCGAGGCTCAGCGGCGCATCTTGGAATTGCGAAAGGAGATCACCCGCCATGATGTCCTTTATTACCAGAAAGATCGGCCCGAGATTTCCGATGCCGAGTACGACCGGCTGTTCCGAGAACTGATCGAACTCGAAGCAACCCATCCGGACCTGGTGACTCCTGACTCACCGACCCAGCGCGTCGGTGCGCCGCCCGTCGACGAGCTCGCCAAGATCGCGCACGTCAAACCGATGTTGAGCCTCGATTCCATCATGGATCGACAGGAAGTGATGGCGTTCGACGCCCGTATGAGACGCGAGCTCGAAACCGAGCAGGTCACCTACACCGTCGAGCCCAAGTTCGACGGGCTCTCCGTCGAGCTGGTGTACGAGGAGGGCCGGTTCGCACGCGGAGCCACGCGCGGCGATGGAACGCTAGGCGAGGACGTGACGATCAATCTTCGAACGATCCGCGCCCTGCCACTCCATTTGCGCCCCGATGCGGCGCCGCCAAAACAGCTCGTTGTGCGGGGCGAGGTTTACATGGGCCTGGAGGAATTTCAATCCTTGAATCGCCGCATGACCGAAAGGGGGGAGGACGCGTTCGCCAATCCGAGAAACGCCGCCGCAGGGTCCCTACGGCAGCTGGATAGCCGCCTCACCGCCTCGCGGCCGCTGACGGTCACTTGCTACGACATCATGGCACTGACCGGGGCTTGGCCCGCGACGCATTGGGAAGAGTTGGAAGCCCTGTCCGCTTGGGGCCTCCCTGTTCCGGAACAAAGGCAGCGCTGCCGCTCGATCGATCAGGTGTTGTCGTTCCACCAGGAAATCGACGGGATCAGGGAGACCCTGTCGTTCGAGGTCGACGGGATTGTGGCCAAGGTTGACCGTCTCGACTGGCAGGATCGCATAGGCAGCAAGTCTCGTAGCCCGCGCTGGGCCATCGCCTACAAGTTTGCACCCCGCAAGGAAATCACGGTGATCCAAGACATCGCCGTATCGGTCGGGCGCACGGGGACGCTGACGCCGCTTGCTCTCCTAAAGCCGGTCTTGGTAGGCGGCGTCACGATCAGCCGCGCGACCCTCCACAATGCCGATGAGGTCGCCCGCAAGGATGTGCGGGTGGGTGATACCGTCAAGGTGGAACGGGCCGGCGACGTCATCCCCGCCGTTGCCGAACGAGTGCCCGTGCCGGGAGAAGAAAGGCAGCCTCCATTCCGGATGCCGGACTCCTGCCCGGTCTGCGGCTCCGCCGTGGCAAGGGAAGGGGCCTATTATTACTGCACCGGGCACACGGTGTGCGTGGCCCAACTGAAGGGAGCGATCGAGCACTTCGCTTCCAAGAGCGCGATGAGTATCGATGGGTTGGGAAAAAAGACCGTCGCGCAGATGGTCGATCG
This sequence comes from Nitrospiraceae bacterium, assembly GCA_035715525.1. GTDB lineage: Bacteria > Nitrospirota > Nitrospiria > Nitrospirales > Nitrospiraceae > JAHBWI01. Next base: position 11,590 of record DASTLA010000117.1, read on the forward strand.
CGGACTCGTCCGCGACCTGTCGGATCTCTACAGCCTTACGAAGCAGCAGTTGTTGACGCTGGAAGGATTCGCCGAGCGCTCGGCGTCCCTGCTGCTCGATTCGATTGAGCGCAGCAAGCGCGCAACTTTGGACCGACTCCTCATGGGTTTGGGCATCCGGCAAGTGGGCCAGCATATCGCGCGCGTCTTGGCCAGGCACTTCCGCTCTTTGTCGCGGTTGATGGCCGCCCGGCAAGAGGAGTTTGTTCAAGTAAGGGAAATCGGCCCGGAAATCTCGGAGAGCCTTGCGTCGTTCTTCAGCGAAGAACGAAACCGTCGGGTCATCGCACGGCTTATCGACAGGGGTGTTACGATCGCGGAGCCGGAGAGGTCCGGCAGTCAGACACTAGGAGGAAAAACTTTTGTCTTCACGGGAGGATTGGCAGGCTACAGCCGCGACGAGGCCAAGCAGGCGGTGGAATCACGCGGAGGCCAGGTCTCCTCGAGCGTCAGCCGGAAAACATCCTATGTCGTGGTGGGCGAAGAACCAGGGTCGAAGC
>DASTLA010000118.1:0-7193 GCA_035715525.1 Nitrospiraceae bacterium
CTCACATTGATCACGGGATGCCGCTCGATGCCCGGCATGGGGATCGTCCCTTCCCATAACGTCGAAGCCGGGGTGGCATGGGCTGGAGGACGATGTCCTACGTCGCGAACGAATCGCTCATAATCCTGATTGGTGATTTCATAACGGTCGATATAAAAGGCACTGAGATGAACGCGACGCAGCGGTTGTTCGTCCGGGAGGCCGCCCTCGGCTGCGGTGCTGCCCATGAAGAATTCGCCGGCCGGGATCATCACCATGTCGTTGGCGCTCAGCGGATCAGAAGGGAAGAGCAAGAGGCAGATGACGATGACGGTCAGCACATAGACCAAATGCTTCATCCAGGTTTCCTGAGGCGGCAGGCCTTGGCCACACCCTCGCGGTAGCGCATCCATAAGCGCAAGCCGGTCTCGACGCAGTTCAGCACGGCGGCTTGCTGTGGATGGCTTGTCGCATAGGTCGTGACCATCGCATAGGCGTCCTGCCGGTGCCCGGCCTCGACCTTTTGGTGAGCGCGGATGAGATCCATGTGACGGCGGTCGATCTGATGGTGACATATCAACGGATGAGCATCGATGTAGGCTTCGATTTCCGCTTCGCTTTTGGGTTGTGACGGCTCAAGGATTTCTTTTCGATCTTTGATGCTGCCTTCGACGAAGACGGCCAACGCGGCTGCCCCCACCACCCAATCCCGGCTGGCCGTCACCTTGTCCAGCCACCGGCGATAGACGGCGCTGGCGGGAAGCAGCTTGGCCCGCTCGAACTCGGCCGGCTCGAAGCCAAGGCCACGCATCATTTCATTAAAAAGCTCCGGATGCGAGCGTCCGAACGACAACCCGCCGGTATCTTCCTCATAAATGTTCTCGGCGAGCATCCGCCGGACATCAGGCGGGGGATTCTGTCCATGCACTCGCGCCAACAGGACGGGGAAGTCCCGCACGTAGACATGATACTCCTGTTGATAGTGGATGCGCAGCTGTGTCTTCGAGATCCCGGGACCCATGATGATCGGCCAAGCCCAATGATGCTTGCGATCCATCAACGTCAACAGCCGTTCTTGAAGCGCTTCCCGCGCGAGTGCTTTCGAGGCCATGCCTTGCCTTCCCTCTTTCTCAGTCGCTACAATCTGCGATGACTGATCCAATGAAGCCCGTCACCATCCAACAATCCGACGAGATCCTGAACTTTTTGGCCGACGTCTCGCTGCGAGGTCACGGGTTTACCACCGAGTGCCTGCTCGACTATGTGCTGGACGAAGGATTCACCGAACCGATCTATCTCAACGCTTCCGGGGAAGATCCGGATGCCTTTTACAAAAATCAGCCGCAGGCATGGGCAATCTATCAGGTGCGCGAATGGAAGCGGGTCTTGACTATTTCCGGCGGCGCCGGGAAGGAGCGGCGCGTTCGGATTACGGAGACGCCGTAGGAGTTGCAGCCTGCTGTGGCCTCCAGAAGGCCCTCGGTCTCATGTCAGTGTAGTCAGCGCTCGAAAGAATTGCAATGAATCCCGGAGATTGCACGGCTCGGAATACGTAGTGGCCGTCGGCTCGCGGAATGGTGCCCGGGAAGCACGGGCTGGTGAACGCTAGAGGAGGCGAAGAATGTTGTTTCGATCGAGCGGATCCCGGTCGGGCAGATTCGTGACCGTGCGGGAGCCGGGAGATGCCGGGGAATTGGCAGTCGTCAAAAGCTTGTTGGAAGGCAATGGCATTGCCTACGTCGTCCAGCACGAACACGTCGGCGCACTCTATCCCGGCGTGCCCTTCCTCTCCAGTCGCGTCATGGTGGCGGAGTCCGAAAAAGACAGGGCGGAAACGTTGCTGAGTCGGCTGAATCTGCAGATCAGGGAAATGTCCGGCGAAACCGAGTAGCAGAATGCTGAAATAGCCGCCAGCCTCGTTCGTGGGACCGGCCGCCTGACCGGCTCGGCGGCGCGCACGGATCTAGCGCTCGTTCTTCTTTGCGATCTCGCCTGCGGCTTCGCTGATCGATGCGCCGAATGTAGACAAAATCCGGCTTGACGACTACGGGTGTCCTTTGGGCTTTACCGGCTCCGGAGTTTTGAGCGGGATCCGGACGTCCGAGCCAGAGAAATGTCCGCCTATCAGTTTGCCCTCTTCGAAGTAGAGATAGCGGTGCTTCACCACCGCCGGGCTTTCCCAATCTTCGAAAATCCACTCCTCTCTTCTCAGTCCGTCGCTGGTATGGGACACGTTCATCGTGTTCGGCCCGCCCCATGCTTCCAAGACCTGCTCTCTCGACATACCGACCATCACCCGGTGGCTTTCGATATGCTTGGAAAAATCAGGATCCAACCAGCCGGGAACGAATCGAAACGCAATCAGTCCCACGATGAACAAGACCAGAAATGAGTTGATGATAATCCGGACGGGGCGCTGTAGCAGGAATGGCTTCCGTTCCACGGGTCCCGCTAGGGAAGCAGGATCGGTCGCAGGAGATTGATGAGTCACTGGTTTCCTTCCGGTTCCGGGTCGGGCCGCATAGGGTGGAATCACTGCATGCTAAACAATCGTTTTTCACTCCGTCAAGAACCTCCAAAGCGGCCTGCAGGACCGTTTGCCGCCATCGACGGAATATCCTGCCGACACAGAAGGCCTAGTCGGCGTACTTTGGCACGGGGATCTTTTTGGTTACCGGCGCGGGCGGGGCCTGCTGCGCAAATTCTTTGGAATAGGGGTTGAGAATCGGATCATGCGTGTTCCGCTGCCGCATTTTCACCAACGGAAGGCTCTGGGTGCTGATTTCCATGCGGTCGATGACGGCCTTGGAGGTGAGTGGATCGGGTAACCCTTGAAGCGCGAACATTTGGAAGGCCAATGACCAATCGAGCGATTCTTTTCCTTTCTCGCGCACGATGAATCGCGCCTCGGAAGAAGGCGCTCCTTTGAAGAACAACAGCATGATGTTCGATCGAAACACCGGGGCGCTCGGATCATCGGGGGGCCGGAACTCGGGGACCAACTCGGGAATCCTCAACAGCGGTACCGGTGGCGAAAATTCTACGTCCACCAGACGGACAAAGAGAGGACGCGATTCGCTTTGATCGTTGGGGTCGAAGGTAAAGCTGAAGGAATACCGAACTTCTACACCGCCGCGTTTGAACGTGTAGACGTCTTCCCCGTTCTCGGGCGAGACGACTTTCTTGAAGTATTGATCCCAATCGCCGATGGGATAATAGGTGAAGACGCGCAAGGCCGATTTGCGGTCCCGTACGGCTTGAGGCATCCCCAATTTTTCATGGAGTTGGGCTTGCGTAAGACCGAGGTAGCCATCCTCGAAATATGGCCCCGAGGCGGACACCAGCCCGTACGGCCACACCACAGCCAGAAGCATGACAAGGGGAAGCAGCAGGCGGGTCACTGTCTGTTGCGCCATACGAAGAACTCGGCTCGAGCCAGACAATGGATGGCATCGTATCGGCGAGGCGGCTGCAAAGTCAAGGCAGCAACTGCACGTTTGCTTGCCGCGAAAAGTTCTTTCCCGATATGATGAGCCCTTTGAGTCGCCAGGCTCATTGTAACGATCCAGCGCGTACTGGCGACAGAAAGATTGAGCAGGACAGCATGCCACAGCACGAGATCGAAGATCTGCTTCGCCAACGCATCCTCATCCTCGATGGTGCGATGGGTACGATGATTCAGCGGTATAAGCTGGACGAGGCCGCCTTTCGCGGAGAACGGTTCAAGGAATGGGTCAAGGACCTGAAGGGACATAACGATCTCCTGAACGTGACGCGCCCGACGGTCATCGAAGAGATCCACCGCCAATATCTGGAAGCGGGCGCCGACATCGTCGAAACGAATACGTTCAACTCCCAGGCCGTGTCGCTGGCCGACTACGGGATGGAGGACCTGGCGTACGAACTCTCCAAGGCTGGGGCAGAGTGTGCCGGACGTGCGGTGAGACAGATCATGGCGGATCGGCCCGACCGCCGTTGTTTCGTGGCCGGGGCAATTGGTCCGACGACGAAGACCTCCTCAGTTTCCACCGATTCCAATGATCCGGCGGCGCGCGGCACGACTTATGAAGAGTTGGTCCGAGCTTATGCCGAACAGGTTCGCGGATTGCTCGATGGCGGCGTGGACCTGCTCCTGGTCGAAACGATCTTCGATACGCTCAACGCAAAAGCGGCGTTCTTTGCGATCCAGCAATTGTATGCGGAGGGGGTGCGGCAGGTGCCGATCATGGCCTCGGTCACCTTCATTCAGGCCGGCAGCAACCGAGGATTCTCCGGCCAGACGGTCGAGGGCTTCTGGAATTCAATTTCCCATGTGCCGTTGCTCAGCGTCGGCATGAACTGCGCTCTCGGCCCCAAGGAAATGCGGCCTTTGATCGAAGAGTTGTCGGGATTGGCGCCTATTTATGTGAGCTGCCATCCGAATGCCGGCCTGCCGAACCCATTGCTGCCGACGGGCTTCCCCGAGACCCCCGATTCCCTGGCGCCACAGCTTCGCGAGTGGGCGGTGAACGGCTGGTTGAACATCGTCGGCGGCTGTTGCGGAACGACACCGGACCACATCAGGAACATCGCGCAGGCGGTCCTCAACATCAGCCCTCGGAAGCCTGCGCAGGTGGCGCCGTTCCTGAGGCTCAGCGGTTTGGAGGCGCTCACGGTCCGTCCGGAGTCGAACTTCGTCAACATCGGCGAGCGGACCAACATCACGGGATCCCCGGCCTTCTCCAAATTGATCCTCGCCGGCGAGTACGACAAGGCGCTCGCGGTGGCACGCCAGCAAGTGGAAGGGGGGGCTCAGATCATCGACATCAATATGGATGAAGGGCTGCTCGATTCCAAAGCCGCCATGGAGAAATTCCTTCGCCTGCTCGCGGCGGAATCCGATATCGCCCGCGTGCCGATCATGGTCGACAGCTCCAAATGGGAAGTAATCGAGACCGGCCTGAGAAACATGCAGGGGAAGGGGATCGTCAACTCCATCAGCCTCAAGGAAGGGGAGGCCAAATTTCTTGAGCAGGCGCGCTTGGTGCATCGGTACGGCGCGGCGGTCGTGGTCATGGCTTTTGATGAGCGGGGCCAGGCCGATACCTTCGACCGTCGAGCGGAAATCTGCGAACGGTCCTACCGGCTGTTGACGGAGCAGGTCGGGTTCCCGCCCCAAGACATCATCTTCGACCCGAATATTCTGACCGTGGCAACCGGACTCGAGGAACACAACAATTATGCCGTCGATTTTATTGAGGCCACCCGTTGGATCAAGCAGCACCTACCGTTGGCCAAGGTCAGCGGTGGAGTGAGCAACATCTCCTTCTCCTTCCGCGGCAATAATGTCGTGCGGGAAGCCATGCATGCGGCCTTTCTGTATCATGCCATCAAAGCCGGACTAGACATGGGCATCGTGAACGCGGGGCAGCTTGCGGTCTACGAAGAAATCCCGAAAGACTTGTTGGGGCTCGTGGAGGACGTGCTGTTGAATCGCAGGCCGGACGCGACGGAGCGTCTGGTGGCTTTTGCCGAAACGGTGAAGCAAAAGGGAAAGGCTGCGGTCAAAGACGACGAATGGCGAAGACAGCCGGTCGAGCAGCGGCTGTCGCACGCCCTCGTAAAGGGATTGACCGATTACATCGACCAGGACGTCGAGGAGGCGCGGCAAAAGTATGCGCGTCCGCTCGAAGTGATCGAAGGGCCGCTGATGGCTGGGATGAACGTGGTCGGTGATTTGTTCGGCTCAGGGAAGATGTTCCTGCCCCAAGTCGTCAAGAGCGCCCGTGTCATGAAGAAAGCGGTGGCCTATCTCATGCCGTTTATGGAAGCCGAGAAGGCCATGTCTGGGGGGGCGCGCTCCAACGGCAAGGTCTTGCTCGCAACCGTCAAAGGCGATGTCCATGATATCGGGAAGAACATCGTCGGGGTCGTGCTCGGCTGCAACAATTATGAGGTTCTCGATCTCGGCGTAATGGTTTCCTGCGAGAAGATCCTCTCGACCGCGCGGGACCAAAACGTGGACATCGTCGGCCTAAGCGGTTTGATCACACCGTCGCTGGACGAGATGGTTCATGTGGCCCGAGAAATGACGCGGGAAGGCTTCCGCGTGCCTTTGCTGATCGGCGGAGCCACCACCAGCAAGGCGCACACGGCGGTGAAAATTGCGCCGTCCTATTCCTCTGCGACGGTGCATGTCTTGGATGCTTCCCGAGCGGTGGGCGTCGTGGGGAGTCTGTTGAACCGAGAGCAACGCGACGGCTTTGAACGCCACGTCCGGGAGGACTATGACCGCGTTCGACAGGCTCATCACGAACGCGGAGCGAAGCCGCTGCGTTCCTTGGCGGAGGCCAGGGCTCACCGCATGCCCACTGACTGGGCGGCCGTGGATATTCCATGTCCCGCTTCGCTGGGACTTCAGGCGATCGAGCAGCAGCCGTTGCGCGAGCTGATTCCGTTCATCGATTGGTCGCCGTTCTTCCATACCTGGGAACTCAAGGGCCGTTATCCGGGTATTCTTGAAGATCCGACGGTCGGGCCGAAAGCCAAGGAATTGCTCGCAGATGCCCAGCGGTTGCTGGAAGAGATCGTACGCGACGGTCTACTGGTTGCGCGAGGGTGTTACGGGCTTTGGCCGGCCAATTCAATCGGAGATGACATCGAAGTGTATGCCGATCGAGGACGAGCGACGAGAGTGGCCACGTTCCACACGCTTCGGCAGCAAACGGAGAAGCCGCCGGACCAGTTCAACCTGGCTCTGGCGGATTTCGTGGCGCCGAAGGACTGCGGGGTGCTGGACTATATCGGGGCGTTTGCCGTGACAGCGGGCATCGGCATCGAGGCGCTTTGCGCCCGTTTCGAACAGGACCACGACGATTACAATTCGATCATGGCGAAGGCATTGGCGGATCGATTGGCTGAGGCGTTTGCCGAATCGCTGCACAAGCGCGTGCGCGAGCAATGGGGATACGCCCGGGGAGAAACTTTAACCAACGAGGAGCTCATCCGCGAACGGTATCGAGGCATTCGCCCGGCCCCCGGTTATCCGGCCTGTCCGGACCATACGGAAAAGCGGACGCTGTTCGAGCTGCTCCAAGCGGAAGAGAAAAGCGGCGTCACGTTGACCGAGTCCTTTGCAATGTTGCCTGCGGCGTCCGTTAGCGGACTCTACTTCGCACATCCGCAATCCAAGTATTTTGCGGTGGGCAAGATCAATCGCGATCAAGTGGAGGACT
>DASTLA010000119.1:0-16224 GCA_035715525.1 Nitrospiraceae bacterium
TGTTTTTTCTCTTCTTCGGTTGTACCGCCCGCTCACCAGACGCGCCTCTCATCCTTATGCGGGCGGCTAAACACCTTTGATTCTCCGACCTCTTTCCGGAGCAGCCGGCTCACGGACACGGCACGCTCACATCTCGCGAGCGTGCGCAAACCTTATTCGTCGCACCCTGCACCCTTGTTGGGCGCCGTTCGCCTCGCCGTCACTTGCAAACAACGCCTCGAGCTTCGACCTCGACTATTAACGCTAAGTGATAACGGGACGGTTCATCTAACCTGGGAGACGGCGCAGATGGCGTCGTGGACGTCGAGCAAATGCAAACCGCAGCGTCCGAGATGGATAAGGACCGGGAAGCAACTTGTTCGACCGTTGCAGAACCGCGGTAAGGTTGGCAGGTTGAAAGACGTTGCGCGCACGATGTGAAGAGAGGGCGGCAATATCCCGAACTATGTCAGCGGACGATCAGGAGGGCAGAGCGCACAACCGACAGGGTAGGTTCACACCAACTGGTCCGGCGATCGGATAAGTTAAGCACCTTTCGTCGAGCCCTCTGGCACCAAAGGTTCAGCCAAAGCCGCTAGCGAGAAGGTAAAGGTACTACCCTGCCCCATGGTCGAGGCCACCCGGATATGGCCTCCATGCGCCTCCACGATGGATTTGGCAATGAAGAGGCCCAATCCCAAGCCGGTTTCATGCTCCTGGAGTTGTGAAAACTCCTTAAAGAGCTTGGCCTGGTCTTGTTCCGCAATGCCGGGGCCATTGTCCGACACCGATATGCAGACCTGTCCATCATGCCTCTGTCCCGAAAGCGTGATTGTCCCGCCCGGGGGCGTAAATTTGATGGCGTTGCCGATGAGGTTGGACAGCACCTGCAAGAGCCGATCATGGTCGAACAAGGCCCAGAGAGGCCCAGGACAAATGTCACCGATCAGTAAACAGGATTTATTGGCCGCAATGGGAGCGAAGAGGTCCACGCTTTCTTGCAAGAGCACGCAGACATCCCCTTTGGTCGCGTGCACGGGAAGCTTTCCATGCGTGATTTTCTGAGTGTCCAGGAGAGCGTCGACCATCCGATCGATGCCAAGCGCACTTTGCTCGATAATGGCAAGCTCTTTAAGCAGGACGGATCGGTCCAGGGGATCTTCTTGAAGCCGCTTGCGCATGACGTGTACGCCGATCGTAATGGCAATGGAGGGATTCTTGAGATCGTGGCTCACCATCGCGAGCGCTTGGTCCCGGCGAGACAGCATATTCTGGGTCCGCGTATGGGCGGATCGCTCGTCGGAAAGGAGCGCCACGATTTCTGCTGAAGCCAGGTCCGCCAAATCCCGTTCGCTGCGGAGACTTGCATCCGTCACGCCTCGTTCGGCGGCCAGGAGGGCCTCGGCAATGAGGCGTTTCTCAAACCGCTCCCGTCGTAAGGCGCTATCCTGCTTCTTTCGTTCCAGGCTGATCGCGATATCTTCCCGTTCCCGCTCCTGCTTCACTGCTTGTGCCCCGGAGCCGGTGTGATCCCCGGTGCGGCGTTGATCCATGTCGGCCCGTTGCCGCGTCCGTTCTTGGTCGGCGCTGTACCGATCAGCGCGAATGGCGTCGGCGGTCTGTTCTTCGACTTGCCGGCGCCGTCGTTGCAGATGTTCATCGGTCTTTGCCCGCTCGTCGTGCAAACTCTTATCCGTCTTGGCTCTCTCGCCCTGAGGGTCACCGGTTGGTGTCGCCATGAATATCTCTCTCGCCGCAAGTGAAGGCATAAGCATACACCATTAGAGGGGCATGGCGAAAGCAATTTACGGTGCTCTATCTAGATAGGCGTCTGCTTCCGTGCGACACGCTGCAGGACGAGGGGGAGATCAATTAAAAATTCCTTCGGAAGGAACGCGGCGCACCCGGCGGCGGCCATTTCGCCACGAGCCTCCAAGTCGCTGAATGTCGAGATCCCGATCACCATGGCGCCGGGGGCATGAGCTTTAATGCGTTTGGTTGCCTCGATGCCGTTGAGCCGAGGCATGCGAATGTCCATGACCACAACATCCGGCAGCAGTTCGATCGTCCGTTCGACGGCGGTGAGGCCATCAGCAGCCTCCGCCACGATTTCTATTTCGATGTCTTGTTGTAGAATCTGACGAATGACTGCACGAACCGAGGGATTGTCGTCAACGATGACCAGTCTCATATGCCACCCGTAGGACCAGCATTCATAGCAGGGTCTGCAAGGCTAGTTTACTAGGGAGATGACTAGAGGGAAGATACCGGTGCTGCAGCGGGGCGGACGATGTCCGCGCCGTTACCGGTTGTAGTATGAGTTCACAACACCGTGCCTACGAAGGCTGCCCATGAACGGAGATTACGCGCAAGGAGGGTCGGATGAGGTCACCTGACGATAGACAGGCCTTTTGGGATATTCGAACATGCCTCCTGTCCTCGGCCGATTGTGCGGAAAGGTTCGCCCGCAGTCGACCCGAACACTTCGATGCTGTGACCCGCTTCGTTCGGGAAATTCGGCGGCTCAAAGACGAGCTGATGGAGTCGTTCAGGGATGATCGGATCGAAGCCCCCCTGCACGACATCGTGAACGGACTTACCATCGCCAGGGGCATGGCCTCGCTCATGGCAGAGCGTCATCCCGACCAGCAGGAGTTCCTTACCCGGTTCGAGGATGGCTTGAGAGAGGCTCATGAAACATTCATTCGTAAAGTTCAGCCTCAGGTATACGGCCGGACCGAGAGCCGCGACGAAGCTCCGAACTGAGTCGCCATGGCCCGCGTTCCGTTCGGTAAATGCCCGAGTCATTCACAATCACCATATATTGTTCCTCACGACGCTGATGGATGCTTGCTGCCGTCCGCCATTCGGTCGTCCCGGCCGCTCATGAGGCGGCAGCCCTCTTCTGCGATTCGGCCGGGATCATCCGCGCGGAGCCAGTGACGTCTTGTACGACCGCCGAATCGGGATTCGCCTGATACGTCAAAGAGTGAAAATGAGAGATGCAATCGGCCTGCGCTCATGGCGCCGTCGCGAAGGCCGCCGCCCGCGCTGACAGTATAGACGAGTAGCCATTTTGACCCCCGCGGTGGTCCATGGCCTTGCTCGCAAAAAAAGGGGTGATTCTCTTAGGCGACACTATTACTATGGTGACAGTTGCTCTCATTCATTCAATCCAGGAGGCGAAGATGAGAAGTCTGAAGGGAATCTTTGGATTCGCGGTTGCGGCGGTAGCCTGCGGTGCCCTGTGGTCGGGGACGATCGAACTATCGTTCGCGGACGAGAAAGGCAAGGGGGCGCATCGGCATTACAAGGGAGAAGTGGTCGAGAAGGCGGGCGCTTTGGCCATCAAGGACGAGAGCGGGTCTACCTATTCCTTAAGCGAAAAGGAAGCGAACCGCCAACATCGCGAGTTCAAGGTCGGTGATAAGGTGGAGTTCACCGTCAATGAGAACAACGCGTTGATCGACGTTCATCTCGTGGGTGAAAAGGGCAAACATAAGCATGTCACGGGAAAGCTCGTGCATGTCGGGTTGATGAAAAAAGAAATCAAGCTGCAGACGGCTGATGGAGAGAAAACTTTCCCCCTATTGCTTCAAGAGACGAAGACCAAGGCTTTGGCCGAGGGGACGGAAGTGACGGTAGAACTGAATGAGGCAGGGACCGTCATCGATTTACATGAAGCCCATCACAAGAAAAGCCACTGAGCATCGCTCGGTTATTGTCCGGCTCCCTTACGGCGCAATGAGGGAAGAAGAGAGACCGGCCCCGGTTTGGTAACGGTTCCGGTCATATCCCGCTTCGTATGGTCCGGCGGCACATCGGGCGCCAGCCCTGTTCCTTGTGCCGCCGGAGCAACACGATACTGATTCCTCTGTCATTCTGTGCACCTCGCTCGAGCCGCCCGCTCATCGGGCGCAGTCTCTCTGGCTGACACTAGCCGAGCAACACCTCTGATTCGATTCCCCTGCCCTTCGTTGATGAATCCTCCGTGCCGACCGTATTTCTCGTGGCCCGTCGGCACATCGGGCGCCAGCCATCTTTCTTGCAGGGCCCACGGTGATCGCCGTATCGCCTATGCCTACATCAAATCGGCGAAGGTTCGCTCGACCCGCTTGAAAAAGAGCACGCCGCCCACGAGAGACAGGGTGACAATAAAGAGACTGACGGCCACCATGGTCCAATCGGGTGGAGCCTTGCCCAACAAGGCCCACCGAAAGCCTTCGATGACCCCTGCCATGGGATTCAACCCGTAGAGCGGCCGGAACTCCGCCGGCACGAGCGAGGCGGGATAGAGCACCGGCGAGGCGAACATCCACATTTGAGTCAATAACGGAACGACCGATGCCACATCGCGGTATTTCACATTGAGCGCCGACAACCATAAGCTGACCGACAGCGCGGCGGCCAACGACACCACCACGAACAGCGGCACGCAGAGGAGCGACCAGGTCGGTGTGATGCGGTACCAGGCCATCATCCCGATCAGGATCAGAAAGCCCATGGCGAAATCGACCACGTTAATGAACATCGAGGACAACGGGATGATCAAGCGGGGGAAATAGACCTTTTTGATCAGCCCGCCTTCGAGGACGACGCTGTTCGTGCTGCGCTCGAGACTTCGGGCAAACAACGACCAGGGCAAGATGGCGGAAAAGGCGAAGATGGCATAGGGCAGCCCGTCGGACGGCACCTGCACGACATAGCTGAATACGAGCGTAAAAATCAGCGTGCTGACCAGCGGCTGCAGAATAGCCCACCCTGCCCCGATCGCGGTCTGCGCGTACCGCGCCTTCAAATCGCGCCACGCGAGAAAGTAAAACAACTCACGGGATGCCCACAGTTCTTTCCATCCGACCCTGATGTACCCCTTGCGCGGCTCGATCAGCGTTTCGAGGTCGTCCCTGGGCCCGACAGAAACTGGCGAAGATGGATTCATGTTTCGAGAGACCATTTTGAGATCGGTTCGGTAGAGAAACGCCCAGGGAACATTGGCAGAGCGGTGGAGTTCCAAAACGCGCAGGGTCCGACGGTATCGACATGACGCAGCGACCTACGAGACGATTGCAGCGTCATCGTGTCTCCAATAGTTTACCGAGTGTGATATCGAACTGTTCCGGCGTAAACTTCTCGACACCCGCTCCTGGATGGAGCGTGATCTCGCCGAAGATCGGACGATCTATATGATAGAAATCGACCCGTACGAAGGGCTCCTTGTCGGACAGCACCTCCGCGAGCATTACCATCTCTTCGAAGCTACTCGGCTTTTCAATAGGCCCTTCATAATTCGGGTACTGTAACGAAACAGGCAGCAATGTGAACTGTCGGTCATACAGATTTCTTGTATGCCAACCGAATCGGTCATGGTCTACCTGTACGATTTCCACTCTCCCGTGGAAACAAAAAAACTTATAGTCCATGGGTATTCCACCCTGCGCATCGACCAAAAGCTGCTCGATGAGAATCTTTCGATCGATCCAGCGGTACTGCCATTCGGCAAAAGGAATGGAGTTATCACTCAACAGCCACTCCTTCGTCTCGTTATATATGGCATTCCAATCCACGGTCTGCTTATCCCGAACAATGATATTTACACCGGAGCCTTGGTTCGGTTTTATGATGAACGAAGCCGGCAGACTGTCGATGTCGACTTCTCGCACATCGCTGCCACACCACAGTAGTCGGGTAAGATATTCTGTTCCGATTTTTCCTTCCACGTACGCGCGCACGGCAATTTTATCCGCCCACTGAGTATAGAGTTTCTTTCTTCTCATCAGCTTTGCCTGCTGTAAGTGCTCGTTAAAGTTCCTGGGGCGAATAAGATGAGGGACACGTCCGAGGTGCTCGTTGTAGGTCAGAACGATTTTCTTAAGGTCGGAGGGAAGAAGAATCAAGTCAATGAGGAACCGTCCGGCAGCACGCTGAGAGAGAGACGTCTTCTTCAGTTTCAGTCCGACTCTCTCAGAAAAGTCTATTGCCTGGTACAGTCTTCGTTTGGGATTCATGCTGACAGCCCCTATCCTCCGCGCTGCTTCCGACATGGCGCATATCCTTGGGTCAAACAGTTGGATCCGAAGTTTGGTGGAGGGATGCCGATCTCAGCGGCAGTGCTAGTCCGGAGGCTGATAATCGGTGGTCCACTCTAAAAGCGGGCGGATAATACCTGCCCAGCGGCCCGAGTAGTCTCCGCGAGCGCCTTCTCCGGGGCCGCTTTCGTCTATGTGAAACCCGACCACTCGGGAAACATGAAGGTGAATGCGAATAGGATCTTCCGTCATGATGAGCGCCGAGACAATCACGATGCCTTCGGTCAGAAGATTACCGGGAATGCGCGCCCTCGAGACATACCGGCCGACCGGACGCGGCCTCCGCTTCCACGCCGGATCGCGGTCGTGAATGGTACAAATCAGCACGTTTTCATCGTTAAAGAGATTGAAGACCGGTACAAGCACATGGCCGGCACCGACGACGTCATACTCCATTTCCATATCGACCGGTCGCCGGATGTCGAACCGATCCGATACGAACCCGGACGAATCCCTGAATCGCATGCCCCGTATCCGAACCACCTCGTTGCCTGGAGCATCGTCCAGACGAGGCCATTCCATGGCGGATTTGATATGGCCACCGTGCAGATAATGGTTCACCACATCGTGAGCCGATCCCTCTTTGACTACCCGGCCCTTGTCGAGCAGAACGGCACGCTTGCAAAGGCGCGTCATGGCGTGCATATCGTGGGAGACGAGAATCACCGTTCTGCCCTGCTGCCCCACATCCTCCATTTTCCCCATGCATTTTTTCTGGAACCGGACGTCTCCGACAGCGAGGACTTCATCGACAATGAGAACGTTTGGATCCATATGCGCGAGCACCGAGAAGCCCAGCCGCACGAACATGCCGCTCGAATAATGCTTGACCGGGGTGTCGATGAACTGCTCGACCTCGGCAAACGCCACGATCTCGTCGAACTTCCGGTCGATTTCACGGCGCGTCATGCCGAGAATTGCGCCGCTCATGTACACGTTATCCCGCCCGGTCAACTCCGGGTGAAAGCCCGTTCCGACCTCGAGCAACCCGCAATAACGCCCTCTGATGATGGCTCTCCCCCGGGTCGGTTCCGTGACTCGAGACAGAATTTTGAGCAAGGTACTCTTTCCCGATCCATTCGTGCCGATGACTCCAAAGACTTCGCCCTTCTTGATCTCAAAGGACACGTCGCGAAGCGCCCAGATTTCTTGAGGCTTCTTCCGGTCGGATATCGCGCGGCCAAGCACCCTCCGCATTCCGTCCATGAGCACGTCCGTCAGAAGATTCGATGAATGGGCCGATCCCAACTGATAGCGCTTGCACAACCCGTCGACTGTGATGGCAATATCGCTCATGCTTGCATCAACTCGGCGAACGTTCGCCAACCCTTTCAAACAAGATCATGAAGCCCCACAACAGCGGCCCTACCATGCCGGGACCGATGCCCACCACCGTTTGGTCAGGTCGTTCACTTCGCTCTGCTTTCACCCGCGGTTTAAATTGAACCCGGTTACCTTCGGCGGAGTATGCTGTATTTAATCACCGCCGGCTTCGTCACAGAGCTAGGCACATGCCGAGCTGGATCGGCGGCGGCAAGAGAAGGTGCACTGTTGAACGACCACCGTTTGGTCGCGCAAGGATTTGCCCAATGCGGTCGCCATGGCCGGTTTGATGCTTCGAGACCGTTGCTGTCGCAATAGAGGACACGCTCTCCCGTTAAATATTTACCGTAGGAAGTTCTTATAAAGCAACTTAGCCAAGTCCGACGTTCAAACCTATCCACATATCTGTCTTACGTGACGCCGTGCCCCCCTATACGCGAACAAGGATTTCGGTTAACGTCACGTGAGGGAACCAGAGACACTTACGAAGATGATAACGAAAAGCATCCTTCGCTTTCTGTACGACGCGCTCGCGCTGGAACGCTCCGAACGGTCGCGCCTTACGGAAACACAGTATCAGGACCTGAAGCCTGCCGACGAGTACCCAGTAGGCAGTGAGTTATGGCTCGCAGCGACCGAAAAATATTTCGGCGGCATGGTCACTGGGGTGAAAAGAAAAACGGTGTCGGAAAAAGATCCGAGAACAAGGGATCAGTTAGATCAAGGAGGGATGATCGGCGGGGACAGAATGTTTCATCATGGCTACGCTTGCCACTATGCTCGCCACCTATCTCGATTCCTCAGTCGCAGACATGAACCAATGACCATCGCAGAAGTAGGCATCTTGAAAGGCACCGGCCTTGCTTTATGGTCAAAACTCTTCCCCAATGCTCGCCTCATCGGGCTGGACATCGATCTCTCGCACTTCACAGACAACGAAGAGTTTCTGCGGTCTAAGGGGGCTTTTACAGGAAGCTCATTAGAACTACATCACTTCGATCAGTTCCTCGACAACCGAGAACTTCTACGAACAATACTCAATGACAGCAAGATAACCCTGATGATCGATGACGGGCTCCATTCACTCGAAACAATCATGCAGACTGCTCATTCCGTTCAGCCTTTTCTCTCGGATGCGTTCGTTTATTTTGTCGAAGACAACGCAGAGGTATCCGAACGCCTTCAGGCAGAGTTTTCCGATTCCAGAGTTTTCTCATACGACCTCCTCACAGTCATCGAACACTAGACCGCGGCCGCCCTGTAGATGCCTTCCGCCGTTCGACGGCAGCCACCGATTCCGGTCCGTCTAGGCCAGTCCTGGCTTGACAACTCGTTATTGAGAGCCTGTAGAGTGGACGCGTGGCGCTGAAACGGATGGACAACGTAGGCATCGTCGTCGAAGACCTCGGGGCGTCAATTGATTTCTTTCGCGAGCTCGGCCTCGAGCTTGAAGGGCGGGCCACGATCGAAGGTGAATGGGCCGGACGCGTCACCGGACTGGGCGATCAGCGCGTCGAGATTGCCATGATGCGCATGCCGGACGGCCACGGCAGGATCGAGCTTTCCCGCTTTCTCATGCCGCGTCCCGCCGCTGATCACCGCAAGGCTCCGGTGAACGCTCTAGGCTACCTCCGCGTCATGTTTACGGTGGACGATATAGACGAAACGCTAGAGAGGCTCCGCATGCGCGGCGCGAAGCTCGTAGGGGAAGTCGTCCGGTATAAGGACGCATATCGTCTTTGCTACATCCGCGGGCCTGAAGGGCTTCTCATCGGACTCGCGCAAGAAATCACGTGAGCCCAAGGCGCAACCCTCTTCCTTACGCAGGCGAAGCGCAGAAAACCCGCCTCCAGCCTCAGATGCCAGCCTCCTCTGCCAGGCAGTCCCGGCGCGCACAGGGCGCTCCGCTATTTTTCGGCGTGGGCTCTCTCAGCTGCTTGCCGACGTCGAGGATCGTCACCTTGACAACAAGCGATTTCCCGGCCAACGGATGGTTGTAGTCCAGCACCGCCGCTGTCTCTGATTCCGCCTCTACCGTGGCAAAGGTTCCCGCCTCGTTGCGAAGAATGTCGCCTGTTTTCGCGCCGGGCGGTAACTCGGTCTTGGCGACCACCATCTTCTTTTGCTCGTCACGTTCGCCGAACGCCTCCTCCGGCTTCAGCGTCACTTGCTTTTGCTCACGCCGCTTCATCCCGACTATCTTTTGCTCCAACGCAGGAAAGACCTCGTGGCTTCCCTCGACGAATTCGGTGACATCGCTGTAGGTGATCGGCGGCTCGACTTGAACCGTGACCTGGTATTCCATAGTTACCTTCGCGCCCGGCACGACACGGCCGTCTGACTTGACGCGGAATAAGGGCTGGGCGGCCGCGTCGTCAGACGCCTGACTTGGGTTTCCCGAGACCATAGACGTGGCGCCCAGCAGCATGAGCCCCAGAATTCCTCGATATGCGAATTGGAGAATGGCCATGGCAACGTCCCCCTTCGTGAACCAAGTGAAATCGTCGACGATGTACACTGGACTGTACACTCACGTCCCTCGTCCGTTGTCCTGGACAGGACCCCAGAAAAAGCACCGTCTGCTTGGATTCTTGATGTGGGCGGAGGAACGATCGCACTGTAAAGCTCGTGACCACGCCGCTCGAAATCAATCGGCAACGTCGTTCGACCCGGCAACGTCGTTCGAGCGTCTCGTCATCCGAGCAGATACCACTCACTTCTCGGTTCTAGGGATGACCCCAGTGCGGGCATACGCATACAAGGCGAGAATCACTGCACTGTCGGGAGCTATGTGGTGTTCGACGAATAACCCACTATGTTTTCCACCAACGATGGCCTCTGGGGTTTTTCCAAGTTTCCTGTTCGGACCGGTTAGGATACCCTCACGGCTTTTATCCAGCATGAGTTGAGCCTATTCGACGCTGCACCTTCGGCATGTCGTTCGGTTCACCGCTGGTCCATTCAACTCGGGCCACCTCTTGGTACCGGGAAAGCGAGGAGCATTAGCCGTGACGGTTCAACGAAAGAAAACACCGATCTCGAACGAACTGCACATTCGAGTTCCGTATGCCGTTTCGCTCGCATTGGATGCCGCCACGACGATAGACGAGGCCGCTCCCGCCATCGTACGGAGCATGGCGGACAGCAATTGTTGGGCAGCGACCGAATTATGGATCGCCGATACACCGACGTCATCTCGTCTCCGTTTGGTCGGCAGATGGGACCGGCAAGCCGGGGCCTTCTCACGGTCCATAGACAAGTCTCAGGAAACGCGCCCCATTCAAATCGCCATGGAGTTGGAGCCCGAAGGTCGGCTTGGCAACAGCACGGAAGCATCGGTTCGAGACTCGGCCGTCTTTCCGATGAAGAAGGGCGAGCGGGTATACGGAGTGCAATATTACTTTGGGCCTGCGGCGACGGTGCAGGAGGCCGAGCTACGGCTCCTGGCCGACCAGATCGGCATCGCCATACGCCAGTTCATGGATCGCAAGGACATCGAGGCGAAACTCAAGGCGGCTCAGAGAGACAATTCCGAAGCAGTCAAACTGGCGGAGGCGGCACGCGGATTAGGCGATATCGCCCACGATATCGGCAATATGCTCATGCCGGTGATGTCCGGGGCGAAACTGTTGGAAGAAGAGCTGGACGGCCGACATCGGGAACCGTCCCAGTCGCTTTCCGATCGCCATTTCACCAAAGAACTGCTGGACATGATTCAACGTGGATGTGGCGGGATTCGAGATCGCGTACGAGAATTCGTCAGGGCGGTCAAGGACTCACCGGCTCCGGCGCAGTTCGGCCCATGCCGCTTGGCACAGATTGTCGCGAACGTGTACGCGCTCCTGCGACTGCCGGCAGAGCAACGGGGCATAACGCTACGGACGAACAATCTGGACCAATTGCCGTCGATACAGGGGGATGAACGCCAGCTCTTCAGCATGCTGTACAACCTCGTTCATAACGCCATCCCCGAGGTGGATCCGAATGGATCGATCACGATCAGTGGTCGCCTCCAAGAGTACGGCAAAAGGATCATGCTGTCGGTGATCGATACAGGGAAAGGCATGTCTCCCGAGGTGAAGGCGCGCCTGTTCACGCCGCAGACCGTCAGCCGGAAACCGGGAGGCACCGGCCTCGGCACGAAAATCGTCAAGGACGTCGTCGATGCTCACGGCGGACAGTTGACCGTGGAGAGCGAAGTGGGAGCGGGAACGTCGTTTTACATCTCGTTACCGGTGCTCCAGACGGGCTGACGTTGCAGGAGGGAACTGGCGGGCCCGGTTCTTCACCACATCACACGAGCCCACCTTTGCATAGGCGGTGGGAACGATGAGGCAGGTGAATGCATCGAAACCGAGCTGATCCGCGGGTATTCGCCGCATAGGAGGCAGCGCATACCGTCCGTCCGGGACTCGATGTCCCTGGGGCTGGGCAAAGGCTATATGCCCGCCTTACCAGGCTCGGGGTGATCTTTCCCCAGTAATCGCCTGGTTACGCCATGTTCCTCCAAGAACCGAGTCTGGCGCAGGTCTTGCGGCGCTTCATTGTTTCCCCTCCACTTTTTCACCATGGAGGCATCACATGTGGACGGCTGAAGAGGAAAGACACATATTCCATGACAAGTTCATCGCGACACGAGAGATGGACGAGCGCCGTTTTAAGAAAGTCGCCATCGCCGCGTTGCTGCTGTTTCTGTCGATCATCGCGGCTTCAGCGTTCCAATGGATGAATTACATTAACCTGACAGTACACTGAAGGAGCGGCCCAGGGAGTCCCAGACTGCAATAGGAGCCAGACTGCAATAGGAGTAGGATGCTCGTTCTATGGCTGACAGGGTCGATCGATACTATCGGACAGCTGCTTCGCGATATGTTGTTGAGCATCCCTGAAGGCGTCATTACAATGCGCCCTCGAACGAATATGGGCGTGGCACCCTGGCCGAGAGGCCGTGACTCGCACCACGATGGCAAGCGGCGGGCGGATGTGATGGGCGGGCCGTAATGGCGAGCAGCAGGCACAAAGAAGGGTCGGTACGCATCTTCCTCGTTGATGATCACCCGCTCTTCCTCGACGGCGTGAGGGCGCTTCTCAACGGTAAGCAGGGCATTACGGTCGTGGGCGAAGCGGGCGATGCAGAGACGGCCTATCGCGCGGTCAATCAATTGATGCCCGACCTCGTCCTGCTGGACATCGGGCTTCCCGGCGTTCCGGGGTACGAGTTGGCACGGCAGCTCCGAAAGGCGATGCCGGGCGTCAAAGTGCTCGTGCTGTCGGTGCACGAAGACCGCTCCTATCTGCAGCTCTTGCTGGAAGCGGGAGTGTCGGGATACGTCGTGAAGCGGTCGGCTGGGGAAGCGCTGGTCCATGCCATTCGGACGGTCATGAACGGCGGCTTGTATCTCGATCCGCTGCTCGTGGACAAGCTGGTCGCCGGCATCCCTCCCACGAAATCTCCGGTGGAAGCCGCAGTGTCAGGCGTATCGCTCAGTGGTCGGGAACGTGACGTCCTGCAACTCATTGCACGGGGATTCAGCAACAAGGAGATCTCAATACGATTAAATATCAGTACTCGAACCGTGGAAACGTACCGGTCACGGTTCATGAGGAAGCTGGATCTGCAGAACCGGGTCGACATCGTGCGCTATGCATTGCAGCAGGGATGGCTCGAAGACAAACGCTGATGACGCTTCAGGCATCCCAGCATATTTCAGAGAACCTCACCACGACGGACTCCTCGTAAACCGCGCCTGCTGTGCGATAGCTTCAGCCCCCGCCTGATGGGCGTCTCATCACTCGGCATTAAGCCCGACGCATGCACCGGCTTGTCCGGGAGAGGACGGACAGTCACATTCGCTGTTTCGGCATAGAATGGCATTTTCGTATCCGGGCCTTTGCGCGATCCCTTCACCCTCCGGTGATGCCAATGCCACCAGACAGGCTTCTTTCAGACGGAGAAACCACCGGCCTTTTCCATCGGATGTCTTCCACTGCTCTCCCTTTTGTGACTTTCTTCGAGGCCATCCCGGGCCTCTTCCTTGTACTCGATCCTGAATTGCGCATCGTCGCGGCCAGCGACGCGTATGTCCAAGCGACCATGACGCGGCGGGACGCTATCATTGGAAAGCGCTTGTTCGAAGTATTTCCCGACAATCCACATGATCGCGAAGCCACCGGCGTGCGCCACCTGCGGGCTTCGCTTCTACAGGTCCTGGCAACAGGGAGAACTGACGCGATGGCTGTCCAGAAATACGACATCCGGAAACCTCGCAACCAAGGTGGTCAATTTGAAGAACGCTACTGGAGTCCTGTCAATGCACCGGTACTCGGTCCGGACGGCAAAGTGGCCTACATCATCCATCGCGTGGAGGACGTCACGGAGTTCGTCCGTCTCAAGGCCGCCGGTTTGGAACAATGTCGCGTCAACGATGCGTTGCGGGAGCAGGCGGTACGGATGGAAGCCGAGATCTATGCCCGTTCCCAGGACGTGGCCGATGTGAACACAAAGCTCAAGGAGGCTGATGAAGAGAGGCGCAGTTTACTGCGCCGTGCTTTTGAGGCCGAAGAGCGAGAGCGCAAGCGTATCGCCCTGGAGCTACATGACCGGTTTGGACAATACATCGCCGATATTTTGCTGGGGCTCAAACTCCTAGAGCCGGCTGTCCACGACCGGTCACTGGCTCAAATCTTCGGGAAGCTACGGACCTTGAGCCAAGAATTGGGCGAGGAGACGCATCGTCTGGCCTGGGAGCTCCAGCCGAAGATTTTATATGACGCGGGCCTCGAGGCAGCCCTGCGGCAGTACGTTGACGATTGGTCTCAGCATACCGGGATTCGAGTCGATGCACTCATTCATCGACTGCCGGCAATCCAATCCGCCGATCAATGTGCGTTGACGCTGTACCGCGTCCTGCAGGAGGCCCTCACCAACGTGAGCCGGCATGCAAAGGCGGTCAACGTCAGCATCATCTTGCGGGCGACAGCGGACTTTATCGAGCTCATTATCGAAGACGACGGGGCGGGTTTCGATATGGAGGCCACCATCGGCAAGCAATCCTCGAAGCACTGCCTCGGCCTGGTGGGTATTAGGCAACGTCTAGAACTGATCAATGGGACGTTGACGGTCGAATCCGCACGAGGGAGCGGAACGACCTTGATCGTTCGAGCGCCCTGCCCGAAGCCGCGACACCCGCCAGAAACGACTGGTGAGGGCGACTCCTCCGTTTTGTAGCGGCTCGCCCGCTCCATGATTCGCCGGCGGTTTCATGAAGTCGGTGATTGTCGGGGACGAGTTCGTCGGATAGCCTTGTAAAGGTCGTCGCCGGCCGCATCTTTGGGGACGTAGTCCACCGCCCCGGCCTCGCGAATCGTCCGGACGAATTGATCGCTGTGATGCAACGAGAGTCCGATGACCGCGATCGATGGATGTTCCTCGTTGAGAATTTTGGTGGCGAGAATGCCGTTCATCCTGGGCATGTTGATATCCATGATGACCACGTCCGGGGCTAGCTTTCTCGCTAGCTCAATTGCCTCTACCCCATCGGCAGCTTCGGCCACGATCGTGACATCGGAATATTGCTCCAGCAGCGTCCTTACGCCCTGACGAACCATCGTGTGATCGTCGACGATCAGCACTCGTATCATCGGGCGCTGAGTCTCGTGACCGCCGTCCCTGTGAGCTTTGGCCGGCAGGATCAGAGTGACGGTGGTCCCTTCAGATCGCTTACTCGTTACTTCCATCCGGCCTCCTAATGCGGTCATGCGGTCGCGAATCCTGAACAGGCTGGATGTGCCGCTCTTTGGATGTCCATCGACTCCCAGGAGCAGGTCGGCATCGAAGCCTCTGCCTCCATCGGTGACCGAGATCCTGTGAACCCCGCCGGTTGTCTCCACGCGGACCCGCGCATCTTGCGTGTCGGCATGCTTGGCCACGTTAAGCAGTAATTCACCGAGGGACAGGTACAGCATCACTGAATCGTTCTCTGGAAGCGTCGGGCTTCCGCCGACGAGGTCCAGTGTGACATCGAGTCCATAGCGCTGCATCAGTTGCGCAAGCCAGGGGAGGGCGACAGACGGTCGACCAGTAAGACGAGGAACCGTACCTTTGTCCAGTGTTCGGCAGTACTCCATCGCTCCTTCGAGAGTCGCCTGGGCATTTTTGAGCCGCTGGACCAGCGCGCGATCCTCCAGTGCGGTCAGCGTCTGGTTGAGCTGCACCTGCACAGCGGTGAGCAGCGACCCCAGATACCATCGCAGTTCGCACGCTAGCTGTTGTCGAACTTGCTTCTCTATGAGAAGCGTAGGCTCCAGAGAAGCGTCCGTGGATGGCAAATCCTCATTCCCGCTGTCCGCTACGTTCATGCAAGCAAAGGCTGTAACAAGCTCGGGGTAAGGCTGTTGGACGAGAGCCGTCTTCGGGGACAATATTCGAAGTGCATTCCACACGTTTATAGGTGGTCAGAAATGGGCCGGCCTGCCGGGGAGGCCTTTTCACCCGCCACCCTACAGGTGACGAGGCAGAGCGGTATAGCCGGGAATGCCTGGACAATCTGTGCGGGAATTCCCCGACAGGGCGCATCAGAATACAGCTCGGCGACAGGTCGTTCTGGGCCGGTCTCCTCGACGTACCGGGACCGCGCAAGAGGTCGGGTGAGCGGGCTCTAGGACGGCTTGAACGGACAACTTGCTTTTGCCTCTCACGCGCGAGCAACCTGGGAGTGGACAGGTGTGGAAGGATATCAACGAATTTCGACCCTCCGCCTTTTTGGCGGACAAGAGGTGAGTCATGAGTTGTCTCCAAGGATCGCTGAGCGCTTTGCTATGCCTGGGTCTGACGGTC
>DASTLA010000120.1:0-19729 GCA_035715525.1 Nitrospiraceae bacterium
CAGCGAGGAGGCAACTCGGACGATGCGACGCGCAACATCTCCGTCCGGCCGCGGCGGATGACCCACAAGATGAGCACGCCGCCCCCCAGCAGCATCAACGAGATTTCCAACAGGGCAAAGGCACGGGACCGCCAGATCAGCACATCCGTCCTCGCCAGTGAGGAAGCTTCCAACGTGGTCAATAATGCTCGGTCCCCTGCTCCCTCGGCAATGTGCGTGGCAAGACGGCTGTAAAACCATCCGGTGACCGGCAGCTCGGCTAATTCCGCCTGAAGTTGGAATGCTTCCGCTGCCGGCAGCTGCGCTCGCAGATACCCCGCACGAATCAGCTTGGCATACAACTGATAGGGGTCGGGTAGTCGCTCCCATTGCGGAACTTTCTGCCGCAGCACGTCCAGACGTCCGTCCTCTCCCTGAAGGATGGCCAGATGAAGGTCGGCCAAAGGATCGGGCGACTCTTCGGATAGCTCTTCGTACCATTCGATCGCCTGGCTGCGCTCATTTTGATCGCTGCCCATCGTCATTTCATACAGAAACCGTTCCCAGGGCGGAAGCCTCTTGAGCCCCTCCTCCGCGTCCATGAGGCGACCGACCATATGGTCCAACGCCCGCCCTGCGTCGCTGACGCGGCCGAGCCGCGGCACTTCGAAAGCCATCCACACGACCACACCGATGGAGGCCAAGAGGACGAAGCCCGATAGAACGGTGATGAGTTTGGAAAAACCGGGGTTGTAATAGACCGGCGGCGGCGGTGCGCCTAGGCAGGGAGGCGACGGCGCAGGCTCGACGGCGCTTGTCTGTAGCGATGTGAGGGATTCCACAGATACCTCGTGGGAGCCGAGTATACCATCGGGCCTCTCCGCGGCGAAGCCGAACTATGCTTTGCTGGCTCGACGGAGCGCGGCCATGCTCGTGGCCGAAGACCCCGCGGTTTCGCTATACTACGCCGCCGGGGGCCTGCGAAGTTGTCACAGCAGTTGAAACCGCATGTCCTCTCCGCATACAGTCTGCTGCACTGATGGTACAGTCACGGACATCGAACAAGTTTGTTCCTCCCTCACGGCTTCTGCTCGGCCCTGGTCCCAGTCTCGTGCATGAACGAGTGCGACAGGCCCTCGCCATGCCGCTGCTGGGACATCTCGACCCCATCTTCCTTGACCTGATGAACGAGGTTCAACGCTTGCTCCGGTTCCTGTTTCAAACAGAACACTCGTTTACCATCGCGGTCTCGGGAACCGGCTCCGCCGGCATGGAAGCGGCGATCGTGAATTTGATCGAACCAGGCGATAGGGCCGTCGTCGGGATGAACGGCGCCTTCGGCGCCAGGCTGGAGACGATGATCGAGCGATGCGGCGGACAACCGATTCCCGTCGAGGCGCCGTGGGGTGAGCCTATACCGATCGAGGCATTGTCCACCGTCTTGTCTCGCTCGGCTCCGATCAAGGCCGTTGTCCTCGTGCATGCGGAAACTTCCACCGGAGCGTGGCAACCACTCGAGGAAATGGCTGCCTTGTGCCGTCGCTACGAAGCCTTGCTGGTCGTAGACGCGGTGACGTCTTTGGGCGGCATGCCTGTCGAGGTGGATGCTTGGGGTATCGACGCCTGCTACAGCGCGACGCAAAAATGCCTCAGCTGCCCCCCCGGACTCTCACCTTTGACCATGAGCAGCCGTGCGATGGAAGTAATCGCCAGGCGGCGCAGTCCTTGCGTCAGCTGGTACCTCGATCTCTCGTTGGTATCGGACTATTGGGCGGAGGGCAAACGCGCCTATCACCACACAGCGCCGATCTCCATGCTGTACGGACTGCGGGAAGCGCTGCGCCTCGTACAGGAGGAAGGGCTTACCGCTCGATTCACCCGTCACCGGCTCAACAGCAAAGCCCTGCTGGCGGGCCTGGAGGCTCTCGGACTGCATCCTCTGCCGCCCGAAGGCCATCGTCTTCCCATGCTGACCTGTGTGATGCTACCGGCCGGCATCGATGACAAGCTCGTTCGGACACGGCTACTGAAGGACCACGGCATTGAAATAGGCGGAGGGCTGGGAGCTCTTCAAGGGAAGGTCTGGCGCATCGGCTTGATGGGGGAATCTTGCCAGCAGGCCCATGTGCTGACGTTCTTGAATGCCCTCGAGGAGATCTTTGCCGTCAACGGGTGGTCGACGAGCCCCGGCTGCGCCGTACAAGCTGCGGTGGCAGCTTATGAGACCAAGGAGCCCTCGCTAAGGAGGTCGGAATGAATCGAAGCGGGTTATGGGTCGTGGCAGCCGCGGTCGCCGGATTTATCGCCGCCGTCACATATTGGGTCATTGCCCTGGCCTTGGCGGAATCTCGCAAGGTCGACATGGTGTCGCCGGAACGCGTCACCGGCTTCATCCAGGCGATCATCGAGGCCAATCGGGCCAATTACACGCAGAATGTGGTCGAGAAGCTGCACAATCAGGGCGTGGTGGAAGCCGTCGAACATTGGAAAGAAGAGAAGGGTCTGCCGCTGCCCGCCCAATTTCTGTTGGAATCCGGTCGTCTGGTGGCTCAGAAGGATTTGAAATTCAGCTTTCGTCTGGCAAGCCTGACGCCCATTTACGTCTGGAACGGTCCCAACAGCGAATTCGAACGCCGCGGCCTGGAGGCCGTCGCCAAATCTCCCGACAATCCGTTCACGGGATACTTTCAGCAAGGCGGCGTGCGGTACTTTCAAGGCATCTATGCCGATCGCGCTGTATCGGAGACCTGCGTCTCCTGCCACAACGCCCATGCCAACAGCCCCCGCCGCGATTACAAGCTGAACGACGTGATGGGCGGACTGATCGTCACCATCCCCATCACCGAGACCGGCTCATGACGCTCGCGATTCAACACTTACGGATCATCGATGGCAACGGCGCAGCTGTGGAACGGGCGACCTTGCTGATCGAGGGCAATGCGATCGCAGGCCTCGGATCCGATCGTACGTTGCGGATCCCGCGAGGGGCCGCACGCATCGACGGCCGCGGGTTGACGGCCCTGCCAGGCCTTATCGATTGTCACGTTCATTTATGCTTGGGGGCGGAAGCGGACGTCGTGGCCGCGACCGAGCAGGAACCCCCGGCCATGAGCCTGGTGAAAGCGACGGAAATGGCCCGCCGCACGCTCGAAGCCGGTTTCACGACCGTGCGCGACGTCGGCTTCCGGGACCACGGTGTCTTCACGCTGAAGCAGGCGATCGACCGCGGGCTGGCCTTGGGTCCGCGAATCGTTGCCGCGGGCCTCGCGATCTGCATGCCCGGAGGCCATGCTCGATTCATCGGACGAGAAGCCGGCGGAGTGGAAGCGGTGAGGGCCGCCGTGCAAGATCAATTGGCGGCCGGAGCCGAGGTCATCAAAGTCATCGCCTCCGGAGGCGTCCTTACGCCCGGCACCTCTCCCGACCAGGCACAAATGACGGTCGACGAATTGACGGCAGCGGTCGAGCTGGCCCATGCGCAGGGACGGCATGTTGCGGCCCATGCCCATGGCGCCAGCGGCATGAAAAATGCCGTGCGGGCGGGCGTCCATTCCATCGAACACGGCACACTGTTGGACGACGAAGCCGGCGCGATGATGGCGGCCCGCAGGGTCTATATGGTCCCGACCCTATCCGCCCTGGCTACTACAGCCGCCTGTCCGGCCGGCTGCGGCATTCCCGAAAGCGCGCTCGAAAAGGCTCGCAGCATGGTCAAGCAACATCAAAAGAGCTTTCGCGCCGCCCGCCGCCGCGGCGTGCCGATCGCGCTGGGTACGGATGCGGGCACTCCCTTCAATTTTCACGGCGATAATGCTCAGGAATTGGAGCGCATGGTGGCGTTCGGCATGGCGCCCATGGAATCGATCACGGCCGCCACCTCGGCTGCCGCGCGCCTCCTGCGGTTAGATGGGGAAATCGGCTCGATCGCGGTGGGGAAAAAGGCCGACCTGGTTTTCGTAGAAGGAAACCCGCTCAAGAACATCGAAGTGGTCCGACGAAAAGACCGCCTCGCCGGGGTGATGCAGCAGGGCCGTTTCGTGGCAGGCCCGCTTTCACGAATCTGACTCGTCAAACGTCAGACGTCAGGCCTGAATTGTGCGGCGCCCCGAACAATGGCATCCATTTGTCTGGCGTCTCGCGTCTCCCGTCTTAATGCCGTTCGTAGAGCAGTTCCAGCGCAGCGATGAATCCGGTAACCCGTCCTTTGTGGAACATATCCTCGAGCCGCCCCCGCAGCGCACGAATGCCGCCCTCGTCCCCGCGCTTCACGACGCCTTGCGCCACCATCATTTGTACTGCGACCTCAACGAGCCGTTGCTTGCGGGCCTCCATTTCCTCCGTGACAAACCCAGTCATGACTTCCGACGCCCGCTCAGCGATGATCGACTCCTTGAACGAATCATAACCCTGATGGGCAACGGTGCGGCTCCGGACTACCTTCAGTTCCGCCTTGATACGCGGCACATCCTTCATGAGCGCAGCAAAGATCTCCTTCCGCCCTTCGTCGGACAACTTCTTTTCCATCTCATCGAGGATGAAGGCCGGATCGGCGGCCTCGGCACGGGGCTCATCTCCCCAGTGAAGCCGATCGTAGGTACGCCGGCTTTCGGGATCGCCGATGATTTCATAGGCGGAGTTGATTTCGCGGATCTTGTCTTCAGCCTGCGTGCTGTTCGGATTGCGATCGGGATGATGCTGGAAGACGAGTTTGCGGTACGCTTTCTTGATGTCCTCGTCGGTCGCATCACGCGACACGCCGAGAACGCGATAGTAATCGAGGCGCGGCATGCTGGTCGTGACTATACCACGCGCGATTCACACCCTTCATCAGCGATGATGCTTGACAGCACTCTCGCACCTCCGTAGCCTTGCGCGGGCCGTATTGGCCGATGGAGACAGCCGGCGTGTCGTGGACCCGGGGTATTACGCGGTATCAGTGGCTCGTGTTGTTCGTCGCCTGGCTGGGATGGGTGTTCGACGCGATGGACGCGACGATCTACGCCATCGTGCTTCATCCGGCACTGCACGATCTTCTAGGAAACGTCTCTCCGAACGGCACCGTGGCCCCGGATCAAATCGGTTGGTACGGCGGCATCATTTTTTCCATTTTTCTGATCGGCTGGGCCATCGGCGGGATCTGCTTCGGGATCGCAGCCGACCATTTCGGCCGGACGAAGACGTTGATTGCAACCATCTTGATTTATGCCGTCTTCACCGGCATGGCTGCGCTGGCGCAGGAGTGGTGGCATTTGGCGATCTATCGCTTTTTGACCGCTCTCGGAATCGGCGGCGAATGGGCGGCCGGTGCGGCTATCGTGGCGGAAACCTGGCCCGAAGATCGACGCGCCAAAGCCGCCGGCATCCTGCAGTCCGCTTGGGCGGGGGGCTTCTTCCTGGCGGCCTCGTTCAATTTACTGCTGAAAGATTATGGCTGGCGTATCCTGTTTCTCGTGGGTGTCCTCCCGGCCTTCGTCGCCTTGTTGGTCCGTTGGTGGGTCAAGGAACCGGAGCGGTGGGTGCAGGCTCACGATCGTGAACGGCGATCCCCGCACCATGGTCTCGCTCAACTGCGGGAATTGTTCGGGCCGGCCTTGAATCGGAACACCTGGATCGGTTCGATCTTGGCATTCGTGGCCGTCTTTGGGCTCTGGGGCGCCACGAACTGGACGCCGACGCTGGTACGGGCGATGCCCGAGATTCAGCAAAAGAGTCCCGCCTCAGTGGCGGCTGCCGTCAGTTACGCGATCATGATGCTGAATGCAGGCGCATTGGTGGGGTATCTGACGTTCGGACCGCTTGCGGATCGCATAGGCCGGCGCGCCATGTTCGGCGTGATGTGCCTGGGGAGCCTCATCATGCTGCCGGTAGTGTACCTGGGCTCCTCATCTTACGGCGAAGTGCTGCTCTTGCTGCCGATTCTCGGTTTTTTCAATAACGGCATCTTCAGCGGATTTCCGATTTACTTGCCGGAATTGTACCCCACCCGGCTGCGGGCTACCGGGGCGGGATTCTGCTTCAACGCCGGTCGTGTCCTCGCCTCGGCCGCGCCGTTCGTCACGGGCTGGCTCGTCATGCTGCTGGGATCGTTCAACAAAGCAGCCAGCATGATCGCGCTCATTTATCTCGTGGGCCTTTTCGCCCTGCCGTTCGCAATGGAAACAAAGGGCAAGCCGCTCCCGGACTGAGCTGAGAGAACCATGCCAGCCCACGACAACAACAGCCCGAGCCCCCGAATTCTGCCTCTCGGCGATCAAGCTTTGACGGTAGAGTTCGGCGACTCCATCGACCTTCGCATCAACCGATCGGTCCTGGCCTTTGCCGCTCACGTCGAACGTAGCCATCTGACCGGCGTGCAGGAAATCGTGCCGACGTACCGGTCCGCCACAGTCTACTTCGACCCTTTTGCGATCACTGGGGAAAATCTGGCCTTGGCGTTGAGAGCGCTGCTCGCCCGGCCTCTCACCGAGAGCAGTCAGAACGGCACCACTCATTCCATCCCCGTCCTCTACGGTGGATCAGCCGGTCCGGATTTGGAGGAGGTCGCCCACACCGCGAAGCTGACGTCCGAGCAGGTGATCGAACTGCATTGTTCTCACGTCTATCATGTTTACATGTTGGGATTCAGTCCCGGATTTCCCTACTTGGGAACGCTTCCTCCCTCGCTCGTGATGCCGCGGCTGGCTACGCCGCGCAAGCAGGTGGCCGCCGGCTCCGTGGGTCTTGCCGGGGGGCAGACTGGTATCTATCCGCAACAAAGCCCAGGCGGCTGGCGGATCATCGGATGCACGCCTGTACGGCTCTTCAGTATGACGCGAGCGAGGCCATTTCTCTTGCAGGCCGGTGATCAGGTTCGGTTCGTTCCAGTCGGCGAAAAGGAATTTCAGGACCTTTCCGAGGAGTCCCATTGATGCCGGTGAGGCCACTTGATCTGAATTGTGATGTCGGAGAGGCTGAAACGGCGGAGAACCGCTCTCAAGAAAGGGACATCCTGGCCTTTGTCACATCGATCAACGTCGCCTGCGGCGGACATGCCGGCAGCCCGGCGGAGATAAGGCGGGTCCTGGAAGCAGCCGTTCCGTTGGGCATCGCAATCGGCGCCCACCCGGGTTTTCCGGACCGCGCTTCGCACGGGCGTCGAGAACAGACATGGACTGCCTCCTCGATCCGTGAACTGATCTTCTCTCAGCTCGAATTACTTCGATCGATTGGCCGCGATGTCGGCGCCGTCCTCAGTCACGTCAAGCCTCACGGCGCTCTCTATAACATGGCTGCACGAGACGGCTTCTTGGCCGCGGCGATCGCCGCGGCCGTGCACGATGTCGATCCATTGCTGATTCTCGTGGGCTTGGCCGGATCGGAATTGATCCAGGCCGGCGCAGCCCATGGCTTGAGAGTGGCCTCGGAGGGATTCGTCGATCGCGCCTATGGATCTGATGGAACGCTCGTTCCCCGTAATCAGGCCGGTGCCGTGCTTACAGATGAACGGGCGATAGTGCAGCAAGCGACGGCTCTGGCTCTCGATGGAGTGATCACGACGGCCGGGGGCACGATCTGTCCTCTCCGCATCGACACGCTGTGCCTGCATGGAGATACGCCAGGCTCACGCAATCTGGCACGGGTCGTCCATAGCGCACTCACTGCCGTGGGGATCACCCTCCGGCGGATAGACCATGTCGTCTAATCAACCGATTATTCACATCCTTCGACCAGGCCTCTTCACGACCGTTCAGGATGCAGGCCGGCCCGGCTTCCGGCGATTCGGCGTTTCGGCGAGCGGAGCTCTGGATCGATGGGCCCTCACCGTCGGCAATCGCTTGCTGGGGAACCCGGACGAGGCGGCGGCGTTGGAAATCACGCTCCAAGGTCCGGAATTACTTTTTGAGGAAAGGACAACGATCGCGATCACCGGCGCGGACTTGACGCCAAGTCACCAGGGTCTCGCCGTACCGATGTGGACGGTGCTGGACATGCCGGCAGGGGCTAGATTGGAATTCGGCGCTCGGCGGGCAGGCGCAAGAGCCTATCTCGCGGTAGCGGGCGGCATCGAGGGACCTCGCGTGCTCGGCAGCCGTTCGACTCATGTGCGCAGCGGACTCGGTGGCGTCCATGGCCGCGCCCTGAAGAAGTGGGATCAAGTGCCTGTCGGTCGTCCGACGGGAGCAACGGCGAAGAAAGCAGGCCGGACCCTGCCGCCTATGCAGCGACCGCACTATGTCGTTCCGCCTATCCTTCGCATCGTTCCCGGGCCCCAAATCGAACACTTCGTAGAACGGAGTCTCGAGGCACTGGTGGAAGAGCCCTATCGCCTTACACCGGAATCCGATCGCATGGGCTACCGTCTTGCGGGACCAGCGATTCGTCATCGCATCACGGCTGATATCATTTCAGACGCGGTGACGTTCGGGGCCATTCAAGTGCCGTCGGATGGCCAGCCCATTTTGCTCATGGCGGATTGCCAAACGACGGGCGGCTATGCCAAGCCGGCAGTCGTGATTTCGGTCGATCTGCCCTCCGCCGCGCAATTGTTGCCGGGAGACTCAATCCGCTTTCGTTTCGTGTCGCCCGACGAAGCATCTCATCTACTTCGGACGATGCGCGCCGAACTTGATCGCATTCTGCCTCCCTGTCCGGCCTGAATCGCGTCTTTTATCGACCCGCGCTTTTCTCCGCCGGGTCCTTGACAAAGGACGGAAGCCCTCTATGCTTAGTTCATGAACATGCCGACTGCTCCTCGGGAACTTACCTACGATGAAAAAAAGGCGGCCGAAGCCGCGTTTGCCGGTCGTCCGTTCAATCCCAAATGGTCCGACGCGGCTCGCACGGTTTACGAAGGCATCTTGAAGGCTCTGGGCAAAGATGCTCGCGATATCGTGGTGAAAGAAGAACTCGAGCCGGCTCAACCGTTGGCCTAAGCCACCCCGCCTCCTCCCTGCTGCAAATTCCCCTATCTTCTCCCATCGATTCTCTGTGTCAGCCCGGGTCCTTAATGCGCTCCGATCGTGCTGTCGCACTCCCTTGATGCCCGCCCAAATGGGTTGTATGGTGATCGACGTGCAGGCCGGACAGAGGCAAAACCCATGCGGGACGATGACATGACGCTTTTTCGAGCCGCTGGAGGAATCAGCGGCCTCTTCGCTGTGGGCCTCTTGTGCCTCGTGACCGGATGCTCAACACTGTCATTCCGGCCCGCACCGGTGGTTCCTACTAAATACCCCTTGCCCTATCGCGCGCAGATCCATGTGACCGAACTCGGAGTCTACGCGGTCGAACCGGGGTCGACTTTGCGAACCGACCCTGCTCTAGCCAATCATGTGCTGCCTGCGGACTCGACACCGGCCATCTCGGCCAAGGAGTGGGAACGGGCTATCATCGACTATGTGACGGCGCGGCAAACCTTCCTCGAACTGGTAGAGCACGGGGAGGATGTGGTGATTGCGCTCCGCCTATTCATCTATATCGACCCAGGCGTCGGGTTTAAGTTCAATCATACCTATGTCGCGCGGGCCGATGCTTTGGTGAAGGAACCTCGGAGCGGACGAGTGCTGGCGAGCCATTCGGGATTCGGAAAGGCGTTTGGAGCAGTTTCGCGGAATGCGCGGGAAGATGACGAAGGACCGATCAACCGATCCACCCAAGGCGCGCTCAACGATGTGTTCGACAAACTCGAAAAGGACCGACGAACCTTACCCTGACATATGGGTGCCAGTCGCCCCTCGCCGATTGCTACAGCGCTCGTTTCTGATTCAGGAGATGGTCGACAAACGCCTTCTCTTCCGCGTCGCTCTTTACCTCTCCGTCCAAGCGCGCTTCCATCAATCTCTCTAAGATAGTGCGATACACCGGCCCAGGTTTGACACCAAGCGCCTGAAGCTCCTTGCCCGTTGTAGCAGGTTTGGTGTGCCGGTAGGTCGTAAGGAACGACGACACACGTCGTTTAGCGATGTCCAATTTGGCGTTGGCCAGCAAGAACACGACGGTTTCATCCGACAAGCCCTCCAACAGACGAACGATCTCGGAGGGTCGTACCGCTCCGCGCGTGCCCAGGCGGCGTGCTGCAGACCTGGTGCGAAACCGTGCCGCCTTCAACATGACCTGATCTTTCTCGGCGAAAGGAAACCGTTTGAGCAGTTCTTGGACGGCGCGATCGGGGAGGACCTCGGCCAGTGCCATGACGTACACCAGCCAGCATTCCATCGGACGGTCCAGATAGGACAGCCGGTACCAATCCAATGCTTCTCCCACTTCAGTGAGCAAGCGCTCCAAGCGAGGCGTCCATGCCAGCCGAGGATGAATGAACTGCAGCAAATCGAGTTCTGCCATACGGCGGACAGCGCGCGCCGGGGCGCGCTCGGAAAACAGCATCCGCAATTCCTCCAACAGACGGTGTCCGGATAGGCGATGGAACAATTCCATCTTCACCGCGCCGCGAATCAAGGCGACAGTTTCCTTACTCGAATGAAACCCGAACCGCAATTCGAAACGAATCGCTCGAAAGACCCGGGTCGGATCTTCGACGAAACTCAGGCTATGGAGCACGCGGATCGTCCGTTCTTTGAGATCCCGCTGCCCGCCATAAAAATCAATCAGCTCGCCAAATGTTTTCGGATTCAACCGAACCGCCAGCGTGTTGATGGTGAAGTCCCTGCGGTAGAGATCTTTCTTGATCGAGCTTTGTTCTACGGTGGGCAGTGCCGTGGGATATTCATAATATTCGGTCCGCGCCGTTGCGACGTCCAACTTGAAGCCGTCCGGGAGAACGACCACGGCGGTACCGAAACGCTCGTGTGCCTTGATCTTTCCGCCCTGCTGTTTGGCGAACGCGCGGGCGAATGAGATGCCGTCTCCCTCGATCACCAGATCCAGATCGAGATTATCGATGCCCAGCAGCAGGTCCCGAACTACGCCGCCTACCACGTAGGCGGCACAGTCGCGCCGCTCCGCCAGCTCCCCCGCGTCCCGCAACAGCTTCAAGATCCGCGGCGGCAGGTGGTCGCGCAAAATTCCGCCCACGTCCCGTTTCCTCGTCTGGCCCTCGGGCGACCCGCCGACGGGAAGTTTGGCTTGTCCCCTGGCAGAAGCCAACACATCGTCATGCAATGTCCTCAGCAGGTCTGTGCGCGTGATCACCCCGATCACTTTGCCGCCGGAGAGTACCGGGACGAAACGCTGGTTCAATTCAATCATTCGAGATTCAATTTCGTGAAATCCGGTGTCAGGCGACGCGCTGTACTGGTCGGTTTGAACAAAGTCCGATATCGCCGCCTGTCCCAGCCGATGAAACAAGGCCTTCTGCACGATTTCCCGAGACGCCACCCCGCAGAACCGATCGTTCGAATCCAGTACCGGCAACACATTGACGCTGGCCTTGGTCATCATGCGCTCCGCTTCCGCGACCGTGGCATCCGCACCAATCCCGATCACGGGCTTGGTCATGACATCTTTGGCCAAGAGTGTCGGCCGGTAACGCTCAGTCAGCAGGCAGCGCAGCTGCTCGCGAATTTCAATCAGGGTTTTTCCTTTGACGCTGGCCGCAGCCGCGACGGCATGTCCCCCGCCGCCGAATTCGCGCGCGATCCAGGCCACGTCAACTTCAGGCCGGCGGCTCCGGCCGATGATCTGCACTTTGTCGTCCAGCGCGATGGCGACGATGACTGCGTCCATGCCTTGGAGGTCCGCCAACCGCTGAGCGGCCTCGGCCAAATCCCCCGGATACCTATCATAGGTGCTCGCTGCCAACAAAATCTTCCGGCCTTCGAGATAATAGGTGTCGGACCCTCGCAGGAGATCGTCGAGCAGCGCAATCAATTCCGGGTCAAGCGGACGCTTGATAAGATCGCTCACCTGATTGAGGTCTGCCCCGGCCCGCACCAGCCAAGCCGCCGCCTCTAGATCGCTCGCCGTCGTCGAGGTAAATACAAATGATCCCGTTTCCTCGTACAGACCGATCGCAAGGATTGTGGCCTCTTCCGGGGTCACTGCGATCTGCCGGTCCCGCAGCAATTCAACCATGATGGTCGTCGTTGCCCCCACCTGGCGCAGATCGCGCCGGATTTCGCCGACTCGGCCGAGAGGCTCCGTCTGTCCCGCTCCGGTCTCGATTGCATGATGGTCGTAGATATGGACCGACACGTCGTTCCGATTCCATAAATCTTTGAAAGGCCCAATCCGTTCCGGCTCCTGAACATCCACCAAAATGAGCCGCCGGATCCGGTCCATCGGCACATCCTTAAGGCGGCTGATTCCGATATCATGGGTTGCCATGAACCGGCGGACCGCTTCCTGTGCGCCTGCGGGAAAGGCGATGAGGGAATCGGGGTAGAGCTTGCGGGCTGCGACCATTGACGCCAGCCCGTCGAAATCGGCGTTCAGGTGGGTCGTGATGAGATCCATGGCGCCATTCTATCAGGATCAGAGGGGCGATTCAGTTTCTACGGGAATAGAGGAAGGCGCTGAGCACTGCGTCGGGCAATGGCGACGAACAATGCAACGCCCCAAGTTTTCATGAGGCGTTGCATACGGCCTTCGGTCAAACCCGTCTGGCGATGTCGGTTTTTTGCCTTAGTCCTGTTGGCAATCATGCTTCTCCTTCGCAATATGCCGCGAGGCGCGGCTTTGCGCCGCTCCGAGACGAGCTCGCTCCTTCTTGGTCACCATCATGGCGCCTCCTTCGGTTGGTGAATCCGACCTGTCGCCCGATTTAACGTACCCGGTGGAACAGTGGTTCACAAACAACTAGACGCATCTGCGTATTCTCTACAAGAAGTCCTTTCCAGGGCCCGGCCCGTCTTGCTGACCAATCGCCGCGAGGCTCTTGCTAAAAACAGACGGGCCAGCAACCTAATGGGAACCGAGGCTTGGATTGCGTCCGCTCCGCCTGCAATAGGTTGAACCGGATGAGGTCCAAGTGGCATCACGCGGCTAACCATACTGCGTTGGATGAGCATATTTGAACGGCCCTTGCCGTTCTTTTCCCTTCCTCGCGCCTCCTATCGTCACTAACGCATCAGAATCGGCAAAAGATCGTGTTATCCCCGAATTTCAAGCCATAGGTTTTGGGCATATGCCTTGCTGAGTCTCCGTAGTGATGCGATCCACGGAAGCAAGGAGGAATGCATGAGCCAGAACGCCAAAATCAATTTTCTGACTGCGATGGTTGCTCTCACAGCCATAGCCCTGATGGCCGCGCCGGCCATCGCCAAGGAGAAGAACAAGAAATCAGCCACCATGTCGGCCAAATCGGCCGCCGCTGCGGCCGAGGCCATGGGAAAGGTTCCCGAGACCTCTCCCGCACCGAAACCGGGCCAGCACGACAGCAAACCGGGCCCAGCGTGGAAGACCGTCGGTGGCACCGTGAAAAGCATCCAGGGTGATGTCTATACCGTCGAGGATTACGAGGGAAACCAAATGAAGATGTACGTGGGCCAGGGCACCAAACAATTGCGTGGCCACAAGAAGGTGGGCGACACCATCCGGGCTGAAATTACCCACGGTGGCTTCGCGAATTCAGTTCAGTAACTCACTCACTGCGCGGACCCGCCTCGGCTCGCTGGTGTCCCTGAATGGGCTGACCCTGCACAGGTCAGCCCATCTTTTTTGTGTCAGTCCCTTTGGCCACCTGTTTTGGCAAAAACGATATCTCCGTAGTACGCCAGCGCCTGTTCTCCGGTATTGTCGGTATCCGACATGATGGCGATGCCATTGATCATCGGCGGTTGCTCTCCGAATGCTGCCTTGTAATCTTCGTAGACATTCCGCTCCTCCTCCACCCAACTTCCAAGCCGCTCGGCACCACTCTGTACAACGATCATCTTGGCGAAATCCGTGAAGGCGTTATCGACGATGGTACCGACCGGCGCTTTGCTTTCCCAAATGTAATTCAACGCGGCAATCGGGATATCGCCGAACAATGCCCGGCCCGCTTTGTATTTCAATTTCCGGCCAATGCTCACGCGCTCAGGCTCATAGGCGAATGTGATATACAAGCGCGCCGGATAGTCGTCGCCGGCCTTGCGTGTGACATCGCTTTTTTGCAGGATATTTTCAACCCGCCAGCTCCAGCGCACGATAGGATATTGCTGCGAATCGATCGAGACGACCTTGATAAGCCCGGACGCCGAGGCTGCACTCGTGGCTTTAATGACGACCCGGTCGCCGTCCTGCACCAAACGATAGTCCGTATGGCGTGGCACTTTTTTGAAGGTCAACGGCTTCCACCCCTCGGGGAGGACTTCGCCGACGCTTGCCTGCGAAAACCGCCCAACCTCGAGGATACCGGCCGACTCCCCCGTACTTGGCGCCCACGAAGCCAACATCAATATCGCCGCATAAATGGAGACAAGGGCTGCCCGCTTCATCAGCGCCTCATCCACGCAAAAAGCCGCGTCAACCAGGCTTTGGTCCTGGGGGTGAAATGCGCCTTGCGCCAAAGATTGACCGCCTTCTTGCAGACCTCCGATTGTGTGGGATAGGGATGGACCGTCGCCGCCAAAGTCTTGGCCCCAACTCCTGCTTTCATCAGAACAGAGATCTCACCGATCATGTCGCCGGCATGTGCCGCGACGATGGTGGCGCCTAAGACCGTATCCGTCCCCTTCTTAATGTGAATCCGCGCAAACCCCTCCTCCTCGCCATCCAGGATCGCCCGATCTACTTCTTCTAATTTGTAGGTGTAGGTTTCCACCTCAATGCCCTGCTGCCTCGCCTCTTCCTCGTACGCGCCGACATGCGCGATTTCCGGTTCAGTGAACGTGCACCACGGTAGGATAAGCGATTTCGTACTGGCATAGGCGAGGCCCAGCGGATGAGGAAAGAGCGCGTTCTGGATGACGATCTGAGCCATCGCATCAGCCATGTGTGTGAACTTATAGCGCGAGCACACGTCACCGGCAGCGAAAATTCTCGGATTCGTGGTTTGCAGTCTGTCGTTCACTTTGATCCCGGCCTTATCGAACTCCACGCCGACGGACTCCAGCCCTAGCCCTTCTACGTTTGGAGCTCGTCCCACACCGATCAGAATTTCATCCACCGTGACATCGTAGCGGCGGTCATGAGACTGCAGACTTAATCGTTTCCCCCCGCCGCCATTCGATACCGTCAGTTCCTTCGCACAGCACAGGAGGGTCACTCCGTCGCGAGCCATCGCCTGTTGCACGATGGCGGCCGCATCGCGATCTTCGTTGGGCATGATCCCATGCATGGTTTCGACCAGCGAGACCTGGCTCCCGAATCGTGCAAAAGCCTGTGCCAATTCACATCCGACCGGGCCGGCCCCGATGACTCCGAGTCGAGGAGGTAATGACGTCAGTGAAAAGACCGTTTCATTCGTCAGGTATCCGGCTTCTACTATTCCAGGAATCGAAGGCACCGATGGCCGCGCACCGGTGCAGATCACAGCCTTGACGAAGCGGAGCGCCCGGCTGCCGGACGGGCCTTCGACGGCGATGCTGTTGTCACCGGTAAATCGAGCGGCACCGATATAGACGTCCACGCCGAGGGAGTTGTACCGTTGGGCGGAATCGGCATGGCTGATTCGTGCGCGCAGGTTGCGCATGCGTGCCATGACCTTACCGAAGTCATAGGCTACCCCGCCGGGAATGGAGAGCCCATATTCCGTCGCATCATGCAGATCAGCCCAGGCTTTGGAGGCACGAATCAGCGATTTTGAAGGGACACAACCGACATTGAGGCAATCCCCGCCCATCAGATGCCGCTCGATCAATGCCACCTTGGCCCCTATCCCGGCAGCCACGACCGCCGTCACCAGCCCCGCAGTGCCCGCGCCGATGACAACCAGGTTATATCGCTCAGACGCGTCCGGGTTCACCCAGCCAGGAGGATGAACGTTTCGTACGAGCTGCCGGTTGTATTCGTCGTCCGGCAAGACCAACGGCTGATCAAACACGAGCAACCTCTCCACGCTGTCGGCTGGAATCATTTGCATGGTACCGTCGCTGATCGTCTCGTTCACGATAATTCCTCTCGTACGACATCATGCGGTCCGGCCCATACGCTTTTTGTACAACACGGGTACGAGGGCGAGGAGCCCTAAAAGGGTAAACGCGAACAGAACGTTAGGAGAGACGATTTCTTTCAGCGAATTGATCGTCCCCAGTTGTCTTCCGGCGTAGGCAAATACAAAGCTTCCAGGAATGATTCCGAGGGCGGTGGCCGCCACATAGGTCCCGATGGGAACCCGAGTCAGACCGGACAGCATATTGACGAGGAAGAATGGAAACAACGGTATCAGACGAAGCGTCAACAAATAACTGAAGGAGTTTTTTGCGAATCCTTCTTGAAAGGGGCTCAACCTGCTCCCGAATTTCCGTTCCACCCAATCACGCAAGAGATAGCGAGCAGCCAGGAACGCCAGGGTTGCCCCTGTTGTTGCTCCGACATTCACGTAGAGAGTCCCGAGTGCACTGCCGAAGAGAAATCCTCCGGCCAAGGTCATAATGGCGCCGCCTGGCAGCGACAGCCCTACCACCGTACAGTAGGCAAAAATAAACAGGCCCACGGCGGAAGCATAGTGACCGTCCGTAAACCCCAAAAGGCGGTCCCGGTTCGCTTGCAAGGCCTCAAGGGAAAGGAACCGATCTAGATCAAAGAAAAAGAAGGCGACTATACCAATAAGAAGACTGAGAGCTACGACCGCTCGGCCAGAACTCGCCTTAGTCGTGGTTGGGATCGACGTCGTCATTGCAGCCTGGCCCGATATCATGGTGGCTCCTCCATACAGTGTCAATGACTGTATCCGAAAAAGAGATTCATTGATGTGTCGGGAGTCCGCCCAAGAACTTACAGATACGACAGGCCCTTGGAAGTCTTGCAGCCCGGTTCCTTGAACACGAAATTTTTGGGAGCAGATTAGAACTGAATTGAAAACAGGCCTAACTGGCTCACGAAAGCGCGGGACGAGAGGACAAGGAGGCCTTTCGGTGAAGCTTCTTTTTTGCGACTCGCAGTTTCGGAGCCGGAGGCTTACGGTTGAGCGGGCGTGGCCCTTCCGGAATGGTGAGGAATACTCGTGAAGGGCGATTCAGCTGGCGTAATCGTTCCATGACGAGGTCGACGGTTTGAAGCCCTACGTCGCCGGCAGACGACATCTCGAGTCTGCCCAGCGCGATTTCCATGGGATCGACTATTCCGTCTCGATTGTGATCGAGCTCGGTATGCAGCGTTGGGAGAACGTACTCGTTGTCATTCTCCCACCCCAGTGAAGAATCTCCAATGCATCGCAGGACGACATGACCGGCCGAATCTGGAGTAACTTCGTTTCTTGTCCCCGGCTCATATCGGCCACCCTGAGGGTGCCGCCTGGAGGATACGGTCGGGGTTCTGATACCAGGGAGCGAGTGATTTTTGTCGCGAGGGCTGGTGCTGCTTTCTTTGCTGCGCTCGATCTGATGCTTATTGCTAGACCGACTGCCCAGGGAGGCATGGG
Organism: Nitrospiraceae bacterium; assembly: GCA_035715525.1. GTDB lineage: Bacteria > Nitrospirota > Nitrospiria > Nitrospirales > Nitrospiraceae > JAHBWI01. The sequence goes on from DASTLA010000120.1 coordinate 17,420, forward strand.
CGGGAGAATACACCAGGGCCGGTAATATGAGCCCGATCGCTAGTCCGCATTTGAGCTGCGGGTTCACAGATTGATACACCAAATCATGTTCCAAGTGTAGCAGGCCACTCGTCTCTCCCTACGAGGCGCTCAAGGGACAGCGAGGATCTTAATCTTGGCCGTTGAGCCGATTTCCTCGGCGATTCAATGTGACGCGAAAGGTCGCAGGCCAAAAAACCGTGGCTCGCTCAAGAACTGTACAGGTCCCACCGAAAGTTCTATTGTTGATTTCGCGAAGGCGGCGGTAATGTTACTGCAGCTATGAGCATTACTCCTCCCGCTGTCCCGCTCAATGCCTTCGGGCCTCAGGAAAACAACTCACAGGTCTGGATGCGATCATGTCCGCTCTGCCGCGTAGTTATGGCGAAACATTTCGCTGAAGATTCGTGGACTTGCAAATGCGGCTGGCACAGCAAGTAAAGTGGTAGAATTCAGATGGAGGGAGATGAGAAAATAGTCCCTCTTACGGTGCACGACATGAAAGGTGCTTTCTTCCTAATCGTAAGTTTTGTCTTGCTGGCGACGATTTGCGCCATCGCTGCATTGGGTACGCTGATGCGCCCGGAGCGGTGGTGCGAACGTGAGTCTCGGCTTCACGCATAGTTCACGCGTCTCACGGGATAAGAGCCGAGGGTTCCGCCCCGACGTCTCCCCTGCGCTTGCAGCTTTCCTCTCGGTATAGTCAATCCCTCCCACGTTTCGATTCTCTTCGCTGGAAACATCAGCATTCGAACGGTAGAGGCTCATCGTTCGTCAGTCATGCTGAAATTGGAGGTCTCCAACACGGCACAATTACTTCGAGCGGCCATCCAGCAGTACCTGTTATGACAGAGCCTCTCTCGTTCCCGTCTCCAGCACAGCCCTCCGCTTAGGTGACAGCGACCCATAATCTTGCTGCCGAAGCACATATCGGCTTGTAAGACCCAGTCGTGCTGTCCTACCTTATGGGGAGGGAGGCCGAACATGGAACAGAAGGACCGCTTGACCAAAGCCAAGGAAAACTGGGCAAGAGCCCGACGTGGAGGTGAGGAACGTGAAGTATTTTACGAGGGGGACGAGCGCCTGCCGCCCGGCCAACACGTGGTAAACACCTGGCCGGTCCTCGACCTGGGATTCAAACCGGATATTCCACTATCCAACTGGACATTGACCGTGACCGGGTTTGTGGCGGCTCCACTGACCTGGACTTGGGAAGATTTTCTGGCTCAACCTAGGTTTAAAAATGTTTCCGACTTCCATTGCGTGACTTCCTGGAGCCGATTCGACAACGAGTGGGAAGGCGTAAGCTTCAAACAGCTTCTTGCACTGGTCAAACCTCTGCCCTTGGCAAAATACGTCTTATTCAAGTCCTATGACGACTATACGACTAACCTGCCATTTGAAGCTTGCGACGATGACGACGTTCTCCTCGCTCACCAATGGAGCGGTCAACCCCTAACTAGGGAGCATGGAGGGCCCGTCCGCATGATCGTGCCAAAGCGCTACGCTTGGAAGGGAGCCAAATGGATCAAGGAAATCGCATTTTCCGACCGGGACGAGAAGGGATTTTGGGAGGTCCGCGGCTATTCCAACACGGCCTTTCCTTGGAAAAATGACCGCTACGCATGACGTCCGGTCTCGCACCCCAGGCCATCCGTGACTTCTGACCTGGTTCAGAGCGTTCACCTCTGGCCGGTGGACATCCCCATCACCGACCCCTTCGTCGTGGCCACTGGAGCGCGGATCATCGCTCAAAACATGTTCGTACGGGTGACGCTGGAAAACGGTTCCTGCGGGTACGGAGAAGCGGCGCCGTTTCCTGAGGTCGGCGGAGAAGACCGTGCCACCTGTATGGAGGTGGCCACGAAGCTGGCTTCTTCTCTTCTCGGCCAGTCGGCCGGAGGTTACGAACAGGTCGCAGCGACCCTCCGGCGTGCTGCTCCGGCCAATCCCGCCGCTCGGTGCGGTCTAGAGACAGCTCTTGTGGACGCGCACTGCCGATCGCGCGGAATACCACAGTGGGCTCTTTGGGGCTCTGCGGATGTCCGGGAACGCGAAACTGATATCACCATCCCTATTTGCGACGCGGACAAGACCCTTGCACTCGCACGTGCGTGGCATGCCCGAGGCTTCCGCCAGTTCAAGATGAAGATCGGCCACGATGTCGAGGAGGACATCCGTCGTCTGCGTCTCGTTCACCAGGCGCTGCGGGATGTGGCCTTTATCGGCGACGGCAATCAGGGCTACTCACGCGAGGAATGCCTGGCATTTGCACAGGGAGTCAAACGATTC
>DASTLA010000121.1:0-3796 GCA_035715525.1 Nitrospiraceae bacterium
GCCTTATCGAGCGCGTCAAGCGCTTGCCCCGAACTGAATCCCGGCGCCGCCGCCCCGAGAACAAGGGCTGTATTGTATCCGTTGAAATGATTAACGGGATCCGGGCCGCTGGTGTACTCGGGCGTCACCACGGTGTCGATAGGGATCATATTGACGCCCTGGGGCGTCTGCGCTCGCACGTAGATCTTCGATAGATCCTGCGGCGTGGATCGATATTCGGCATCCGCTTCGGTCTGCACGTGGTAGACTCGACCGAACTTGACGAAATCATTGATGTACAGATTGCCGAAGTAGGCTTGCAGCGTATCGAATATGTCCGAAATGGGCACGCCGAGGGCCTTGGCGCGTTCACGATTCACGTGCGCGTAGAGCCTCGGCGCGCTGACGCGAAACGTCGAACTGATGAACCCGATCGCGGGCTCCTTCTGGGCGCGGCCCACGAACTGTTGCGCAACTTCGGCAAACCGTTTGAAGTCGCCTCCGGCGGGGTCTTGAATTTGTACCGAAAACCCGCCGGTGGCTCCGATCCCGCGAATCGGCGGTGCGTTGAACGCGAGGATAAGCGCCTCGGGTATCTTTGCAAATTCGCCGTAGGCCGCTCCGATCAGCGCCTTTACATGGTTCTGTGGCTCGGGACGCTCGTCCCAAAGATGCAGCGGCAAAAACATCGTCGCGGCATTGGGCCCCCGCGTGCCGAAAACGAAATTCTGTCCCGAGAGGGCATCGGTCGAATGGATCGCCGGTATCGACAGGAAGTACTTCTCCAATCGCTCTAGGACCGCGTCCGTCCGCTGCTTGGAGGCGCCGTCCGGCAACTGCACGACGGTAATGAAATAGCCTTGATCTTCTTCGGGAAGGAAACTACGCGGGAGCATCCTGAACAAACCGAAGGATAGTCCCACGATGACCAGAAATCCGACGATGGGAAAGAATGGTCTACGGACAATGGCCCCCACGGTGCCGGCATACTTGGATTGAGTCCAGCCGAACGAACGATTAAAAATATTCCAGAACTTCCCTTTTGGTCCTTCACCCGGTTTCAGCACCAAGGCGCAAAGTGCTGGGCTCAAGGTCAACGCTACGAAGCCCGACAGCGTAACGGACATAGCGATGGTCGCCGCAAACTGCTTGTAGAGCGCGCCTGTAATCCCGCCCAGAAATGCGACGGGCACGAATACCGACACCAGCACCAGCACAATGGCAATGACCGGCGCGGTGACTTCGCTCATGGCCCGCATCGCCGCCTCGCGCGGCGAAAGGCCCTCCTGCGACATGTGCCGTTCCACGTTCTCCACCACCACGATCGCGTCATCCACCACGATGCCGATCGCCAGGACCATGGCGAAAAGGGTCACCGTATTGATGGAAAAGCCCAACGCGGCGAGTCCGATCATCGTGCCGATCAGCGAAACCGGCACCGCGACCGCAGGGATGATGGTCGCTCGCCAGCTTTGCAGGAACACATAAACGACTAGAATGACCAGCAGAAGTGCTTCGCCTAATGTCTTGACGACTTCACGGATGGATACCTCAATAAAAAAGGTCGTGTCATACGGAATGTCGTAGGACACGCCCTGCGGGAAGGTCTTCGCAACCTGCTCCATTTCAGTGCGAATCCGTTTGACCGTTTCGAGCGCGTTGGCGCCGGGCGCTAGAAATGTCAGCAAGAAGGTGTTGGGCCGCCCATTCCATCGCCCTTCGAGGTTGTAAGACTGAGCGCCTAGTTCCACCCGGGCCACGTCCTTCAGTCGAACCATCGACCCATCGGGCAGCGCGCGCACGATCAGATCCTCGAAATCTTTGACTTCACTGAGTCGTCCCTTGGTGATGACCGGGATCGTCAGCTCGGTTCCCTTCAAGGCCGGTTCACGTCCGAGCGTTCCGGCAGGGAAATCACGATTCTGCTCGCGGACGATGGTCGCAATATCCGTGGGCGTCAGAGACAGGCGGGCCATGCGTATCGGATCCAGGATCAGACGCATCGCGTAGTTGTGAGTCCCGAAGACGGTGGCGTTGCCCACGCCGGGCAGTCGCTTGAGATTATCGACGACCCTGAGGATGGCGTAGTTGGACAGAAACACGTTGTCGTACCGGGGATCACTGGAACTCAATGCGATCACAGCCAGCAGGTCGGGAGAAGTCTTTTGAATGGAAATTCCCTGGCGCACGACCTCGGGCGGCAGTTGGGGTTCGGCCAACTTCTGCCGGTTTTGGGTTTGAACTTGAGCGATATCCGGATTGGTCCCGATCTCGAAGCTCAATTTGCTGGTCATGTGCCCGTCGTTTGTGCTGGTCGAGTCGTAGTACAGCAGGTTGTCGATTCCCGGCAGTTGGACCTCAATTGGCCTTGCGACGGACTCCGCCACCACTTCGGCGCTCGCGCCGGGATAATCCGCATCGATCTGCACGACGGGAGGCGAGATATCGGGAAATTGTGCGATCGGTAGAAACTGCATCGCGAGCAGCCCCAACACCACCAGGACGATGGAAAGGACCGAAGCGAAAATGGGCCGCTGGATGAAGAAATGCGAGGTCACTGTTTGTCCTGAGCGGGTACGGTAGGCAGGCTTGCATCGGCGGGAGGGGTGGCACTCGATCCTTCCACTGGTTTCACGGGCATTCCCGGCGCTATGCGGAGGAGACCGTTGACGACCACACGGTCACCGGCTTTGAGCCCCGCTTCGATCAACCACTGGCCACCCTGCCAATCAGTTGCCGTCACATCGCGCATTTCGACTTTGTCCTCCGCACCGACCACGTAGACGAAAGGTCCCTTGGGCCCCTGTAAGACGGCGCGCTGAGGGACGAGCACGGCATTGGTCTTTGTATCGCCCTTGAACCGAAGCTTCAGGAACTGACCTGGAAGCAGCTTCCGATCGGGATTCGGAAAAGTCACGCGGGTCTGCCGCGATCCCGTTTCGGTACGGAGCCCCGGTTCCAAGAGGTCAAACAGGCCTTCATGCTCATAGACGGTTCCATCCATGAACGTGAGCACTCCGCGGAGTTGATAATCGCCGGGATGCTGAATGCGTTTGAGCTCGATGTCCCGCCGACGCTTCAAAATGAACGTTTCCGGCACGTTGACCACGACATACATGGGATCGACGCGATGAATGATCGTCAGCAGGTCTGTCTGGGCCGAGACCAACCGTCCCTCGTAGAATCGGCTGCGCTCGATCAGTCCGCTGATCGGCGCCGTGATCAGCGTGTTGCTCATATCGAAGTTCGCCTTCATGACTTCGGCCTTTGCTCCTTCGAGTGCCGCCTTCGCGCCCAACTCTTCGGCGACCGCGTCGTCGAGGTCTTTCTGGCTGACGGCCTGCTCTTGCAGCAGAGGTTTCACGCGCGCAAGATTCTGCTTGGCCTGAATCAGACGCGCTTCCGCTTGTGCAACTTTTGCCTTTGCGCTCTGAAACGCGGCTTGGAACGGAACGGGATCGATCCGATATAGATGCGTTCCTTTTTTGACGTCGCGCCCTTCGGGGAAGAGAACGCTCTTAATGATGCCGGTCACCTGCGAACGAATCTCGACCGGCCTCGAGGCTTCGGCTTGTCCGATGAATTCCGGTTCATCCGGTACACTCTGGAGCGTCACGGACTGGATTTCAACCTGAGGAGTGGGAGGCATGGCGGGAGTTGCGCCGCCTTCTTGTTTACAACCGGCTGCAGCGAGCAAGACGAAGCCGGCACAGCACCTTCCCGCGAGGCCCCTTAAGCAGGTCGCCATCATGAACAGCCCTCGGTCATTGGAAAAAAATTGGATATCGCGCCATCATAACCAAGCGTCGCCCCATAC
>DASTLA010000122.1:0-14248 GCA_035715525.1 Nitrospiraceae bacterium
ATGGTCGCGGAACCATCGAACGGCCTTCTCCAACGCGACTTCCGGCGTGGTTTGAGGGATGCCGAGCTCCCGGATCGCCTTCGAGCAGTCGTAATGCATCTTGTATTTCGCCATCTTGACTCCTTCGAGCGGAATGCGCGGCGGTCGGCCAGTTACGTTCGCGATCCATTGATTCGCGTACGCAAGGGGGAGGATGGCCATTCGGGGCAGCTTGATGGTCGGGGCCTTCACGCCCGTGAGGCGGCTGAGGATCTGGAACACTTCGTTCAACAACAAATTCTTGTTTCCGAGGATGTAGCGTTCGCCCACGCGGCCTTTTTGCATGGCCAGCAGGTGACCCTCCGCCACATCGTCGACGTCGATCAAGTTCATGCCGGTTTCGATGTAAGCCGGCATTCGGCCTTTCATGAAGTCGACGATCACCTGGCCGGTCGGGGTCGGGCGGACGTCGCCCGCGCCCACTGGGGCGCTCGGGTTCACGATCACTACCGGCAGCCCTTGCTTGGCCAGTTTCAGCGCCTCCTGCTCCGCCAGGTATTTTGACCGCTTGTAGTGGCCGGCCATTTGATCGAGCGATACCGGGGTCTCTTCCGTGCCGAGCCCGCCGCCTGGCGGCAACCCGATCGCCCCGATCGTGCTGCAATAGACCGTTCGCTCCACACCCACATCGCGGGCGGCTTCGAGGATATTTTTCGTGCCGGTGACGTTGATGTCGTAAAAAATAGCCGGATCCTTCGCCCACAGGGCATAGTGTGCCGCGACGTGGTAGAGGTGGCGGCATCCATTCAGTGCCCTCGTCAGGGAGTTGCGGTCGCGCAGGTCGCCCGCAACGCGTTCGACCTTCAAGCCTTCGAAGTTCTGAAGATCGGACCCCTGTCGGACCAGGGCCCGTACGTCGGCGCCCGACTTGACCAGCGCCCGCGCGACGGCACCGCCGACAAATCCGGTTGCTCCAGTGACGAGGACTTTCATCGTGCGGACGGGAAAGAGAAGACGTAAGAAGCGGCGACAGAACGACTGCGCGCCCGTGCGTCGGCGTCCAAGGGAACGCGTTTCACGTGTGACGTTTCCGGCCTCACGGCTAGTTTTTCCGTGACGTGATATAGCGCGCCATCTCGCGCAGGGGATCGGCTGAAGGACCGAAGGAACTCACACGTTCGATTGCGCGGCTCACACAATCGTCGGCCAGTTTTCGTGCGCCCTCCACACCGTAAAACGTGGGATAGGTTTTCTTCCCTCGCTCAGCGTCGGTGTTGGGGTTCTTGCCCAGCTCTTCGCGCGTACCCGTCACATTCAGGACGTCGTCGGCGATTTGAAATGCCAGGCCGATATCCTCGGCGTAGCCGGTCAGATCGTCGAGTTGGCGATCGGTTGCACCGGCCGCGACGGCACCCATGCGGACGGCCGCCCGGATCAGCATGCCGGTCTTGTGTTTATGGATAGTCTGCAAGGCGGCAAGATCGATGTCCTTGTTCTCCGCCTGGATGTCGAAAACTTGGCCGCCGACCATGCCCATGTTGCCGGACCCGTACGCCAATTCTTGAATGATGCGCACTTGCCTGACTGGGTCGCAGCCCTTCATGAGATCCGCGCGACTGATCAAATCGAAGGCCATCGTCAAAAGCGCGTCTCCGGCCAGGATGGCCATGGCCTCGCCATACACTTTATGGTTGGTCGGCTTGCCGCGCCGGAAATCGTCGTTGTCCATGGAGGGAAGATCGTCATGGATCAGCGAATAGGTATGGATCAGTTCCAACGAGCAGGCGACGGGCAGCAAGCCCGGCGGGCTGCATCCCACAGCTTCCGCGGCGGCAATGGCCAAAATAGGGCGGACTCGTTTGCCGCCCGCCATCAGACTGTACCGCATGCTTTCATGCAGCGTCGTCGGCGGAGTGGCAGCCGAGGGGCTCACCTGATCGAGGAAACGGTCGACTTCAAAACGATTCCGTTCGAGGTAATCCTTAATGTTCATGAATTAGTAAGAGATATTCGTCAGGAGCGGCATGCAGTCGGGGCGGAGCGTAGCAAATGGGTTGAAGAAGTGTCAAACACCTGCGCCGTTACTTGTTTTTGAGCCGACCGTCCCGCTATACTGCGCTTTCTATGAGTATTCGAAAAGCCGGTGGAGACTGGGAGCCGATGTTGCTCCCGATCGAGCCCCGATATTGCAAAGTCTGCAAGCAAGGTCTCTACCGGGATAAGACGCTCTTCCGGGGCGGCTGGTCCCGTTGCACCCTGTGCGATGAGTTTGTCCACTACAGCTGTCTGGCCAGCGGCAAGGTTTCCTTTTTGAAAGCCCGGCCGCGTGTTTGTAAAACCTGTCGAGAGGCACAGGTCCAAGCGTCTCGTACCGTGTCTCTTCCATCTAGCGAGCCCGCTGCAATCGGCTCATGACCACTCTGGTTCCTCCGCACCAGCGCTCTGCCAGACCCGCCTGGCATGCGTTCTTTGCGCAGGCGGTCCTGTACCTGTTGGCTCCGGTCCTGTTCCTGTCCAGCGGGTTTTTCACTGCGAACTTCGTGGTCAGTGGTCATTATAGTTGGCCGCGGACGAGCCGGTTGTTCGTGTTGTCGGTCACGTTGTTCATCCTGGCCTATGAATTCGTCTACAAAGAGCAAGCCGCTCGGGCCGGGGTTCCCGATCGGGGGCTGCAGGCGGTCCTGTATGCCTGCGTGCTTCCCTATGCCGTGGGCGTGCTCATGATGCTCGGACTCGCCAAACTCTAGAGAATGTCTGTTTGACTCGGCCGGTTTCAGGCAGTCGAGGCGCCTCCACAATCCGAGGTGGACATGGGGCAGGTCTACCAAAGCGGCGCGTTCATCCAACAATGTTTCGCCGTCCATCCGCTCTGTCTTGCGCTGAAGCGGATTGAAGACAGCGGCCGGATGATCATCGTCTGCACGTCCTGCCGGATGGTGCATCATGTCCTGGTCGACGAAGTGACGGCTCGCGTCGCGGCCGTCCCGGCGGACGCTCCGGAGCTCAATCGAGTCGTTCCGACGACCGCCCGGGACGTATTGAGTGCCTGTGCCCTGAATCATCCGGTAGCCGTGACGATTCGGGAGATGGACGTGATCCGCGACAGCGTGGGACTGCGCTGTGCCGAATGTCGGCGCGTGTTTAACCTCCAGGTCGCGGGCTTCGAATCACATCAGAAATCCTAACCCCGCCCTGCCGCCTCACATGTCCTCACGCACACCCGATCCGTTCCTGACGCCGGACGAAGCCAGTCTGATTACGAATGCCGGTTTCTTCGAGGCCAAGCGACAGATCACTCAGAAGGTCCGTGGTTGGTTGGACGAACTGCATCGGGGCTTACGACATGATCTCACCGAACGGCCGCTGCTCCTGCCACCTCAGTTCGACGTGAGCAGGGGCCAGTTCGTGAAGGGTGAACATCTGGAAGCCTGCCCGTATCAGTATCTCGATTTTCCCAAACACTACGTGGGCGATGAGAAATTCACCTTTCGAACTCTGTTCTGGTGGGGCCATCATGTCGTCTGCGCATTGATCGTGGAAGGCGGGCAGGTGCAGCAGTACAAGAAAAACCTGGTCGATCGGTATCACCAGTTGGCCGGGCAGGACTTGGACCTTTCACTGGCGCCCACCCTATGGGAATGGAAACGGGGAGAAGGCTATACGCTCCCCATCACCCATGATCGGAAACCGCAGATCGCAGCCGTGCTGTCAGGACGCAGTTGGTTCAAGATCCTGAGGGTCCTGCCTCTCGATGCGCCGGAATTGCTGCAGGGACGGCTTTCGGACTGGGGGCGCGACACATTCCGGCGGCTGTTGCCGCTGATCAGCGCCACTTGACGGCGCACCGTGCAGTTTGTCATTCGCCGGGCGAGTTGGGTAGACTAGCCCGCGATATTCGCATTTATTTCTTGGGAGGGAGGACGGTGTGATTGCACAGGGGATGCAGCTTGCGGGGCGGATCTGTGTTGCGGCGGCGGTGGCTCTTACGTTCGGGTGCGGCGGGACAGGGCAGATGGTATTCGTGAATGTGCAGCCGCAGCCGGTGGTAGCGCCGGTTCCCGCGGGCCAACCGGAACCGGTCAAGATCGTGATCGAACCATTCGAAGATCTCCGTGCGGATAAGACCAAGATCGGGCAGCGGACGCACTTGATCGGCGGTGGGGTGACGAATTTCAATGTCAGCGGCGGCAAACCCGGCGTCACCGTCGCGGAAGCACTGGCCGAACGGTTGCGTCAGCGCGGCTGGGAGGGCAAAGGCTGGGATGCTCGGGTCGTGCAATCGGGCGTGGGAGTCTCGGGGGCCGATATCATCATCACCGGCGAATTACGGGAGTTCTCCACCAATGCAAAGGCCCGGTTCATGAACACGAAGTTGTGGGCCGAGAGCCGGCTGGTGATTACGGCGAAGAACCTCGCCGACGGAAGCACCACCACGCGCAACATACAAGGCCAACAGACCCAGACCGTGTTTTGGTTCGACAGCGACGACATTCGCGATCTGCTTTCCGCCACGCTGAAGGACGGCCTGGACCGGTTTCTCACCGACACGAAGATCGAAGGTCGCAGTTTGAAGTCCGCCAAGTGACGGTCGTTCCGGTCAAGGCGATCGCGGGGCAAGCAGGAGCCAGTCGTGCGTGAGCGACGGTGGGAAACGCCGGCCAAACTCCGATTCAGCGACGTGCTGGCGGTCGGCGAGCGTCTCGCCGCCCTTGGCTTGAAGCCGACACATCCGGCCAAGGATGTCATCTGCTACGTGGAAGAATGGGCGGTCGAGGGGACGGATGAGTTCGACGGGCTCGACCCCTGGGCAACCGAGGACGTCACGCTGATCCATGCTCGCGAGGGATGGCAGGGCGACTTCTTTCTGTTGGCCGGCCGATACCACACCGTCTATCAGCGCTATCAGAACGTCGGTACCTATTGTTCCATCAGCCATCCCTGGCGCCTTCGGGGCCCGCTGCGTTATCACCAGCCGGCTGCGATGCTGTGGCTGGGATTTCGACATACGCATGCCTTCGTCCGTATCCGGCTCCAAACTCAGGAAGTCGTGACCCCGGGCGAAACCAGGGAGGATGTCAGGCGATCAGAATGGGTCGATGAACGGCGCGCAGCGTTCCTCGAAGCCATTGCGACGCTGGAGATTCCGGTCGAGACGAGGGTGGAAAAGGGACAGGTGATTCTCGCGCCGGCCGACCCCGGGACACCGTTTTTCTGCTCCTGGCCCGATGCCTTCGGGCCATGCCAATTCGAATATAATTCCCCTGATGCCTATGAGTTTCTCGTGCCGGCAAGCAAGTTGGCTTCGACGTTCATACCTCAAGCGGCCGCGGTGCGGGCCTATTTGACGGGATTCTCGGAAGAGGCGCTGGTCGAGTTCGCCGGCATCCAACCACCCTCGCGTCTGCTCTTCCGTTGTTCCGTGCATTGCGTGCTGGATGAAGTCCCCGAAGTGCTGGACGCCATCGCGCCGGAGGGGCGGCTCTATACCACGTTGTGCGAATTTCAGACGCAGGATCTGCTGCCGGGCGGTGAGGATGCGTCGGCCATCGTCGGCATCGTCGGGGAGGCCGGACAGTTTCAATTGGAAGTGCGGCTCAATCGCGCGCCTCTCCCGGAGGATCAAATGGCGGGCTGGCTGGAACGGTTGCTGGGATCGCCGGTCGCGTACGCACCGCTCCCCGCATTCGTCTAGTGGCCGACGGCTGAAAATCGTCTCTGTTCATCCGCCGAGCCGCGTGGCGATTGACGCCTTCACGGTTCGAGCTCGATTCAATTCTTCGTTTGACATTCCCGCCTGTCTCCTGAACTCTTGCTCCATGGTCTCGATCCAGCGGTTCCAGTCGGTTTTGGGCAAGCCCTACCTTCCGCCTTTGTTTTTCTTCGGCGGAGTCACCTATGACACGTTGACGCTGACCCGCATCGACCGACTGTTGGACAACCTGCTGCTCTTGCTCTACCTGGCCCTGCTGGGTTTCCTTATCGTGCTCACGGGCCGCCTCGGCACGAGCGAGGGCGGCACCGCCGATTTGCCGCCGGACGCGCCTGTCTGGATGCGCTGGACGTTGCAAGGCAAGCCCTACGCTCCCATGGCCATACAGTTTCTGCTCGGCGGGTTGTTCAGTGCCTATGCCATTTTCTATTCGAAGAGCGCCACCTTTGCCGGCACGGCGGTGTTCTTTTGCGTGCTGGTGGCCTTCCTGGTCGCCAACGAATTTTTGAGGGATCGCCTATCCAACGTGCAGTTGTTGGTGAGCCTCTACGCTCTCGTGTGTTTCGCCTTCTTTACTTTCTTTCTTCCCGTGATGACCGGCTGGATGAACGCGGCCGTCTTTCTGGCCGGGGCCGGTCTCACGGTGTTGGTGGTGCTGCGGGTCGTGCACCTCATTTATTGGGGCAACCCCGCCCGCACGAAGCGCGAAGCGGCCCTGGCTGGTGCACCGGCCTTAGCTCTGATCGGCGTACTGGTGGGCTTTTACTTCCTCAATTGGATTCCCCCCGTGCCGCTTTCTCTGAAATTTGGCGGCATGTACCACGAGATCAAACGCTCCGGCGATCGCTTCGAGCTGTCGTTTGAAAAACGGTGGTACGAAGTCTGGAAGCGGTCTGATAACCTCCTTCCGGCCAATGATCCGGTATATTGTTTCACCGCTGTGTTTGCTCCGGTGGCGCTCAAGACCACCGTGTATCATCATTGGTACTACCGGCGGGAGAAGAGCCAGGCATTTGCCCATGCCGATAAAATTCCGCTCAAAATTTCCGGCGGCCGTGAAGGGGGGTACCGAGCCTATACGTTCAAGCAGGGCCTCGATCCCGGCTACTGGCGTGTCGACGTGGAGGCGGAAGACGGGCGGGTCATCGGGCGCGTGGCCGTGAAGGTCGAGGAACAGGAGACGGATCGACCGCTCTCTCTGACAACCGTCGTGTACTAGCGGAGCTGAGGCTCTCAAAAAGCTTTCGTTGTGGTGCAGGTGCTGTGGCTCCTAGACAGGAAAAGCCTTCCCCTTCAATCCATGCCCGCTCCAAGAAAACAATTTAAGGCATAATGAACCTATGCGGACATTGCCGCCTTGTCCCAATAAACCGAATTGTGTTTCCACCGAGGCGCAGGACGAACGCCACGCGATTGCGCCGATTCGCTTCAAGAAGAGCCGGCCGGAGGCGGTGGAAGCGCTGAAGGCGGCCGTGGCGTCCTTGCCGCGCACGAAGCTGGTCGAGGAAGAGGGAGGCTATCTGCATTATGAATTCACGAGTCTGATCTTACGTTTCGTGGACGACGTCGAGTTCCTCTTCGACGACGACAGCAAGACGGTGCAATTCCGCTCTGCCTCCCGGATCGGCTACGGCGATCTCGGGGTGAATCGGCGGCGCATGGAAGAAATTCGCTCATTGGTCGAAGGACGACTCTGAATGCGCGGCGCTTCTCTGTCTATAATGAACGGTCGGAAGCTCCGGATACCTCATCTCGGTTCCGACCGAACCGAACAAACGGAAGGGATCCCGACGTGAAGGCGCTGCTACTCCTCCTCACCGGGATGAAATTGGGCAAAGTTGCGGTGACCGGCGGCACTATGCTGCTGTCGATGGTCGCCTACAGTTTCATCTTCGGCTGGTGGTATGCGGCAGGGTTCGTGCTGCTGATCCTTGTTCACGAGCTGGGTCATTATATGGCCGCACGGCAGCGCCAGCTGGACGTGGGAGCCCCGACGTTCATTCCCTTCGTCGGGGCCTGGATTCAGCTCAAGGACCAGCCCATGGACGTCGAGACAGAGGCCTATGTGGGCATCGCCGGCCCCGTCGCCGGGACCATCGCCGCCACGGTGTGCTATTACGCGGCCGAAGTCATGGACAATAAATTGTTGCTCGCACTGTCCTATGCCGGTTTCATGATCAATCTGTTCAACCTCATCCCGCTCTCGCCGCTCGATGGCGGCCGTATCACGGCCATTATCTCGCCGCGCGTCTGGTGGTTGGGGGTTCCTATTCTGATCGGCCTCTTCATGATGAACCAAAGTCCGATGCTGCTCCTGGTTGCGATCATGGCGATTCCCCACCTCATGTCCACCCTTCGCGGCGGAGCCGACCGGCCGGCCGACTCTCGTTACTACGATGTCCCGAGCGGAACTCGGTACAGCTATGCGCTGGTGTATCTGGGGCTGGCTGCCTTTCTTGGCATCATGAGCTATGAAACGCATCTGATGTTGCCGTCCGGGCGGGGGTAGAAGGCCGGGTCTCTATCGGCTAGATGCCCTAGGCTCCTTGACTGCCCAGGCAGCGAGAGTCTTGGACCATCCTATCCACGTGCCGTCTTCGAGCTGCAATTCTTGTAGGCCGTCGCCATCCACATCATCCAACATCAGCTCGTAGAAGTAGCTGGCAGAGCCGTGCCCGCGTGGGCCCGTATCGGTGAGCCGGCGCAGCTTGGGCCTCCCTGCGATGGGAAAGGTTCCACGGTCGATCCATTGTCCCTTGTCCAAGGCCTGCACGGTCAACCGTGGCATGGGCAGAAGCCGGAGGTCGAACGACCGCGCCTCGGGCTCGATCACCTCGAAAAAGTAGAGCGGTTCACGACCGGGATGCAATTGTTCCGACAGGCCCCAGACATAGCGGGAGGGAGTCTCGATGAGCAAGGTACCATCGTTTTCCCGCAGAACCTCGATGGTCCATGTACCGGGGCCGTGCAAATTTTGGTTGAAGCACCGGTTCCAAGTTCGTGTTTTCTCTTCGCTCCATGCCGGCGGAAGGTACAGCTGGTACTGTTCCCGGATGCAGCGGGCGACGGGAGCTTCTTGCAGGAACCGATTGACGACGAGGATCGGCTCTCCGGCGCTTTGACTTCTGGCATCGGAAGGATAATGGAGACAGCCGTTCAGATAGTCCGCCTGGCGGGCGACGATGGATTCGGGATGGTCAGCCCGTTCCGGACCATAGGTTTCGAAGATCGTGGAGGCAAAACCATAGTAGCGCGACCATTGCAGCCGCCTTGTCTCAGGCCGTCCGGGACGTGATTCGAGCAGTCCGAGGAAACGGCTGACGTTACAATTCATATCGTTGAACGAGCCGACCGGCACCCCGCCGATCAGGGCCGTGTGCGAACTGCCGTCCGGTGCGACGGACGACACGTGGGCTCCATAGTTACGGCCGGAATGAAACCACTTGGGCGCAGAAGGCTCGGCGCCGGCCGCCACATCGAATTCCGTCGTGGCGAGGGGGAGACCCGTCTTGGTGGAGACGGTGTAGACCAGTCGATGGAAGAGGAGGTGAATGTCCTCCCATCCGTCGCCGTCGAGGTCCTGCACATACCCGCCGTATTCTCGAAAGTATTCGGATGCCGGCCGAGCCTCTATTCGTACAAAGCGATTTCCACAGCCGGAGTCGGATGGCAGGAGCGGCTGAAAGAGGCACAGATATCCCCAAGATGGACGGGTTTCGGGGAGTGAGCTGTCGCCATAGGTCGGCGCCAAGAACGGATATCTCCTTCCGATCGGATCACGGGGCCAGTTCGCATAGGCGGAGGTCTGGCCCTCGGGTGCTGCCGTCCGAGCTACGATACTTCCTCGCTCGACATCCACAATCGACAAGGTGGGGCGGGGCCGGCTACTCTCCACCGGGCAATGGATGACAGCGACCTCATGGAACGGACCATTGACGTGATCGCCGATGTCTTCGATCGTCGCTGGAGTGAGTGGAGGAGGACAGGAGGCCGGCGACCCGTCGAGCGGAATTTCGCGCGGGTCCGACAGCAGCGATCTAGAGATCAGACAGGCGGATTGAGCCGAGGTGCGGCAAGGTTCGATGCGTAAAGCCGTGTCGAGAATGCCGTTGCCGTCAAGGTCGAAGGCGGGCTCGAACGAGGGCGGCAGACCGTGAGTCGCGGCGAGACAGCCGCATAAGAGCGCCGGAGACGCAAAGGCCGTCAGGGATGCCATCCGTTGGTTACGTCGCCATGCCATCATCCAAGTATGGGACAAATTCGTCGAACCGCCAATGATGTAACCGATAATCGGCGGCCTACGACCCTGCTCCTGGTAGGCCTGGGGTTGAGATGGTAGGGTGTAAGAGAGGGTCGGGTGGAATCGTGAGGGCGTAATGGAACGCTATAGTGCCGAGGTCACCAAAGTTGAACCACTCACGCATGACGTACGGGCGATCGAGTTGCGACTGCTCGAGCCACCGTCGATCGCCTTCAAACCAGGTCAGTTCGTCTCCTTTGAGGTGCCGAAGGAAGGATTCCCGCGACCCGTCACGAGACCCTATTCGATCGCGTCGCCGCCCAGTGGGTCCGACCGGATCCTTCTCGTCTTGAATCTGGTGCTTGGAGGACCGGGTTCCTCCTATTTGTTTTCATTACGCGCGGGAGATCGAACTCAGTTTACGGGTCCCGCCGGCTCCTTTTACCTCAGGGAAGACCCGACCAAGGATTTGCTGTTCGTGGCGACCGGCACCGGCATTGCGCCTCTGCGCAGCATGATATTGAGCCAGCTCCAAAGGGCCTCGTCTCAAACGGTGACCCTGTTTTGGGGACTTCGGACTCAGAAAGACCTGTATTGGCAGGAGGAACTCCGTCTGCTCGCGGGCACCCATTCGAACTTCTCATTCGTCACCACCTTGTCGAGGCCCGAACCGGGCTGGAGCGGTGATACGGGGCGGGTGACGGCCCTGGTGGAGCGGCGCATTCTAGCGGTGAAGAATCTGGCGGCTTACCTCTGCGGTGGGAACGAGATGATCAAGGAAGTAACCAAAATCATCACTGAAAAGGGCTTGTGTCCCGTTTACCGGGAAAAGTATTACGACTGAGCAAGGCCTACCCGTCAAACGTCATGCGTCAATCGGCAGCGCGGGAGATGCGGACCTCCAGCACGAATGGCGTCTGGCGGATAATGAGTGAGGATTCTACGCGGACGCGCGTTTGCTCGTGTGCTGAAACACGCATTTCGGGCAGGTGTAGTGGATGAACTGACCGCCCGCGACGAGGCGTTTTTTCATGAGCACCTTGCACCAGGTGCAGAACCGATCGGGCAAGCCGGAAGGCGAGGAAGCGGCGTCGGCACGAGGCAATGATTGGTCCGTCATGGCAGGCATTCTCGCTAAGGGTTCTCAGTTTTGTCAATGAGCGCCGGGGAAGGATTTTTTGGAGATAAACATTTACAGGTCTTCTGACGTTCAGTATATTCCAACGTATGCGGTTCACTTCCACTCACCCTCAACAGAAAGGCAGTGTCCTCCATGCAAAACGCCGAAGGCGCGACCTCCGACGACATCTCATCATCTTCAGCCAGGCTGGCCGACTCACCGGTCAATCCCGACTCCGTCGGGCCCGGCAAAGCCTGGGGTATCTGTACTTCCGTTGACCTCCACGATTGCGCTGCCGATCGCATCCGAGATCCCAAGCAAATTGAGGCTTATGTCGTCCAGCTTTGCGAGCTCATCCAAATGAAACGCTATGGCGCCTGCCAGGTCGTGCATTTCGGTGAAGGCCGAGTGGCCGGCTACAGCATGGTCCAATTGATCGAGACCTCATTGATCAGCGGGCATTTCGCCAACGATACGAACAGCGCCTATCTCGATATTTTCAGCTGCAAAGGCTACGATCCTGCCGTCGTCGAGGAGTTTTCGAAGGCCTTCTTCGGCGCCCGCCGTTCGCGGCACCACGCGTTGCTGCGCTACTAATCCGTTCGGGTAGTCCGTTCACTTGTGAGGAGACCAGCTGAGAGTGGTATGGGCGAATCGTCACCGAAAACCGTCCGAGAGTTTTTTGCGTCGCTTCCGTCCAAGCTGGATCCCGACGCCGCCGAAGGGCTGGACGCCGTATACCAGTTCGACCTGAGCGGCGCCGACGGAGGACAGTACCAGGTGCAGATCCGGGAGGGGGCCTGCCGCATCACCGAGGGCACTCACCCGGATCCCCAGGTGACTTTGTCCATGTCGGGGGAAGACTGCCTCCGCGTGCTGAACGGTCAGATGAGCGGCCCGGCGGTTGCCATGTCGGGCCGGCTCCGTATCGCCGGCGATGTGGGACTTGCCATGCAATTGGCATCGCTCTTTCCCAGTCTCCGTCCGTAATTCTCTTCTCGCGTTCACGTCAATCGTCACGCATCGTTCGAGATGCCTAGGACCGGCGCCGCTGCGGCTGCCTCCCGAAGGGCCTCCCTCTGTGCCGCAAGGCGTGGGGTGCAAAGGCCGATTGACGGTTGACGTTCGACGACGGCCGCGCGCCGCCGGCTACGCCTCCTGAGGCGCGAGATGAGGCCGGAGCTGTTCGTCCCCCAATCGATCTGCACGCCGCGGGAACCGTTCCTCCAGCATGATGTAGACGGTCGGAACGAGGAACAGCGTCAGCATGGTCGAGAGGCTGAGTCCCCCGACCACGGCGCGGGCGAGCGGAGCATTGGTTTCTCCTCCGGTTCCGAGGCCGAGCGCCATCGGCAGGAGGCCGACCACCGTTGCCAACGACGTCATCAGAATCGGACGCAGTCTCGTTCGCGATGCCTTGAGTACCGCCTCTCCCAGCACCATGCCGCGGCGACGAAGCACGTTCGTATAGTCGACGAGCAATACGCCGTTGGACACGACTATCCCCAGCATCATGATGACACCCATGAGCGATGTCGTCGACAGCGTGGTCTCGGTCAGGAAGAGCATGACGATCACGCCCGGAATGCCCATCGGGACGGAAAACATGATGATAAAGGGATCCACCAGCGATTTGAATTGAGCCGCCATCACCATATAGACCAAGATCAACGCGAGAATGCTCGCAAAGATCAGCCCTTCGAAGGTCTCGCGCTGCTGCTGGATCTGTCCGGCGAGTCGGATGGTGAACCCCGGAGGCAATTGGAGGCCGGCAAAGGCCGCTTCCAAGTCGGCGGCGATCGCGCCGAGATCGCGGCCAACCGGGTTGGCGGTGATGTGGACGACACGCTGAAAATACTTTCGTTCGATCTTCACCGGCCCGGCGTTGAGTTTCAACGAAGCCACGTTTTTCAACAAGACCGGTTCGCCCGATTTCGTCGTCAACAGAATGCTCTCGAGATCGGTCAGGCTTTTCCGGTGCTCTTCTCCCAGCCAGGCGCTGATGTAGTATTCGTTGCCGGTCTGCGGATCCGTATAGATGATGGGATCGGTTTGGCCGTTGCCGTTCAATGAAAACAGGACGGCGTTCGCGATATCGGTTTCGCTGATCCCCAAGAGCGCCGCTTTTTCCCGGTCCACCACGACGTTGACCTCAGGATAGTTCTCCTCGCGGCTCACTTCGACGTCCGCCATACCGGGTATTTTGTGCATGATGTCTTGCACCTGGTGGACGAGCGTGCGAGCCTTCTCCAGTTCGTACCCGTATATTTCCACGTCGATGGCTTTTTGCGATCCGAAACTCGTCACCCGTTTGACCAATCCCCCCGGGTCGAAGAACATGGCCACGCCGGGAAACAATTTGACGATCTTCGGTCGGGCCTCGTTCATGATCTGCACTTGGTTGCGTGTTCGTTTGTCGGGGGACACGAGGTACACCGAAATCACCGACGTATGCGGGCCCGTATTCGGGTTGAAGAGCGACGATCGGCCCTGAGCCAGCACGCCGGTGCTGGACACGATCGTTTCCAGCTCTTCCGGTGCAATGCTCTCGCGCAGGACACGTTCGACCTCCGCCACCTGTTGCTCGGTCTTCTCCACCCGCTGGCCTACCGGTGCCCGCAGGACGATGCGAAACTGACTCTCGTCGGATACCGGCAGGAACTCCGTTCCGATGAACGGCAGCAGGGCCAAGGAGCTGAGGAAAATCACCACGACCGTCACCACCAGCGTGCGCCGGTGTTTCAACACCCATTGCAGGCTGTGTTCATACCCTTCGTCCAGCGCCTCGTAGCGTCTGCGGCTCCAGTCCATGACGCGGACGAACCAACCCGGCAAATCGCGGTGAGCGTGCTGCTCGGACTTGAGAAAGCGGTAGCACAGGACCGGCGTGACGGTTCGTGACACAAAAAACGATGTGAACAGCGCGATGGCAATGGTCAGCGTCAGCGGAATCAACAATAACCGCGCGATGCCCACGACGAAAAACATGGGGAGGAACACCACCACGGTGGTGACGGTGGAGGCGAAGATCGGCATGGCGACTTCCCGCGCGGCCTCGACGATCGCATCCCAGCGGTTCCGTTCTTGGTTGAGGTGCCGCTGAATGTTTTCGAGCTCGACGATGGAATCGTCGACCAGCCGGCCGATGCCCAAGGCCAAGCCACCCATGGTGAACACGTTCAGACTTTGATTGGTGAAG
>DASTLA010000123.1:0-3894 GCA_035715525.1 Nitrospiraceae bacterium
TCATAGGGTGTCCGGGGCCCCCACAGGTCTTCGACGCTGTTCCTGGTCTGGGTCATGACGACCTCCTGTGCAGATCGGTCGGTCGAATGGTCCGAGGCGCTGTTTCTTCCTCGTCAACGACCGAAGGCTGCTGAAGCCGGCGAACGGCCACCTGACCCGGCACCGGCGTCTCGGCTTTGACTCACGAACCGCTCCGTCGCCTCGTCCAACTCGCGCGATCGACGACCGCGCAGCGAATGAACGGACAGCAGGTGGGACCCGACACCAGTGGCTGCGGCTGCCGGCAAATCCATCTCGTATTTCACCGGCCGCGCGTGGTCGGCCAGTTGCAGTTTGGGATCGTAGACGCTATTGAACTTCCAGAGCATCTTGACGAAGTTCGTCTGGCCCCGCAGCAGATGGGCCGCGGCGATTTTCGCGGTCGATTTCAGCGCCTGCCAGCCGAGATGCTTCTTGTTCAAAATCTGCTGCGTCTTGACCAGTTCCTCGTAGAATTCCAGCAAGGGAAGTCGCGTCGGCAAGACGGCATGTTGGATGTCGTACAGCCGATAATCCCGCGAGACGATCGGCCGCGTTTCCGTCAGCCAACTTTCCGTGCCCGGATAGGGCGTATTGACGCTGATATTGACGATCTCCGGAATTTCCAAACACCAAGCGCGGACCGTTTCGAACCGCGCACGATCCCAGTCAGGGTCGGCAATGAGATTGATGGCGACGGTGATGCCCAGCGTACGGGCGAATTCGAGCGCCTCGAAGTTCTTTCCCAAGGAAATTCGCTTGCGATGGTTTTCGAGCCCTTGTTCGTCGATCGCTTCGATACCGAGGAACATATATTTCAATCCCAGCTGCGACCAAAAACGAAACACGTCCTTGTTCCGAAGCAGCACATCACCGCGCGTCTCGAGATAGTATTGCTTCTTGATCCCTTTCCTGGCGATCGCCTCGCCGATCGCGAAACCCTGCCGCTCTTGTATGAAGGCGACGTCGTCCACGATAAAGATGCCCGGCTCCTGGATGCGCTCGAGATCAGCTACGATATGCTCGGTACCCCGGCTGCGGTAACTGCGGCCATAGAACGTCCAGGCACTGCAGAACGAACAATCCCACGGACAGCCGCGGGTAAACTCGATCGACGCACAGGGATCGAGGACTCCGATGAAATACCTGTGCCGGTTCCGAACCAGATCTCTCGCAGGTTGGATCGCATCGAGGTCGTCGGCGAACCGGGGAAGCGGACCTTCGCCCAAGCGGGTGACGCAACCCGGAACATGGAGCAGCGCGGCAGGGTCGTGCTCCACTGCCTCGAGCAGCGCGCTGACCGCGCCTTCGCCCTCCCCTCTCAGCACGCAATCGATCCCGCCGTCGCCGTGACGCAACAGTTCATGCGCGACGAACGACGCGCTATGCCCGCCGACGAAAATGAAGCATCGCGGCCATCGTTGCTTGATCAGCTTGGCCAGATCGATGATTTCAGGGACGTTCGCGAGATAGTTGCAGGAGAAGGCGACCGCATCCGGTGTCCACTGCTGAAGCAGTTCCACGAGATTCTGCTGCGTTTCCACTTGAAGGTCCAGGAGACGAACCTCGTGTCCCGCCCGGCGGATGGCCTCCGCGACCAACTCGAGCCCGAGCGGTTCAAGCCGCAGATATATTTTCGTATACATCAGAGGGCCGGGATGGATGGCGAGGATCCGCATAGAAGGGCTCTCGGATGAATCTTATGACACTGCCGCTCGCAGGACTCTACTAGGCGTAACCATAGCGACGGTCCGTTCCCTCACCCCTACCGGGATCAAGGAATCGACCGCATGCTGGAGGAAGGAGCCGGCTAAGAGGCCATCGAACTGGGGAGGCCGCCCGCGGCCATGGAGGCGGCCGCTGCCACATGCAGCAGCCTCCATGCCTCGGCCGTTTTCGGAAGGAAGGCAAAGGGCCCGATCGACTGTGTCGGATCGGGTCGATCGATCATGCCGTCTGTCAGGAGGATGATAGGCGTTGCCGGCGAAACCATTCGCGCGAGGAGAATGAGTTGTTGCCCGTCAACGTGAGCAAGCTCGCGATCCAGCATCACGGCGTCGAAACGGCGCTTCCGCAATTCCTCTACAGCACGGCGTCCGTCCTCGGCTTGATACACGACGAATCTCGCTCCTTCCAGCACCGACGCGACCGCACTGCGGCTCTCGTCGTCTCCATCCGCCACCAACACCCGTTTTCCGTATCCGTCCATGGCTCCCATCCTCCCTGTCCGCTGGTCTGTTGCACGAGCCTTCAGTTCCGCTACCGGCTCTTCCCCGATGCCTCGGGATCCACCGTCATCATGCTTTCGTGCGTCCGTGCCCCGCGATCCTGGTCCGGATTGATCAGCACAGGCACCCGCAGATTGTCCGGAATCAAGACCATTTTGGCATTCGGGTTATCGTAGAGCTTGAAACGCAAATAGTCCCCCGTCAGTGTCTTGGCGATGGTTTCTTGCGCCGCCGCTTGACCAGACGCCCGAATCTTCAAGCCTTCCGCCTCTCCCTCGGATCGTATTCTGACCGCATCGCCTTCGCCGCGCGCCCGTCGACGGGCGATCTCAGCGTCTTTTTCGGCGATGATGAGCTCGAATTCCTTTTGTTCCTTTTCCTGCTCCTTGGCCTGCTTGCGCTCAACCGCTTCGAGCACGATTCTCGCGAGTTCGATGTCCGCCAGTGCCACGCTCTGAACCTCCAAGTGCCGGCCTTTCAGTTTCTCGACGACCACGGCCTGCACTTTGCTCGCGATCTCCGCGCTTTTTTCCGGCACCGATACCATCGGATAATTGGACACGACACTCCGCACGGCGGCCAGCAATTCCGGCTTCACGACGCGAGGATAAAAGTCCGGTCCGATTTCCTGGGCGAGAAAATACACTTCTTCGGGGATGGGCCGCATGATGATCGCCGCTTTGAGCTTCACGAGTAAATCGTCCGAGCTCAACGCATCCACCATCTCCGTATAACTCTGAAGCCTGATGTCATAGACGTACACATCGTTCCAAGGAGCTCGCCAGTAGAAGCCGCTATGCAAGGTTTCCGTGCTCAGGCCCTCCGTCAGCGGATACCAGCGCAAGCCCCGCTGGCCCGGCTGAACCGTATTGCCGCATCCCTGCAACGCGTACAACGACAGCACGCCCAGTATCACGACCGCTCGATGCCACATGACCGCCTCCTTCCGGGCCGCGCCCGGTCTCACCGAGAGTCGGGTTCTGCGGATCGTCATCGACTGCGCCGTTCGGCAAGCCTTGAATGACTTTCCGCCTTCCCTTCTTGCTCCTGAGCAGCCTCCGCGTAGGTTTGAGCCAAGAGGCGTGTGCCCTTGACCCAATCAGAGTCCGGGCCAAACAACCGCTCGTAGACGAGGATCCGATGCGTCAGTTCCTCCGACATCTGTCGGAGTCTCGTCGCTTCACGGCGATGAAAGTCGGCGATCATGTGCTGATCGGCCGACTGATCGTAGGTCGTCAAGGACAACTCGGAGGAGCGCGGGGCACAGCCGTTCAGAAAAATCATCGCCGTCACCCAGGCCAGGACGGTGAGGGCAATGCCGGTCCGGCTGAACAGTCCCCTAGCCTCGAAGGGACTCCCGGTTCGAGGAAGATGGGCAGAGCGCGACCTCATAATCCTTCCCCAACGGAGCCAATACGACCAGGCGTGCATTGAGGAGCCGGTTCAAGGCCGCGAACAGCTGACGCCACGAACAGCCGGGAAACGAGTCGGCCAGGCCGAGAAGCGTCACCCGACGCCGGCGTCGAAGCAGTTCCAGCACTTGTCTATCCAGCTCGGTATCTTCGGGCGCGATCTGCCGATGCATCGTCACGATTTCCACCGCTTGCCGGAACGCCGCCGCATACCCACATCACGCCCTACTCGAAGT
>DASTLA010000124.1:0-10880 GCA_035715525.1 Nitrospiraceae bacterium
GATATTCGGTGAGGCCGGGCGTCACGCGCGGGCAGCGCTGGGCGCAGCCGAGTTGCCGCTCAATGCCGCTATTGAATTGGAGCTTCTGGTACAAGTGGCGTCCGGTTAGCGGTGACGATGTCCGGAAGCCTTCCTCTCTCCTCCGCGGTTGCCTTGACATCAAAAAAAACAGCTTGTTATAGTCCGATGGTCCCTTCGCTTGACGCTGTACCCCCTCCGGCCTGTCTGCCTCAGTTGCGTGGGGTTGTGTGCCACGTGGCGGGCCTCGTACCAGACGTCGATCTTCACCGTGATCGTATCGTACATGCCGGCATCAATCTTTGGCCGACGAGTATAAGGGAGCAACAGTACATGAGAGATATAAGGGCGTCCATCGGCAGCATGACCGGGTTGGCGGTCCTAATATGGGCTGGGGCGGTATCGGCCGAACCCCCCGCCTTGGTCCCCGCCGCAGCCCTCCCGGGGGCGACCATTTCGATCACAGGCAAAGGCTTTGGCGCGTACAAGTCGCCCCAGTTCAATAAGGTCTCGTTTCAAGGAGTTCCTGCGCTGGTGCAACGCTGGGAAAGCGACGTCATCGAGGTGAAGGTGCCGTCCAAAGCAGGAAACGGCCCCGTGGAGGTCGCCATCGGCAAAAAGAAATTGAAGGCAGGCTCCTTTTCGGTCTTGCAGCCCGTCATCCACAGCGTAACACCGACGGAAGCCGAACGGGGATCTGTGGTCGAAATTATCGGCGAGCACTTCGGCAACACTGCAGGCCCGCGGGATCCCAACTCAATCTTCGGGGTGAACGACGTGGTGATCGGCGGGGTGCCAGTGCGAGCCAGGAAATGGAGGGACGACAAGATCGAAGTCCAGTTGCCGGCCAACGTACAGGGCGGCGACGTCGTGGTTCGCCTGGCCTCTTCTGATCCGCTGCCCGACGGATCCTGTTGTGCTCCGGTGCAGCACATCACCAGTAACGCCGCATCGGTCAAGGTGCTCGCGACGATCCGTGTGGATCCGATGAGCGGTCCCGTGGGAACCAAAGTGGTCTTGTTCGGACGCGATTTCGGCTCCAGCAGGACGCCGCAGGACAGCGTTTCCATCGGCGATCGACTGATGACCATCGACCAATGGTCTGACAGTGCCATCGTCGTACACGTGCCGTTGGAGGCGGAGAGCGGTCCGATCGTGCTCAAATACGGCGGGCAGGCGCGCACCTTGGGGAACTTTACCGTCCAGACTCCGAAGGCGACGTCGCTCACACCGAGCAGCGCCCCGATCGGCACGCTGTTGCGCATCAACGGAGAGCATTTCGGGTTCTACTCGGAGAGTGGGTCCACTCCCTTCAACTTCATGGATTTCAACAAGGGCGAGAACAGCGTCGAAATCGGGGGCGTACCGGCAGTCATTTACCGCTGGCATGAGGACCGCATCGATGTGTGGGTTCCGTTCAGCGCCAAGAGCGGCCCCGTCATCGTAAAGCGGGGGGGCAATAAGCCAAAGCCGGACGGGACCTGCTGTGCCGCGCAGGGCATCGTGGAAACCGAGGCTGGAAACTTCACCGTCGTCGAACCCACCATCGCATCCTATAGTCCGAAGTCGGCTGGGTTGGATGACGTGGTGACGATCACCGGTAGCGGATTCGGCACCTTCTTAAAGACGGCTGAAGCCAGCAAAGTCGGTATGACGGAAAATATTTACTCGCGGACGAGTCCGGCGCTGGAAGAGAACGTTTCGCGGACGGAGGTGCTCTTCAACGGCGTGGCCGCCGTCGTATTGAGCTGGACAGACAACGAAATCAAGGTTCGCGTTCCACGGCGCCATATCGTCGGCGTGGGGAAGCCCGGCGAATATCTGTCGGATACCATGACCGGCCCCTTGATCGTGCGACGCGGATCTTGGGATTTACGTCCGGATGGGACCTGTTGCGGCCCTAAGCAATGGGTGACATTGGAGGCCGGCTCCTTCACGATCGAGCCTAAGGGTATCCCGGACCAGAGCTATTGGCAGAACAATCGTCAGGACTCCAGTACGAATCAATGAGCCCTATTCGAGCTTCGTTAGCCCGTGCGGCGACTGCCGTCTGTCTCATTGTCCTCTGCCAGTGGGTCGGCGCTGCTTGGGCATCGGCCGAATCCTCCGTTCAGGTCGTCGCACAGAAAAGCGGGTCGGAGGCGACTCTGCTGGGCGTGTTCTTTCTGAACGCAGATCTCGGATGGGCCGTGGGATCAGGTGGGACGATCCTCAAGACCAAGGATGGAGGTCGCAAGTGGAAAAAGGTCTCGAGCGGCACGGCGGCCTTGCTCGCGGCGGTGCATTTCATTGATGCGCATAATGGTTGGGCCGTCGGCTCGAACGGGACGGTCCGCAGAACCCGCGACGGCGGCGAGACGTGGTCCCCTCAGATCGTGCCGACGCAGGTTCCGCTTTATGCTGTGGCTTTTCAATCCCCGGATCGGGGGTGGGTCGTGGGCGGCAACGGGACGATACTGCGGACCCAGGATGCCGGCACGACCTGGACCGACCAGGCCAGCGGCACCAACGCGGCGTTGCACGCCGTTGCTTTTTCTAGCGAGCAGCATGGCGGGATTGTCGGTGCGCTCGGGACGATCCTCATTACGAGCGACGGAGGCCGGACTTGGCAGATTCAAGACAGCCGAAGCTCGGCGACGTTTTTCGATGTCGCGTTCACCGATGATCTCAACGGATGGGCGGTGGGCAATGCCGGAGCGCTGTTCCAGACGACCGATGGCGGGGTCAAGTGGATCGATCGTACATTGCCCTGCGGGCGAACATGCAGCAAGCTGACGGATCTGATTCGCGTACGCTTTACCAGTCCTCAGCAAGGCTGGATCGTCGGTGAGCGAGGGCACATCCTCCGTACGACCGACGCAGGCTTCAATTGGATCGAATCAGAAAATCCCGTGAAGCGTTCGCTTCTTGCACTCACGTTTCCGTCTTCCGCGGCCGGTTGGGCGGCGGGCGAAGGCGGAACGATTCTCGCTCTTCGGGCCGGCCAATAGCGCCGCGCTGCTACCCCAGGCGTCCCAAGCGACATTGTAGAATGCTGACTGCCGAGACGGCGGCGGTTTCCGCCCGGAGGATTTGCGGTCCCAGCGTCACCGAATGCAGCCCTCCTTCTTGAGCCGCTTCGATCTCTTCCCGCGCCCATCCCCCCTCAGGCCCGACGGCGAGCCCGATGCACGCGCCTGCTTTCGCTGGAAGCGCAACATCGAGCAAGCCTGTGCCCCTATGGTGCTCGAGCAGAATGAATGCTTGGGATGTCGGGTGAGAGAAAAAAAAGGCCTCCGAGTCAAGCGGCTCCAGGATGCGGGGCGGCTCCCATTGTTCGGATTGCTGGGCCGCTTCGGTGGCAATGCGCTGCCACCGAGCAAGTTGCCCGGCGAGACGATCGGGGCGTGGCCGCACCACGCCCCGGCGGGCAATGAGCGGCAGGATCGACCGCACTCCCAACTCGCTCGACTTTTGAATCACCCAGTCCATATGGTCGCCCTTGAGCACAGCCTGGGCGAGCAGAAGCGACGGCCATTTTTCTTCTGGACCTTCTTGGCTGTCATAGATGGTCGCCGTCAGCCCCGGGCCGGCGACGTCGGCGACCCGAGCCCGATAACGGCGTCGGCGCTCGTCCGTGAGAAGAATCGACTCACCGACCTTCACCCGCAGGCTGGCTTTGAGATGGCGACTGAGGTCTCCGCTTAAGACGATGTGATCCTCTCGAATCTCGTCTGAGCGGATGAAGAAGGCCGGCATGTGAAGTGCTAACAGAGAGGCAGTGGAACGATCACTCGAAGAAGGTCTTCATCTTATCGAAGAACCCGTCGGCATCGCTTTCCTGAGCGTACCCGCTTTCCTTGGCGAACTCCTCGAGCAGTTCCTTCTGCCTCGCGGAGAGCTTGGTGGGGATTTCCACCTTCACGGTGAAGACCTGATCCCCGGTATGGCCACCCTTCAAGTTCGGAAAACCGAGGCCCTTCAACCGGAGCATTTTTTCGGGCTGTGTACCGGCCGGAACCTTGATCATCGTCTTGCCCTTCAGAGTCGGAACTTCCACCCGTCCTCCGAGGCTGGCGGTGACAAAATTGACGGGCAGATCGCAGACGATATCCTGTCCTTCGCGCCTGAACAGCGGATGGGGCTTCACGTTGATGGCGACGTAGAGATCACCGGGCGGTCCGCCCTGGACACCATGCTCTCCTTCGTGAGACAGCCGCAACCGCATGCCCGATTCGATTCCAGCCGGAATTTGCACGGACAACGTGCGTTCTGCGCGCACCCGCATGCGTCCGTTGCACATGGTGCATGGCTCAGTGATCACCTGACCGGCTCCTTCGCACTGCCCACAAGGACGGCTGACGCTGAAGAAACCTTGTTGAAATCGTAGTTGGCCTTGTCCTTTGCAGGCAGGACACATCTTCACGGCAGTAGCCGAGCGCGCACCGGTGCCCTTGCAGTCGGCGCAAGTCTCCCAGCGTGGAATCTTGAGCTTGGCTTCCTTCCCGAACACGGATTCCTCGAAGGTGATCTCGAGATTATATTGCAGGTCGTTTCCACGCTCGGCTCGAGAGCGCCCTCGTGGGGAGCCGAAGAAATCTTCGAAAATGTCATTGAAGATATCGCCGAATCCGCCCTGTCCAAAATCGAATCCCTCTGCTCCTTGAGGTCCGCCGGCGTGACCGAACGTGTCGTACCGGCGGCGTTTGTCCTGGTCGCTGAGAACTTCGTACGCCTCGTTGATCTCCTTGAACTTCTCTTCGGCTTTCTTTTTCTGATCGTGGGAAGTGTGGAGGTCGGGATGGAATTGACGCGCGAGTTTTCTGAATGCCTTCTTGAGGTCCTCCTCAGAGGCATTGCGTTCGACACCGAGCGTTTCGTAGTAATCGCGTTTGGCCACGGAGCTCATCGCCTAGGCTAGAGAATGATGTATGCTGAGTACAACACGACCGAGTTCCACCGATGGCGAAACTCGGTCGCGCCTGGCTGCATTGTAACTTACTTTTTGTCTTTGTCTACTTCTTCAAACTCTGCGTCCACGACCTTCTCGTCGGTCTTGGCTTGGTGACCGCCTCCATCGCCCCCTGGAGCAGCCGATTCGGCGCCGGCTCCCGCGCTCGCCGATGCTTTCTTGTACATTTCCTCGGCCAGTTTATGGGATGCGGACGTCAATGTTTGGGTCGCGGATTCGATCGCTTCCGGCTCATTGCCTTCCATCGCCTTTCGCAAGGCGGTGATGGCATCGGTGATCTTCGTCTTATCGTCTTCACCGATCTTGTCGCCGTGCTCCTTAAGATTCTTTTCGGTGCTGTAGATCAAAGAATCGGCCTGGTTGCGGGCTTCCGCGACGCGCCGCCGCTTCTTGTCGTCTTCAGTGTGGGACTGCGCATCCCGCACCAATTTCTCGACTTCTTCCTTACTCAGCCCGCTGGAGGCCGTGATCTTGATCGATTGCTCTTTCTGCGTGGCCAAATCTTTGGCCGATACGTGCACGATGCCGTTCGCGTCGATGTCGAATGTCACTTCGACTTGAGGCATACCGCGCGGTGCCGGGGGAATGCCCACGAGGTCGAACTGGCCCAACAACTTATTGTCGTTGGCCATCTCTCGCTCGCCTTGGAACACGCGGATCGTCACGGCGGTTTGATTGTCGGCCGCCGTGGAAAAGATTTGACCCTTTTTGGTCGGGATGGTCGTGTTGCGCTCAATCAGCTTGGTGAAGACGCCGCCGAGTGTTTCGATGCCCAACGAGAGCGGGGTGACGTCCAGGAGAAGGACGTCCTTCACTTCGCCTTTCAGCACGCCGCCTTGGATGGCGGCACCCACGGCCACGACCTCATCCGGATTGACCCCACGATGCGGTTCCTTGCCGAAGAAGTCTTTGACCACCTGGATCACCTTCGGCATGCGTGTCATGCCGCCGACCAACACCACCTCTTGTACATCCTTGGAGTTGACGCCGGCGTCGGACAGCGCTTTCCGGCATGGTTCGATGGTCCGTTGGATCAAGTCGTCCACCAGCTGTTCCAGCTTGGCGCGCGACAGCTTCGTGACCATGTGTTTTGGTCCGCTGGCATCCGCGGTGATGAAGGGTAGATTGATCTCCGTTTCCTGCGAGGAGGACAGCTCGATCTTGGCGCGCTCGGCCGCCTCTTTCAGACGCTGCAGGGCCATGCGGTCCTTGCGCAGGTCGATGCCTTGGTCCTTCTTGAATTCATCGACCAACCAATCCATGACGCGCAAGTCGAAGTCGTCGCCTCCGAGGTAGGTGTCCCCGTTGGTAGACTTCACCTCGAACACGCCTTCTCCGATTTCCAGGACCGAGACGTCGAACGTGCCGCCGCCAAGGTCGTAAACCACAATACGCTCGTCCTTTTTCTTGTCCAAGCCGTACGCCAGAGATGCGGCCGTCGGTTCGTTGATGATGCGAAGGACGTTGAGGCCTGCGATCTGACCGGCATCCTTGGTCGCCTGCCGCTGGCTGTCGTCGAAGTAGGCCGGGACGGTCACGACCGCCTCTGTAACTTTTTCGCCCAGGTAATCTTCGGCCGTCTGCCGCATCTTCTGCAGAATCATGGCCGAAATTTCCGGGGGGCTGTAGCGTTTCCCGCGCAACTCGACGTGAGCGTCGCCGTTATCGGCCTCCACGACTTTGTAAGGCAGACGCTTCATGGCCTCTTGGACTTCACGGCTGCGGAACTTGCGTCCCATCAAACGCTTCACCGAAAAGATCGTATTTTCGGGGTTCGTGATGGCCTGGCGTTTGGCGATCTGGCCGACGAGGCGTTCGCTCTTGTCGGTAATCGCGACGACAGATGGCGTGGTGCGGCTGCCCTCCGCGTTGGCGATGACGACCGGATCACCACCGCTCATGATGGCGACGCAGGAGTTGGTGGTGCCGAGGTCTATTCCTATGACTTTGCCCATGGTTGGCTCCTTGGCGATAGATCAGTTGGTGAAATGTCTTTGTGCTCTATTGAGACGTTCCGGTCGATACGCTGACCATGGCGGCGCGCAAAATACGGTCGTGGAGCAAGTAACCTTTTTGATACTCTTCGACGACGTGATTTGCCGGCACCGTGTCCGATGGTACCTGTGCGACGGCCTGTTGGGTGGCAGGATCAAACGCCGCCCCGACGCTCTCCACCGGTTGCACACCGAACTTCACCAGAACGCCCATCATCTGCTTCAACGTAAGCTCGACCCCTTGCGTCAACGCCTCGGAGGAGCCGGCTCCTTTGGAAGACTTGATCGCGCGTTCCAGATTGTCGACCACCGCCAGCAGCTCTTTCAGCAATTGCTCATTGCCGAATTTGATCTGCTCGCGCTGGTCCCGTTGCGCCAGCCGCTTGTAGTTGTCGAACTCAGCGGCTAACCGCAAATATTTTTCGTTAAGTCCTTTGCATTCCTCCGTCTTGGCCGAGAGCGCCCGCTGAAGCTCCCCATCCTCAGTGAGGGGCTGGTCGGACGCCTCCTGAGACGCGGCTTCCAAGTTCTCGATACTACTGGTGTTATGGTCTTCTTCGGTCACGGTGAATCCTTCTGGGTTGCAAGATAGCCACAGGCAAATCGAAGTCAACAGGGAATCAGAAGATTCTGGCTGTTTTTCGTCTTGCTGTGAGATCGGAAGAGCGGTGGTGCGGAAATGGAAAAGCCGGTCATGTCATGTCTTTCGGTTCCGGCGGTAGAGAAATTCGAGACCTTCAAGAGTCAGATAGGGACGGATCTCCTGGATCGTCTCGGTTTCCTTTGTAAGCACCGGTGCAAGCCCGCCGGTGGCGACTACGCGACAGGAATGGCCGAGCTCGCGTTCCATACGGCGCACGATGCCGTCGACCAGGCCGACATACCCGAACAGGAGCCCGCTCTGAATGCCGCCGACGGTGTCGACACCGATCACGGTTTTTGGCCGGATGATTTCGACCTTGGGTAGTTTCGCCGTACGGGCAAAGAGCGCGTCTGCGGAAATACCCAGACCTGGTGCGATGACTCCTCCCAGATACTCTCCGGCTTTCGTAATGGCACAAAACGTCGTGGCGGTTCCGAAGTCAACGACGATGAGATCCTCCGGATAGCGGGCATAGGCGGCCGCCGCGTTAACAATACGGTCGCTGCCGATCTCCCGCGGGTTGGCATAGCGCAGAATCAGCCCCGAATCGATGTCCGGCGTGACGATGAGGGGCGTCTGTTGAAAACATCGCTGCACCATCGAGTCAAACGTCCCGGTCAAGGCCGGTACCACGCTGGAAAGAATACATCCATCGATGTGGCGGCCGTTCAGTCCTCGGGCCTGGAGCAGGTTGACGAAGAGCACTCCGTATTCGTCGTCCGTCCGCCTGGAATCGGTCGCCAGACGCCAGTCGCATTCGAGGCGCGAGCCCTCAAACAGGCCCCAAACCACGTTCGTATTGCCGATGTCGATCGTCAGCAGCATACTGTGACGGGTTAGCTTAGAGGTACGCGGGATTTTTCTTGCGGGGGTATGTCACCCGCATCGGTTGGATTTCTTGAGCCTCTCAAGTGCACGACGTCCGCACTGCGCACTTCAATGATCCGTTGAACATCGCCCGTGCAATCGTCTGATTGGACAAGGACCTTCAGGTGGCCGTCGTCCCCGATTGCTAAGGCCAGTCCTTCTACTACCTCCTGCTCGCTGAACGTGATGCGCACCTGTTTCCCGATCGTGTCGCACCGTTGACGGAACTCCATTGCGACCGAGTCCGGACCTTCCGACCAGAGCCGATCCCATCGCCGCTCCAAATGCAAAAATAAGTCGGCCAAGAGGGCGGCTCGATCGACCGAATGCTTCAGCTCAGCCGCAAGGGAAGTGGTCGTCGCTCGGATATCCGTCGGCATGCTGGCCGGCTCGCCATTGACGTTCAATCCGAGTCCAACGATGATCGCGGGCTGCTTGTCCGGCGTCATCGCCTGTTCACAGAGGATGCCGCCAACTTTCTTTCCGTTGACCATCACGTCGTTGGGCCATTTCACCAGGGCCTGCGACGCGCCGTATCGAGCCAGGCTGTCCGCCGCGGCAAGAGCGGCCGCCAGAGGCGTCCAGGAAAGCGCCTGTGACGCCGCGCTGAGCTGACGGTTCGGGGCCAGGATGATCGAGCAGTAAATATTTCCTTCCGCAGGCGAATGCCACCTTCGCCCGCGGCGCCCGCGGCCGGCCCGCTGGCACTCGCTCACGATCGTCATCCCGTGGGGCACGGCTGCGTCGGCAAGCCCCTGTATGTAACGGACTGCATCGGCGTTGGTCGACTCGGTCGACGCAACATACATTAGAAGTCTGCCGATACGACTTGTGACCAGGGCAGCTTGCAATCGTTCGACATCGAGAGGTTCGGTGGTCGGCATGTCACCATTACCTGGCTTACCGGGGATGCCTGCCTATCCGTCGTAGCGGAAGAACATCCATACTGAGGTCGGCCGCCGCTGCAGAATGAGTCAGCGCTCCGACTGAAATGAAATCGGCTCCCGAGCGTGCCATTCTTCGAACTGTTTTCAGGGTGATGCCGCCGGATACTTCGACCAGCGCCCGGCCATGGACGAGCGATACGGCGCGCCGGGCCAAGGCGGGCGACATATTGTCCAACAGAATGGTGTCGGCATGACCGGCCAGAGCCTGGTTGACTTCGTCGAGGGTCTTGGCTTCCACCTCGATCTTGAATTTCCGCCGCCGGGTTCGCCTCGCGCGGGTGCAGGCCCCCGTGACATCGATACCTTCCTGGTGGCGCAAGAGCGAGAGATGATTGTCTTTGATCAAAATGGCATCGCCCAGCGAAAAGCGGTGGTTGGTGCCGCCGCCCAGTGCCACTGCCCATTTCTCCAAGCGCCTCAGACCCGGGGTCGTTTTCCTTGTATCCAAGATCTTGGTCGGCAGTCCTTGGACGGCCTGGCAGAAGTGGGCGGTCAGCGTGGCCACGCCGGACAGGTGCTGGAGGAAGTTGACGGCCACTCGCTCGGCCATCAATAACGACCGGCCGTCGCCTTCGATGGTCATCACGACCGTACCCTTCTTCACGAGCGCGCCGTCAGCAACGCATTGCGTGATCCTCAAGGACGCATCCACGGCGCGAAACACTTCTTTGGCGACGGCAATTCCGGCAACCGTCATGGGATGGTGGGCCCGGATCGTAGCGCGGGCGCCGATCGACGAAGGGAAGAGAGAGCTGGTCGTGACATCGCCTTGAGACAGATCCTCAGCGAGCGCCGTACGAACGATGGACCGCATGTGTGCGCGCGAGATCGCGCTCATGAGCCCGGCTCGGTCAGGATGCGGCGGATCTGCGCTTCGCTGCTGCGAAGGAGTTCCTGGTCTTTCGACAGAGTAGAGAGTCGTTGGCGTTGCTCGGCGACGACGTCCGGAGGAGCCTTGGCCACGAAGTCCTCGTTGGAAAGCTTCCCGTCGAGCCGGGCCGCCTCCTTGCGTCCTTCTTCCATCTGCTTCGTGATACGGTCCAGCACCTTCTGCAGTTCGACATCGCCTTCGACGCCGACACCCACCGAAAGCCCTTCCGTCGCCAAGCTGAGCGTGCGCGGCATCGGCTTGCTCGGTTCGATCGAGACCGTCCCCCGAGCCAGATGCGCAATGTGTTGCCGAATCTGGGCCAGCGCATGACCCTCCGATGTTTCCACGGCCGATATCTGGAACGCCAATGCTTTTCCAGGGGGGTAGTTCAGCAGCGACCTTCCCATACGCATCGTGCTGACGGTTCGGTCGAGGAGGGCGAAAAGCTCTTCCGCGTCCTTGGCGTCCCACTCTGGTCGGTCCACAGGAAAGGGCTGTCGAACGATGCTGGGCCCCACATGCGGCAATGTCTGCCAAATCTCTTCGGTGATAAAGGGCATGAACGGGTGCAGGAGCCGCTGGATCGTTT
>DASTLA010000125.1:0-2770 GCA_035715525.1 Nitrospiraceae bacterium
ACTGGAACCGGGCCAACCGCGCGGCGGATGACTCGAAGTGGTCAAGCAGTCCTCTATGGGCTCTACAAGGACTCCGCCCGCAGCAATCCGTGGGGAAATACCGGAACGCAACGGCTTGCTGGCACAGGCACAGGAGCCACCCAGAGCGTCCCTGTCTACGGCAGGGTGCCGCCGCAACAGACGCCGGCACCTGGAACTTACACAGATACGGTGGTGGTCACGGTGACTTATTGAATTTCACGTGGTCGCGGACGGTAGCAAAGACGACAGTTTGCGTCTTAAGGATCGACTGGTGCTGCGAGAGAGGATTGAAATCGCTCTGACCCTATAAAAATCAATTACTTACAATGACATTTGTAACATTGTGACGATCTGTAAAATGAACGATGGAGCTGCTCTGACATTCATACGATGATGATTTGTCGAAATCGACTCCCTTTCATTGATCAGACCGCGGCAATTCCCCAACCATCCACCTCAGAACCTCTAGAGCACGTCCTGTGATCGATGAATCGATTGTGATGTGACGAGTTCGTTCGGGGATGATTCAACGTCCACCTCGATGGAGGTGGAATATGGGAAGAGCACTGAGCGGGGATCTTCGGTCACGGGTCCTGAAGGCTTCGGACGAAGGCATGTCGGCGCGGCAGGCGGCGGCACGGTTCGGCGTGGGGGTATCCAGCGCGATCCGGTGGATTGCGCGGGCGAGGATCGGCGAGTTGGCGCCACGCCCGCAAGGTCGTCGCCGCGCCTCCCGCCTTGATGCGCATGAAGCCTTCATCGTCGGCATGATCGAGGAGCGCCGGGACATCACGCTGAACGAAATGGTGGAGCGGCTCCTGGCCGAGCAGTCGGTGACGATCAGCCGCAGCGCCTTGAGTGCCTGGCTTCGCGGCCGAGGTTGGACGGTGAAAAAAAGACCGCGCATGCACTGGAGCAAGACCGCCCCGACATCCTGAAGCGACGCCGCGACTGGTTCGATGGCCAGCTCGATCTCGATCCCGCCAAGCTCGTGTTCATCGACGAGACGGGATTGTCGACGAAGATGGCCCGGCTGCGGGGACGTGCGCCGCGCGGCGAGCGCTGCCGGGCCGGCGTGCCGCACGGTCATTGGAAAACCACGACCTTCACCGGCGCACTGAGGCTGACGGGCATGACCGCGCCCTTCGTCTACGACGGCGCCATGAACGGCAACGTATTCCTGGCCTATGTCGAGCAGGTGCTGATTCCGACCCTGTCGGAGGGCGACGTCGTCGTGATGGACAATCTCCCCGCTCATAAGGCCGCCGGCGTGCGCGACGCGATCGAGGCAGCAGGCGCAAGCCTGCTCTACCTGCCGCCTTACAGTCCCGACTTCAATCCCATTGAGAACGCCTTCGCCAAGCTCAAGGCGCTGCTGCGCGCAAAGGCCGAGAGGACGATCGCCGCATTGTGGGACGCGGTCGGCCCGCTCCTCGACCTCTTCACCCCAGCCGAATGCGCAAACTACTTCAAAGCGGCTGGATATGACCCAGATTAAACAGGATGTGCTCTAGCAGCCGCGTCACATGCCGGGCCGGGTGGGAACGGCAATGGAAACGGCAACGGTGGTGCCAATGGCGATGGCGGCAACTCCGCGAATGCAGGCGCGCAATCGCAGGGGCACGGGGCGGCAACTTCAGCTGTTGCCAGCGACCCCTCTACCCACGGTCTAACAAAAGCCGAAGCTGTGCACGGTACCACGCCCGCGGCCCCACAGGCTCTTCAATCGATCGGTTCCGCTATTAGCAAAGCCCTGAACCGCGGAACAAAAGAATAATAGCAGTGGTTGATGCAGGCCGACCTAAGAAGGCCTAGGAAGCTCGCTAGGTCCGCTTCTCCACTGCAAGCGACCGGCGCTGGTAGGGACGGTCAAAGAGCCACCGGTCGTCGCAACCGTCTGACCCGGTAGATCGGTCGATTGTTCCCATCGCTCCTCGAACCTTCGGCTCTTCGTCCACGAAATCAAGCGTCACGTTGGCTGCGATGGGACCATAGTCCCAATCTGCGAGGGCAAAGGTC
This sequence comes from Nitrospiraceae bacterium, assembly GCA_035715525.1. GTDB lineage: Bacteria > Nitrospirota > Nitrospiria > Nitrospirales > Nitrospiraceae > JAHBWI01. The sequence continues at coordinate 2,041 of DASTLA010000125.1, forward strand.
CGATGGGCAAGAATAAAAGGAACCTCCGGTCCCGTTCTCGTATTCTGTGGCTGATCGTATTCAACCTAATGCCGTGCAGTTAATCGTCCTTCCTGCGCGGCTCTCCCGTCGGCCACTAAGGCGGCTGGCGCTCAGATAATCAATGTCAGTCAGGCAACTATGACCGTTCGTGGATGGTGGAACCGCCCCGTAGTTCTTTGGACCGGCTATGCCGAACGCCGGGTGACTTGCACGGCCGAGGCCGAGAGGCTTCTTTTCGAGGATTGGCCGGGCGAGCGAAGTGCTCTGTACCTCCAAGCATATAACGCATGTGCGGCAGCGAGGGAGACAGGCAATCACGAATATGCGCGGCGAGCATTCCTGCGCGCCGCAAGGGAACTAAACCTTGTCGACTCCGGCTAGCCGACACAGGCGGAGAAAAGCATGGTGAACGTCGAAGCCTATTTCAACAATGAGGATGCTCAGGCCGCGATCACGATTCCGGATCTGGAAGACGCCACACTGATTCTGACGCTCGACGAGCTGGACGACCTGATTGGAATTCTGATGCAGCTCAGATTCAGACTGGATGTACTTCGCGGTGACGGCGCACCGACGGTCAACTGACGCGCAATCTTACGCAGGATCGGACCACTCCGTGACCAATCAGTCAGGTTAGTCAGAATGGCATGGCGTTTGCCGGGAAGCTATACGTCCCTACCCTTCACGGTCGTTCCCGATGGCCACGAGT
>DASTLA010000126.1:0-4155 GCA_035715525.1 Nitrospiraceae bacterium
GGCTAATTGCGTCGTCTTGACGGATGGAAGCCGAAACGTGGTGTACGTCCCAAAGGAACGGTTCAGGCACCGGCAGAACCGGCCGGCGAACTGATCGGCTGATCCGCCTCGATCTACCCGGCCTCAATAAATCCAGCGCCGCCGGCAAGTCTGACGTGATCCCGAACCATCCCTTTGTTCTTGTCGTCTACCATTCCTCGCCTCCTCCCATAGCGGCAACCCGAACGAGCGAGCTTCGCGGATGTTGCCGGCTACAGGCATAGGGACCAAAGTCCCTTTTGAGCCGAGCAAAGGTCTGACGCGTGCAAGGTGGCGGGAACCTGTAACCAGCAAACGCATTGTCCCGCCATTCCATGCAGCAACGTCCCTTCCTGCATGGGTGTTCCCGCCGGCCAGCGATGGTCGGCGGGTATTCTTTTTGAGCTCGTTACAGCCCGAACCCCTTCCGGTATTCGATCCTCGCGGATGCGGGTGCCGCAGCACCTTGTCCGCGGTCCAGCCGCGGTATTCAATTTCCAGCACCATGTCGGGACGGGTCCACACGGCACCTTTCTCCCTAAGCTTCGGGATTGGCGCTTCGAAGAAAAGCCGCCCGAGGTAGGGATCCGTTCCTCGGGCGGTACAAGTCGGGCGTATTAACGTCCTCAAACTAACACTGTCCCATCCGAGCTGCGATTAACCTTTTCGATGTACCCATTTATCGCGAGAGTGCCCCGCTCACCCTTTTTTGCTGGAGGGCAGGTTTACAGCCGACGGGACCAGCTTGCGCATCAGGTCGGCGCTTCGAACATCCGCAGGTTGCAGCTTGTTCCACAAAGAAAGAGCCGTCCGAAACGGGGAGCCTCGGGAGTGCAATGGACTTTTGCACCCGGCTAACATTTGATAATCTAACACATTACCAAAGCGACGTAGCTCTAGAGATTTTCACGTTCAGATCGACAGTGGCCGTGGCAACGACATGCTCGTCGTCACGGACGATCTCCATTCTGACCGTCCTGCGAACTGCATCAGCGTGGGACGGACTACAGCCGACGGGAAGAGGCCTCAGGGAGAAGACTCGCGGCTTGCATACCAGATTCGGTAAAATACACCCCGCTGGTCGTTCGGAAACGTTGGAGGTGATCCACGACCAGCGGGGGTAGGGCCTGATTGCGGCAGACCCGATCGATATGATCTCATAAACATCGGAAAAGGAAACCTCGCCGGCCGCTGGAAAAAGAGATGGTGCGACCGGCGGGTGCGGATCGTTGCATATCCGCGTGCTCCGCCGACCCATCGGGAGTCGCATTGAGAGCGGGGAGGAGGGGCCGACGGGCGAGCCTTAGTGAGGCTCGCGGGGAGCCTAACCCGTGCAGGAAATAAAGAAAGACCGGCTAGTCGGTCAAAATGTCACCCCCGAAAAAAACGCCCGAGTCGGGGCGTTGGCTCGGGCGTTGAAGTCTAACTTTGTGCCGCTCACCTTTAGCACTCGGTCGCAGTCGCCCGACTAACATTTGTTAATCTGGCCCATCATCCGAGAGAGGTAAGACATGGACAGGATCGTGCCGGCAGGGACCTTGTCGAACAGAAGAGAAAAAGTCGCGGCCATCACGGGGCATCGGATGGCCGCTCTAGTTGCTGCGCCTAATGTGTGTGCCGGGCGCAGGCGGTGCTCTTGTATGCGCCTCAACCGGCAGCGACTTTGACCGCGATCAAAACCACTCTCGCCAAATGAGCGAGAGCCGTTCTTAGAACAGAGTCGAATATCAACATCGAAAGGAACTGCCTATGGCACGGGAACCCTTCCCGAAGCTCTCAAACTCATGTTCGGTCACGCGGGCGGGAGCAATCATCCCAGTGATCCTGGCGGACCGACGAAGTATGGGATCACGGCGCGGCCGCTCGGCTCAGATCGCAAGCTCGCAGGGCCGCGACGACTGACGAGGTGACGGCGCTGACGATTGGTCGGGCGGAGGCAATCTACCAAAAAGCCCTACTGGCCGTAGAGCGGTGGTGATCTCCTGCCGCGCCGTCTTGATTGTGCCGCTTTTGACTTCGGCGTGTAATCTGGACCGGCGACGGCCGTCAAGATGCTGCAGGAGATCATCGGCGTCACACAGGACGCATTGTCGGCGTTCAGACCATTGCGGCCGTGGAACGCTATCCTGATGGCGTGGAAAAGGTGATCCGCGCCTGTTGCGGCAGGTACATGGTTCAGGATCCGCGGTGCTGACCGTACTCGGCTTGTCGGCTCATCATACGACCCGTCTACCGGCTCGGCATCAACAGCGAGCGGCGAGCCGCTTCGAACGCTCTGTCGATCTGCTGCGCGAAAGAACGCAACTGAGGAGACGATCCGCAACATGGATGATGCTGATCTTTGCCGGGATTTTGGCGGCCGGGTGTCAGACGATAGCACCTGCGAATAGCTGCGACGGCTGGAGCAAGCTGACCCTCGGCCGATACGCGCGCATCTATCATCCGGAACGACAGGCCGTTTGCCGAGCAGGTAGCCAGCCACAACACGTTTGGCGTCGGACAGAGTGCCGGCGCTGATGCAAGCGGCTCGACGAGCGAGTGCGAATCTCTCGTCGAGCCTGACTACCACGATCGTCGGAGTGACCGTGGCAGCTGCGAGAACGTTAAAGCAGCGCCAGTTCCTGAACGGTAAACGACTGACGTGGGGCAGGGGCCTTGCAGGAAAACACGATGATGAACCCCGAGCAGATCGCCAACAGCACGACCATCCTCGCCATCGCGCGCCTGTCGATGGTGCTCTCCCTGACGACGATCGGGTTGATCTTCTGGCTCTACACGAAATGGCAGGAAGACAAGCTGAATACGATCAGGGCGCAGGTGACGATCGCGCAGAATGCGTCATCGGCGGCTTCTGCCAAGGCGACAGATGCCAGCGATCGGCTGATCGCGGTGGAGGCCAGGCAGGTTCAAGACGCTGCCGCAGGAGCGCGCTTTCAGTCGGAAATGCTCGGCGCATGGACCGCATGCAGGATGCCATTGTCGAACTATCGAACTCGGTGCCTGCGCTGAACGCTACCGTTCAGGCCTTGGCAGCGAACCAGCGCAACGACGCCCACCTTAGCTACCTTTGATTGCGGCTCCTGCCGCGATCCCGCGCCCGCTGGTTGCCGTTGGATCGTCCGTCTCTTTGGATGGTGATGGCTCCTCTGGAGATCGCTACCAAAAAAGAACGGCCGTCTCGGGGCACCGGACGGCCGCTGAATTGGCGTGTGTGCAGCAGGAGAATGCAAGAGCTGCCCCGTTGCGTCATTACCCATTTGGGGGGTGGAAGGAAACCGACCATCGGCACCGGAATCTGGCTTCAAGCCACCGAATGGTCTAACCTCGTGTAACGTCTTGGGGAAGACTGGCGGGGGACAATGGGAAATCTGGATACGGAAGCCTTTCTGAAGGCTTTGCGCAGCGTTTACGAAGCAGCGCTCGAACCGGAATTGTGGCCGGACGTCGTAAACAGCATAGCCGATATGATCAATGCCGAAAGCACGCACCTGATGGTCGTGGATGCGAAGACCGGAGGCGACGTCCTCGGTTTTCTCGAGCGCCAGGATCCGGCTGCGCATGCCGAGTATCTGGAGCACTATTTCGAGCACGACATTCGCGTCCCGCGGCTGGCAGCCGCAAGGGCAGGCGAGATCCTCCGCGATCGCGATGTCTGGACCGAGGAAGAACGCCTTTCCAGTCCGCTCTATCACGACTACCAGCGGGTGCATCGATTGTACGAGATTACGGGTGCGCCGCTCGGAGTGGACGGACATCTCACATGGTTGGGCTTCTCGCGAAACAGGCCGTCGCCGTTTGAAGATGATGCCGAGGGCATCATCAAGTTAATGGTCCCGCATTTCCGCCAGGCCGTCAGGATTGCCCTGGAGGTCGGAAACGCGAGGATACGGACCGATGCTCTTGGGCAGCTTTGGTCCGATAGCGGCCGCGGCGTTCTCATTCTTGCGCCTGACGGCAAGGTCGCATTCTCAAACGTCGAAGCGCAATCGATGTGCCAAAGACGCCTCATTCGCCTGACTGCCGACAAGCTTTCGTTTCGTGAGGGCGGCTTGAACAAGCTGCTGGCAATCAACATTTCGGCGCTGCGGGATGGGAGGTCTCCTCCTGCGACAGCCGCGGCGGGTGTTGCAGCCGCTC
>DASTLA010000127.1:0-8340 GCA_035715525.1 Nitrospiraceae bacterium
AGCACCCCTTCCGCCTCGGACGATTTGCCTTGCGCGAGATACACATCGGCCAAATGGTTCAATACCTCGGCCGAGCGCGGATTCAGCTTGAGCGACTGGTTGAACGCCTGAACCGCCTCGTCCGGATTTCGCTTTCCATTGAAATAGACCAAGCCCAACAGGTGATACGCTTCGGGTTGACTCGGGTTCTGTTGGAGGGATTTCTTGAGAGCCTCGATCGCGCCGTCGGCATCGCCTTCCCTGAACAGCGCGACGCCTTTCTCATAACTGCGCCTGCCCTGGTCTGACGACACCTCGGCAGCCTGCAAGACGCCGGGCTGAGCGAACAAGCTCGTGAATAGGAGCATCTGCGCCAGAACGACGTGGGCCGATGTGTTCAGCAGTCCGCTATGCACGTCGCGCATGGAGGCCCATGGTGAGTGCGGTCATCGATTGCTTGGAGCAGTTTCTCAGACGCACCGGCGCACTATAGAATGGGGAAGAGATGAAATCAACGCGAGAGCCGATCCCTGGCCGACGTTTCGAGCAGGAGCGCGCCCGCTCGCATCTTCGGTAGGATTCCTGCCATGATTGCTGTATACTTCGCCGTTGAACTTTTGAGGCCCCCCGAGCCGCCATCCACTCGGGACACCATATATTCCCATGTTGACGCACATCCTTAATCTGATTTTCGGCAGCAAAAATGATCGAGAGATCAAGGCGTTGCGGCCGATCGTTGACCGCATCAACGGTCAGGAGTCGTCCCTCACGCCCCTGTCGGATCATGCGCTTGCCGACAAGACGCAGGAATTCAAGAAACGTCTTGAAGGCGGTGAAACGCTCGAAGAAATTTTGCCGGAAGCCTTCGCCGTTTGTCGCGAGATGTCCCGCCGGCGTCTCAACATGCGGCATTTCGACGTGCAGCTGATCGGCGGCATGATCCTTCACAAGGGTCGAATCGCGGAAATGAAAACCGGCGAAGGAAAAACGCTGGTCGCCACGCTGCCGCTGTACCTGAATGCGTTGGAAGGCAAAGGCGCGCACCTGGTCACCGTCAACGACTATTTGGCCAAACGCGATGCGCAATGGATGGCGCAAATTTATCATGCGCTCGGACTGTCCGTCGGGGTGATCCAGCACGATGCATCCTTCCTCTACGATCCCACGTACGATGCGGCCGACAAACGCCTTCAGCATCTGCGTCCCTGTAGTAGGCAGGAAGCCTATCGGGCCGACATCACGTACGGGACCAACAACGAATACGGATTCGACTACCTTCGTGACAATCTCATCGTGAGCGATTTGAGCCAGTGCGTACAGCGGCCGCTGAACTTCGCCATCGTCGACGAAGTCGACAGCATTCTGATCGACGAAGCGCGGACGCCGCTCATCATTTCTGGCCCGACCGACCAAACTACGGATCTCTATTACCGCATCAACGCCATCATCCCGCAGCTCAAGATCGAGCAAGACTACACGATCGAAGAGAAGACCAAGACCGCCTCGCTGACCGAAGATGGCAACATCCGGGTTGAGAAGCTGCTGGGCGTGGACAATCTCTACGATCTCAAGCACATGGATCTCGTGCACCACGTCGTGAAAGCGTTGCAGGCCTATGCACTCTACAAGCGGGACGTCGACTATGTGGTGAAGGACGGCGAAGTAATCATCGTCGACGAGTTCACCGGCCGGCTGATGCCCGGGCGCCGGTGGAGCGATGGTCTGCACCAGGCGGTCGAGGCGAAAGAAGGCGTCAAGATTGCGAATGAAAACCAGACCCTCGCCTCGGTCACGTTTCAGAACTACTTCCGGATGTACAAGAAGCTGGCCGGCATGACGGGGACGGCCGACACGGAGGCCGGCGAGTTCGCGAAAATCTACAATTTGGACGTCAACGTCGTCCCGACCAACCGAACCATGATCCGCAAGGATTTTGCGGACGTCGTGTACCGCACTGAGAAGGAGAAGTTCACCGCGATCGTGGAAGAGATCAAGGAATGCCATGAGCGGGGACAGCCTGTCTTAGTCGGGACGATCTCGATCGAAAAATCTGAACGCTTGGCGGGGTATCTGAGCCGCAACGGCATCAAGCACAACGTGCTCAATGCCAAATTCCACGAAAAGGAAGCCGAAATCGTGGCGCAGGCGGGCCGGAAGGGCGCGGTCACGATTGCAACGAATATGGCGGGCCGCGGCACCGACATCCTTCTCGGAGGCAACGCCGACTTTCTCTTCAAGCGGGTGCTTTACCAAGAGGAGAACCTGCCGGAGTCCCGCAAACTGGAAATCTTCGAGGAGATCAAGGCCGATTGCGAAAAGGACAAGCAGGAAGTGGTGGCGCTCGGCGGCCTGCATATCCTCGGCACCGAGCGGCACGAAAGCCGCCGCATCGACAATCAGCTGCGCGGTCGCGCTGGTCGCCAGGGCGATCCGGGCTCGTCGCGGTTCTATTTGTCGTTGGAAGACGACTTGATGCGCATTTTTGCCTCCGAGCGGGTCTCGCAGCTGATGCTCAAGCTCGGCATGGAGGAGGGCGTGCCCATCGAGCACGGGATGGTCACGCGGGCGATCGCGAACGCCCAGAAAAAGGTGGAAGCGCACAACTTCGAGATTCGAAAGCAATTGCTCGAATACGACGATGTCATGAACAAGCAGCGGGAAGTGATCTATCAGCATCGCCATGCCGTGCTGGCCGGCGAACATATCCAGGAAGACATTCAGGACATGATCCGGGACGTCGTGGCAACCCTGGTCGACACTTACTGCCCGGCAGATCAATACTCGGAGGAATGGGACTTCAACGGGTTGGGCGAGAGCCTGCAGAGCCAATTCAACATCGACATCACCCACGGCCATGGAACGGTGGCCGAGCATTTCAAGGACGTCGGTCGCGACGCGGTGATCGAGGACATTCAGAAGCAGGTCCATCAAGCCTACGAACTAAAGGAACAGGAGCTCGGCCAAGAGCTCATGCGCTATCTGGAGAAAATGCTGCTCCTCCAGGTGATCGACCATCATTGGAAAGATCACCTGCTCGGCATGGACCACCTGCGGGACGGCATCGGCCTCCGCGGGTACGGCCAAAAGGATCCGCTGATCGAGTACAAGCGGGAAGGCTTCGATATGTTCTCGGCCATGATGGACCGGATCAAGTCGGACGTTCTCGAGCGCCTGTTCCGCGTGCAAGCCGTTCGGGGCGAACAGCCGCCTCCACCACCGGAACCAACGCCGCTCCCTCGCATGGTGCTGAACCGCAGCGACGAGCCGGCTCCGCAAGCCGCGCAGCGTCCCTCGGACAAGGTGGGACGCAACGACCCCTGCCCCTGCGGCTCCGGCAAGAAATACAAAAAGTGTCACGGGGCCTGACGAAGTAGTCGATGCCGCTCCGCGCAGAAGTTCGACGTCCCGCGCTTCGTCCGCCTCGGTGGCGCAACTCGTTCCGTTCAAGCTGTGCTTCAGCGGCACTTCGAACAGTGCTACCGTCTGCAGGGCAGAAATTTCCGCTCGGCCGTTCCGCAAGTCGCAACACTGACTAATTCGTCACGCCTCGCACGAGAGGAAGGAATGTCTACAGCGGCTCTTCGAGCACCGAGAGTATGCGCGGCCACATTGTTCGGCGGGTCTTTTCGCCTTGACTTGCCCGCGACCCAGCGGATAATCTAACCCCCTCTTTTCCCTAGAGAATACGGTAGAAGAGCCGTGTTTCTGCGGCACAGCGGAAACTGTTGCTCGACTACCGACAAGGGTGGTGTCACTTTGAGCACCGGACATCCGCAACTGCTGGCCGAGATCGCCGCTGAGATCATCTCCCGAGGACCGATCTCCTTCGCCCGGTTCATGGAGCTCGCGCTTTACCATCCGCAGTTCGGATATTACGTCCGCCCGGTCAAGGAGAATGAAGAACGAATCGGCTGGTCCGGCGACTTCTATACCAGCTCAGACGTTCATCCGATTCTCGGACAAGCCCTCGCCCGACAAGCTTGGCAAATCGATCGACAACTGGGGCATCCGGAGCCGTTCGCGGTCGTCGAGATGGGCGCAGGCAAAGGACTGCTGGCACGCGATTTTCTCGACGCCTGTAGTCATGCGCCGGCAGGCTTTGCGGATCGCGTCCGTTACGTCTTGATCGAACGCAGCGCCTCGATGCGCGCCATGCAACAGCAGAACCTGGCGCCCTGGCTCCGCGAGAGAGGCCGGGTGGCTTGGTTGGACCGCCTGGACGACCTTCCCCAGCAGAGCGTGACCGGCTTGTTTTTCTCGAACGAACTCGTCGACGCCTTTCCCGTCCACCGCCTCGTGGTTGCCGAGAGTCGGGTTCAAGAGTTCTACGTCGATTACCGGGATGGACGGTTGGTCGAAACCTATCGACCGGTCTCGGAACAGCTGGCCTCTTACTTGTCCGAGGCGGGCGTTACCTTGCCGAATGGATACCGAGCCGAGGTCAATCTTGCGGCGCTCGACTGGATGAGTCAGGTCGCGGCGGCCATGGCGCGAGGCCTTGTCATTACGATCGACTATGGCCACACGTCGCAAGATCTGTATGGGCCGGAGCGCAGGAACGGGACGTTTCTGTGCTATTACAGTCAGACCACGAACGACGATGCCTTGAGCCGCGTCGGCGAGCAGGACATGACGGCCCACGTGGATTTCACCGCTCTCGCACGCAGAGGCCACGAGGCAGGATTGGAAGTCACTGGGTTCACTAACCAGATGAGTTTTTTGATCGGGCTGGGGATGGAGGAGATGTTGGAATCGCTCCAGCCCGAGTCGCCCGAATTTTTTGCGGCCATCCACTTGTTGAAGCCGGATGGCATGGGACGCACGTTCAAGGTTCTCGTCCAACACAAGGGCATGCCGAATCCGGAGCTGGACGGATTGAGATTCCAGCCGTTCTTCGGCTCGATCCTGACGACAGAAAAGACGTCAACCGTCGACCGTCATGCATCCGGCGAAGCCGTGCCGCGGCCGGAAATGATCATGACGATCGACCATTGACGGTTGACGCATCATGGGTAACGAAAGCGCACCGCTAAATTACATACCGATCCTGATCTTCATCGTCATCGCGTTCGCGTTCGGCGCGGTCCAGTTGCTGATCGGGCGCATTGTCCGCCCCAACCGGCCGTACCGCGCCAAGCTGGCTCCGTATGAAAGCGGAAGCCCCCTGTTTTCCGATGCCCGTATCCAGTTCCCGATGCGCTATTACATCATCGCGATGCTGTTCGTGATCTTCGATATTGAGATCGTGTTCATGTTTCCCTGGGCGGTCGCTTTCAAAAAGCTCGGGCTAGTAGGATTGATAGAGATGGCCGTCTTCATCGGCATCCTGATCGTTGGGTTTTGGTATGCGTGGAAAAAAGGAGCGCTCGAATGGGACTAGCTTGCCGACCACGCAATGAGGAATGTCGACTGCTGAATGTTGAATGTCCTTCCCACTCAGTATTCAGCATTCACAAATCAGCATTGGAGTACACGTAGTGAGCTTCCTCGAGCGACAACTGGATGCCAATGTGCTGACGACCAACTTGGATGCGTTCGTCTGTTGGGCGCGGAAGTCGTCCTTGTGGCCGATGACGTTCGGATTGGCTTGCTGCGCGATCGAGATGATCGCCAGTGTGTCTTCCCGGTACGACATCGATCGGTTCGGCGCCGGAGTCTTCCGTGCGTCTCCGCGGCAATCCGACCTCATGATCGTAGCCGGGACGGTCACGCGGAAGATGGCTCCCGTCATCCGACGGATCTACGATCAAATGGCAGAACCGCGGTACGTGATCTCCATGGGGTCCTGCGCGACGTCCGGGAACCATTACAACAGTTACGCGGTCGTGCAGGGTGTGGATCAGATCGTCCCGGTGGACGTCTACATACCGGGCTGTCCGCCGCGGCCCGAGGCGCTGCTGGACGGGCTCCTCAAGCTGCAGGAGAAGATCCAGCGCGAAAAAGTGTTCGTCCGGTAGGAGCGTCACCGGTCAATGGTCAATCGCAAAAGAAATCCAGTCCCCCGTATGACGAACGACGCAACACGATTTGAGCATGCAACCTCTGCTTGAACGACTGATGACCGCCTTTCCCGACGCGATCCGCGCCGTGGAAGTGGACGCCGTCCGCGATGAAGTCACGACTCGCGTCGAGGCCTCTCGCATCGCAGACGTCGCGCGCTGGCTGCACGATACGCCGGAGGCGGCATTCGACCATATTACCGATATTTGCTCGGCCGACTATCCGGACGACCGCCAACGATTCGAGGTGATCTATCAGTTGTTGTCGCTGCCTCATCGCCGGCGGATTCGCCTGAAAGCCAGGGTCACCGAGGAGGCCGCGGAGATCCCGTCGGTCACGGGCATCTGGAAAGGCGCCGAATTCATGGAGCGCGAGGTCTACGACCTGATGGGCATCAAATTCACCGGCCATCCCGATCTTCGCCGGATCCTCCTGCCGGAAGATTACGAGGAAGGCCATCCATTGCGGAAGGATTTCCCGACCGAAGGACGGGGCTGGCGCAGCACCTTCCCCTTCATTCCACGGCTGGACGAACCGGCCGCCGACTTGCCCGATCAAGGAGAAATACCGGACAAGCAGAAACAAGCCTTTCTCGCGCCTCCGACGGCCGGCGGTCCGCGACGCGAAGAATTGCTGTTGAATATGGGGCCGCAGCATCCCAGCACGCACGGCGTGCTGCGAGTGGTGCTCGAATTGGACGGCGAGCGGATCGTCAAGGCGACTCCCGATCTGGGCTATCTGCATCGCGGCGTGGAGAAGCTGGCGGAAGGCCTCCATTACATGCAGGTGATTCCGCACACCGACCGGCTCGATTACGTCTGCGCCATGGCCAACAACTACGCCTATGTGCGGGCCGTGGAGAAGCTGTTGGATATCAAAGTCCCGGAGCGTGCGGAATATGTCCGGACCATCGTCGCGGAGATGCAGCGGATCATCGGGCATTTGTTCTGGTTGGGCACGCAAGCTCTCGACATCGGCGCCATGACCGTCTTCTTTTGGACGTTCCGCGAGCGGGAAGTGCTGCTCGACATGTTCGAAAAGCTCTGCGGCGCACGGTTGACGCTGAACTACTATCGCATCGGGGGAGTGGACAGCGACTTCACTCCGGATTTGGTCGCGAGATTGAAAGCCTTTTTGCAGACCTTCCCGGATAAGGTGCGCGAGTACGATCAGTTGCTCATGTCCAACCGAATCTGGGTGGGCCGCACGAAAAACGTGGCTGTCATTTCCGCCGAAGATGCCATCAACTTTGGCCTGACCGGGCCGAGCCTTCGCGGATCAGGAGTAGATTACGACGTGCGCAAGTACGAGCCGTACGGGGCGTACGACAAAGTCGATTGGGAAGTGCCGGTCGGCAAGCAAGGCGACACCTACGACCGTTACTGGGTTCGGATGGAAGAGTTGCGTCAAAGCGCCCGGATCATCCGCCAATGTCTCGACCAATTGCCCGACGGCCCGATCATGGCCGATGTCCCGCAGGTGATCCCGCCGCCCAAGGCGAAGGTCATGCGGGATATGGAAAGCTTGATTCATCATTTCATCATTTTCACGCAGGGATTCAAGCCGCCCAAGGGGGAGACCTACTGCGGAACGGAAGCGCCCAAGGGGGAGCTGGGATTTTTCATCATCAGCGACGGCAGTCCGCGGCCGTATCGATTGAAAATCCGCGCTCCCTCGTTCATTCATATGGGAGCCTTCGACCATATGGCGCGCGGCTACCTAATCTCGGACATCATCACCATTTTTGGGACGTACGACATCGTGATGGGAGAATGTGACCGATGAAGGCCGTTGACCGTCACACGTCAAGCGTCAATGGAGCGGAGAGCGCCTCTTTCTCGGTTGACGTATGACGATTGACGCTGTGACTAGGGTATGAAGTTGCTGGAACGACATAAGGATGAAATAGCGAGCATCCTGTCCCGCTATCCCGTGAAGCGGTCGGCGCTGCTGCCCTTGTTGTATCTCGCGCAGCGGGAGGAGGGATATGTCAGCGAATCGGCGATGCGGGAGATTGCCGGCATACTGAACCTCACGCCGCCTCAGGTCTACGAGACGGTGACGTTCTACACGATGCTGAACCTGAAGCCGGTGGGCAAATTCCACATTCAGGTCTGCAAGTCGCTCATGTGCGCGCTCGTCGGATCGGATACGCTGATCGGCTGGCTGGGGCAGAAGCTGGGCATCAAACCCGGCGAGACCACGCCGGACAAGCTGTTTACCTTGACCGCCGTCGAATGCCTGGCGGCTTGCGGCACCGGACCCATGATGCAGATCAACGAGGATTATTACGAGCGCCTGACGAAGGACAAGGTCGATCGTATTTTGGCCGAACTAAAGCAGACGGGCACGTCGTCGCTG
>DASTLA010000128.1:0-3178 GCA_035715525.1 Nitrospiraceae bacterium
CAGCTTGAATTGAATCAATTTAGATGAAGTGGCCGGATCAAAATGGATACGCTAGCCCATGTCCTTCAGAATGTGGTCGGGATTACGATCGCGACCGATGCTCTTCATCAAGGCGTCCTGAAAGAGCACGACGACCCGGCCCCGCTGATCCTTGACGATCATGGAGGTGGAAGGCGCCTTGAAGGTGACAGGATCGCCCTCCAGCCATGCGCTGCACGTGAACGGCAACAGGTCGAGGACGGTCTCGACGCGATATTCATGACGCAGCCGGTACTGCAGCACATCGAACTGTAGCCGGCCGACCGCCGCCACCAGCGAGTCGAGATCGTTGAGGCTTCGCATGATCTGCACGGTGCCTTCTTGCGCCATCTGCTCCATCCCTTTGTCGAACGCCTTGCGCTTGGTGACATCGGTCGGCCGGATTCGCGCGAAAATCTCGGGCTGAAACTGCGGCAGCGGCTTGAAGGCAAACCCGCCCGTGACCGAAATCGTGTCTCCGATCGCGAAGACGCCGGGGTTGATGATGCCGATGATGTCGCCGGGAAAGGCTTCTTCGACCGTGCTGCGTTCCTGTGCCACCAGGCTATGCGGCCTGGATAAGCGCACCTCGCGGCCCAGCCGCTGATGCTTCACGACCATGTCCCGTTCGAAGCGGCCGGAACAGACCCGGAGAAACGCCGTGCTGTCGCGATGCTTCGGGTTCATATTCGCCTGAAGCTTGAAGACATACGCGCTGAACGGCCGTTCTATCGGATCTATAGCCAGTTCGACTCCATCATCGCCGTCGGCCGGCCGTGCACCGGGAGACGGCGCCAGGCGCACGAAGGCATCCAGAAAACTTTCGACGCCGAAATTCGTCAGCGCCGACCCGAAAAACACCGGCGTCACGTCTCCTTCCAGGAACCGTTCGTGCGAGAACGGATTCCCTGCGATCGCCAGCAATTCCAAATCATGTTGGACCTGCGCCATGACGTCCGGAGACACACGGCCGCTCGCCGCCAGATCCGCCAGGTCCATGGTCCGCACATCGACTTTCGTGGCGCCGCCGTGCGCGGTCTTGCTGAAAAGCGCGACGCGGTTGTCCTCGCGCGTCACAATCCCGGCAAAATCGCTGCCCGATCCGATGGGCCAGTTCACAGCGCTGGCATGGATTGTTAGGGCTTGCTCGACCTCGGTCATGAGATCCAAGGGCTGCCGTCCCGGGAGATCCATCTTGTTCACGAACGTGAGCACCGGAATGCGCCGCATGCGGCAGACCGCAAACAGCTTTCGCGTTTGGGCTTCAACGCCTTTCGCGGCATCGATGACCATGATCGCGCTGTCCGCGGCAGTCAGCGTCCGGTAGGTATCCTCCGAAAAATCCTGGTGTCCCGGCGTATCAAGCAGATTGATGACGGCATCCTTGTACGGAAACTGCATGGCGGACGCGGTAATGGAGATCCCACGCTCCTGTTCCATCCCCATCCAGTCGGAGGCCGCCGTCTTTCCACCTTTGCGTCCACGCACCATCCCGGCCGTCCTGATCAATCCCGAGTAGAGAAGCAGTTTTTCCGTCAGAGTCGTCTTTCCGGCATCCGGGTGACTGATGATGGCAAACCTCCGGCGCTTGGCCGTCGCGGCCGCCAATTCGCTCTGTTCGGTGGAAGTGGGACCCATAATGTTGCGCAGCATATCATAGAGGACGACGAGGCGGGAGGTTCGAGTTGCGCGCGCCGGCCTCCCTCCCAACGACGAGGCGCCGACTAGGTCGACCCCTCGTTGCGCTGAACCTCATGACTCCCTAGAGTGAAGGGACTACGAAGGAGGTCGGACATGAACGTCCTGCTCGTGCATCCCGGTCCCCTCATGTACACAAAGATCTATCTGCGCCTGGAACCGCTCGGCGCAGAGCTGGTCGCCTCGGCGGCGCGCGCGCTCGGTCACCGGGTGACGCTGCTCGACCTGCAGGTGGAATCGCACCGCGACTACATGCGCCTGCTGCATGAGCAACGCCCGGAGGTCGTGGGATTCTCCTGTAATTATCTGGCCAACGTGCCGGAGATTGTCGATCTCGCCAAGCTGACGAAACAGCTGCTGCCGGCGTGCAGGGTCTTCGTCGGAGGTCATAGCGCCTCCTTCGTCGCGGACGCCCTGCTGACACATGCCGACGGCGCAATCGATTGCGTGGTAAAGGGGGAAGGAGAAACGGTTATCGGGCCGCTGCTCGCGGCGCTCACCGGTGGGGGAAAGGATCTGCGTCTCATACCCGGCGCCGTGACGCCCGCAGGCGAAGGGCCGCCGGCTCGGATGCTCGAGCACCTCGACGATCACCAGCCGGCCCGCGACTTGCTCCGTCATCGGAGAAAATACTTCATCGGTGTGCTCGACCCCTGCGCGTCCATCGAATTCACGCGGGGGTGTCCATGGGACTGTTCGTTTTGCAGCGCCTGGACATTCTACGGCCGCAGCTATCGCGTCCGGAGCCCCGAGGCCATTGTCGACGACTTGAGCCGGGTGCGCGAGCCCGGGGTCTTCATCGTCGATGATGTGGCGTTCATTCAGGCAAAACAGGGAATGGCCATCGGCGAGGCCGTCGCCCGTCGCGGTATCCGCAAACAGTACTATCTGGAAACGCGCGGCGACGTGCTCCTGCGGAACAAGGAGGTCTTCCACTTCTGGAAACGTCTTGGACTTTCCTACATGTTCATCGGCATCGAAGCCATCGACGAGGAGGGTCTCGCCCTCCATCGCAAACGGATTACCCTCAATAAGAATTTCGAAGCCCTCGACTTTGCCCGGTCCCTGGGCATCACAGTGGCCATCAATCTGATCGCCGATCCCTCGTGGGATCGCCAGCGCTTTGAAGTCGTGCGCCAGTGGTGTTTGGAGATTCCGGAAATCGTCAACGTCAGCGTCAATACGCCCTATCCCGGCACGGAGACCTGGCATACGGAAGCACGGCGTGTCACGACACGCGACTACCGCCTCTACGATATCCAACACGCGGTCCTCCCGACGACGCTGCCGCTGCACGAGTTTTATGAAGAGCTGGTCAAGACGCAACAGGTCTTGAATACCAAGCACCTCGGATGGACGGCGTTGAAGTCTACGGCCCGTATCGCCGCAGGGCATCTGCTCCGTGGGCAGACCAACTTTGTGAAGATGCTCTGGAAGTTCAACAGTGTGTACGACCCCAACT